>DATKGA010000001.1:0-8797 GCA_035510935.1 Acidobacteriaceae bacterium
GGGGAACCCTGTATTTGTAGATCAGGTATGTCATTAATGTAATGGTTAGCGGAGTTAAAACTAAGCTAAGATCCATTAGCTTGGAGGGCAACGGCATTGCTTGGAAGGTCTTCAGGTAGCGTACACAAGATTCATTTGATTCCCAAATAGCCACATCAGTTTCCTCGCAGAAAGTGTACGACAACTTCGCACGTATTTAGAGTTAGTCTACTGCGCAACTGTAAGCGTGAGGCCGTCGACGGCGCGGACGGTGAGATGGGTTCCGGCGGGGACGGGTGGGGTGTTGGGCGGCAGCGTGGCCTTCCATATTTCGCCGCGGACCTCGACCTGACCGATGGCGGGATAGCCGGGTAGGGAGTGGCCTTGTTGGGCGAGAGGCGTCATTGCAGTTGCGGTCTGGCCAATCATCGCCTGCGCACCGGTGAGGCGTTTGGCTTTCCTTGCCTTCACGGCGATCCATGCCAGGCCGAAGGTAATCACTCCGAATCCGACGCCCGCGCCCGCTGCCACGCCGAAGTGGACGCGCATCTCCGGCGACGGCCCGTTGACCAGCGTGGCCAGCCCGAAGACGAGGCACAGCACGCCGGCGATCCCAAGCACTCCGTGGCTGGCGAACTTCGCCTCCAGCACCATGAACGCCAGCGCCGCAAATAGCAGCAGGATCGATGTGTGCTGGATCGGCAGCAGGTTCAGGCCGAAGATCGACAGCAGCACCATCAGGGTGCCCAGCGCGCCGGGGATGATGGTACCCGGCACGTTGAACTCAAGGTAGATAAGCAGCCCGCCGCAGAGCAGAAGAAGCACGTCGAGATCGGGGCTGGTGAGCCGCGTCAGCAGGCGTTCGCGCGTGGACGGCAGCAGGGGATCGATGGTGGCGTGGGTGAAGTTCAGCGTGGCGCTCTCGCCATGGAAGCGCTTGATGGTGCGCCCGTTCAGCGCGGCCAGCAGGGCGTTATCGTCCGGCGCGACTACTTCGATCAGGTGCAACTTCAATGCCTCGGACTCGCTGTACGACTTCGAGTTGCGCACGGCGTCTTCGGCGGAGGCGGCGTCGCGCCCGCGCACGGTGACATACGAGCGTAGGAAGGCCGCCGCGTCATTCTCAATTTTCTCCTTCAGCACGGGATCCATCGTGGTGCCTTCGAGGATGGGGTGGGCCGCACCGGCGTTGGTGCCGGGAGCCATCGCGGCTACGTCGGCAGCCTCCAGCAGAAAGAATCCCGCCGAGCCTGCGCGGCTGCCCGAAGGCTCGATAAAAATAATGACGGGCACCTGCGATGCTTCAATGTCGGCCACCATCTCGCGCGTGGAATCCAGCAGCCCGCCGGGCGTACCCATGGAGATCAGCACGGCTGCGGCGTGGCGGCTTGCGGCGTCATCCAGGCCGCGCTTCAGGTACTCGGCGGTGATGGGCTGGATTGTGTCGTGGATGGTGAGTTTGACCACCAGCGGCGACGAGACCGCGGACTGCGCTAGAGTGAGAGGCGGCAGCATTGCGGCCATTGCGGCAAGTGCTGCCAAGGGACGAACGATGCGGAAAAAAATTGAATGGCGGAGCAAGGAAGCACCTCTGCGGCACTCTGGGCCGCGCATTAACCATACGGCAAGCGGCAGACCTCGCGCACAGCTTCTTTCCGGCAGATGGCCTAGGGAAGGTTCTGGCCGCGCTCCGCCAGTGTCGTCTTGATGGCCAGCGCGTCGGTATTGTTTGGCTCCAGCCGCAGAGCATTGGCCAAGTTGTTGGCGGAATCCGGAAGCTGGTTGGCCTGCAAGTCAAGCCGCGCCAGCACCAGATACGCCGCAACATTGGGTGCTAGCTGTAGCGAACTCTGCGCCTCGGTGCGCGCTTCGTCGGTCGAGCCGCTGCGCTCGCGCACCTGGGCGATTCCGGCGTGCGCCGCGGCGTTCTTCGGATCGGCAGACAGCGCAGAATGAAACTCCTGCTCGGCCTCCGGAAGCAGCCCCTGCGCCAGATATTCATCGCCCAACTGCGTGTACTGCACTGCCTGCTGGGCCGGTGGCAGCGAGGCCATCTGGATGGCGCGCATCTGGTCCAGTTGGAACGCCACCTGACGTAACGACGCCTCCGACCAGGTGCGCCGGATGCGCGTGGTGGGGTCGAAGCCTCCCGCGCTCATACTCGACTTCAGGTTGGCGGTTGAGCCATGCGTTGCCAGCAGGCGTGTCAGCAGCTCCGTTGCCTCGGGATCGTCGGAGTGCAGCTTCAACGCGGCTTGCACCTCGCGCGTTGCCCCTTCGATGTCGCTGCGGCGCAGCAGTGCTACGGCCAGGTTGAAGTGGTAGTCAGCGTCGTTGGGATCGGCGGCAATCACCTGCACGAAGAGTGACGCGGCGTCCTTGCCCTGGCGGCTGTTGGCCACGCCTTCATCGTTGACCACCTCGGGTAGCGGCAGGCTGCCGGCCACGAAGGCGAAGGCAGCGGCGGCCTCGGCGTACCTGGCGATGTTGAAGCGTGCCAGACCACGATAGAAGTTGGCCTCCAGCGCCATGCTGTCGGTGGGCGGAACTTTGGCCAGCGTGACGGCAGCGGCCTCGTACTGGTTCGCAGCATACTGCTCCTTGCCAAGTGCGAGCAGCGCGGCGCTGTAGTTGGGCGTCTCGGCGACGGCGGCTTGCAGGCGCTTAAGCCGCTCCTCCTGAGTGAGCGCGGAGGTCCCGCGAATGAAGTTCTCGAAAGAACTGAGGCGGACACCGCCGGAGGCCGCCAGAAAGGTCTGCTCGGCCACCGCAAAGTGCGGGTCCATGCGCCGGGCCACCTTCCAGGCAATGGCGTTCTCAACATCAAAGAGTCTCGACAGTTCGCTGGAGTCCTCCAGTGGCGTGGACATGCGCAACTGGTTAACCTCCAGTACCTGCGCCTGCACCTCGATGCGGCTATCGGGGCTTCCTGGATGAATCACGTTAAAACTGCCCAGAATGACGTAGTCCGCGTCCAGCGTCTGTGCAATGCGAAGGGTGGTGGCGCGGCTGGGGCGAAAGTCGCCCGGCAGCCCCAGGTGCTCCAGCGCGTACTGGCGGTCGTCCGGGCTGATGGTGAGAAAACCCGCAGAGGTAAATCGCTGGTCCAGCGTGTAGGGGAATGAGTCACCAATCCAGTTGAGGTTGGACTGACCGGAGCGGTTGTCGAAGGGCAGCACCAGCACCAGCCGTCCTCCGGGTTGACGAATGTTCGCCGGCGAGTCCGCCTCCGCACTACTTGATTGCGCCCCGTTCTGCGCCGGGCTCTGGCTTGCAGCCGTCGCCTGGGTTTGAGCTGCTGCAGGTGCAGCCCACGCATGGAGCAGGAGAGCCAGAAGAAGCAATCGAAGAATGGGGTTGGGCAATGGTTTCACAACGATTGGACGATTATAGAAGGCGCGCGGGTTATGTGCTGGCGCGAGCAGGGTGTTCCACTGATTGCGACTTACCGCACAACCATATGTGTCCTGGGTCACAGGCTCCAAAATCGTTCGATGAAATAATTCGCATATTATGTCTCACCCTGCCAACACACCAATCTACTGGTCATTCTCCGGGCCAGATTCGTGGAGGATGTCCGTGCCCAAGGTTTCGACCGCGTTTGTTGCTGATTCTGAATTGATAGAAGAGCTCGAGAAGCGTGCGAAACCGATAACACTTGGTTCGGACCGAGTTCTCTTTCACCAGGGCGATGCTCCCACGGGCGTATTTATTCTCCGCAAGGGGACGGCTACGCTGAGCAGCCGGTCGGACGGCGATGCCATCCTCAGCATCGACGCGGGTCCCGGTTCCTTGCTGGGCGTGCCCGCGGTGATTGGGATGAAACCTTACTCGCTGACAGCCATAGCTTTAGAGGGCGCAGAGGTCAGCGTACTGAGCTGCGATGTCTTTATCCAGTTGATGAACACGGAGCCGACACTCTCGTTTCGCGTGTTGCAGGTATTGGCGGAAGAAGTCAGGTTCGCTCGCGAGGCGATTGCGCATCTGTGACCCGCGCGCCAAAGGTCTCGATCTAACTTATTTTTTATCACTGTGTGGGAAACGCAGGATGGCGACCCATTCCCCGCGGATCGAGGCTTGCCACACCACCTCTCCGTGTAGCTGAGCGGCTGCTTCGGCGGGCAGTTCGTCCTCGTGGAAGTCGAAGTAGCGCGCGTCAGCCTGAGAATTGCCGCGTGCAAGGTTGACGGTGCCGGGCGGAGGGGCCCATTTGGTGGAGAAGAGCAGGGCAGTGTCGAACTCGCTGGGGCCAGGCGCCGCCGTCTCCATTCCGGCTGCTGCATCGATCTGCTCGCGCGAGAAATTCTGGATCGCAATCGCCTTTATGGGGAAGCTGGAGTAGCCGAGTTCTGGGCGCTCCAACTCGGAGACGGCGGGCCATGCAGTCAGCACCGTCGCCTGCGGCCACCTCTGCGCAATTAGCGCCACCGCGCGCTGGTGCAGCACGATCATATCGCGGTAGGTCAGGTTGTCTTCCGGCGCGAAGGCGTAAGGCGGGTTGATCCAGATGCCCGCAAGAAACGCCACTGCACTGAGTGCGGCCAGCCACTCCCATGCATGAAGGCGGCGCTGCCACACGGCCACGCATAGCAGCAGGACCAGCGGGTACATGGGCAGCAGATAGCGAGTCAGCAGAGCTCCACCCAGCACCGAGAAGGCGATCCAATTGGCCAGCAGGATGACAGCGATGGCGTGCAGTACAGGTCGCGACAGCCGTGTGCGTGAGGCGATGGCAGGCAACCATAGTACAGCTACCGCGCACAGAACCGGCACAAACATGTTCATGTGCATCGTAAGGTGCAGCAGCCGGTGGTAGAGGCATAGCGCAATGCGATGCGCGTCGAGGTTGGCCGTTGCGTTGTAGCGCAGATACTCGGGATTGCCGAAGACGAAGCCGGTGCGATGGAAGTGATACGCGTACCAGCAGCAGAGCGGCAGAATGGGAGCCAGCAGCGCGATCAGCCAGCCAGTGTGTACACGCAATGCAGCCGTAACGCCGCGTTCGCGCAGCAGCAGAATCGCCTCCCAGATCGCCAGCGCCGCGGGCGTGACGATTGCTGTCTCCTTGGACAACGCGGCCAGAGAGAAGAGAACCGCTGCGTAGAGTTTGTTCCGTGCGAGGACCCCGCTCGCGGAATCGTGACGCGAGAACGCATAGGATTCCAGATAGAAGGACAGCCCCCATAGCGTGAAGGCAGCGGCGAAGATGTCGGCGTGGGCCAGCGTACTCTGCGCGTACCAGATGGGATACAGGCCGGTAAGCACGGTTGTTGCAACGGCAGCCTTCGTGCCCAGCAGAGTGCGCGCCATCCAAAAGACAGCCAGCAGCGCAGCCGCCGTAACCATGCATATCAAGGTGCGCGTTCCGCTGGGAACAAAGCCCGAAAGGTGCCACCAGCCTGCCAGCAGGATCGACGGCAGCGGCGGGTGTGCGTTGCTGACGGTGGTGACAGGGATCAGCGTGCCACTGCGGAAGAAGTCCCATGCTGCCGGAATGTAGTAGCCGCCCTCGTCCCAGAAGTAGGGTAGACGGAGCAGCGTCAGGTGCGACAGGTAGACGGCGGTAAAGAAGAGCGGATAGAGCATCCCCACAGGCAAGGCAGAGCGCGTACCGCGCACAGCATCCCGGGGCCGGAAGAGTGTTCGCACGCGCTAGTTGACGGGGCCGCCGGGTGGTCCAAACTGCGGCTCCAGTGCAAGCTGGCCGAAGGTCTGCTCGTACTGCGCCAGGTTGTGGTCCAGCACGTTCCTCAGCGCCTTGGCCTGCTGCGGACTCAGGTAGATGCCCTGGAAGTTCTCAACCTGCACCTCTTCCTGGGTGTCACGATGCATGGTGCCGAAGACCAGAAAAAAGTCCCAGACGCTCATGCGCACCTGTACGCTGTTGGCGTAGCTGCTGCGATAGTCGTTAGTATTCGTGATCTTGACGGATTGCGGTTCCGCGGGCTGCGTGGGCTGGCTCATAGGGGTTTCAATGGTTTGCTGCTGGTGCGGTTGGGGTTGTGATCGATGGGTTGGTGCGAAAGGGGGGACTCGAACCCCCACGGATTGCTCCGCCAGATCCTAAGTCTGGTGCGTCTGCCAATTCCGCCACTCTCGCGCGTTGATTCTTGTATCAACGCTAAGTGGCTGGCGAGCATCAGTCAAGGCGGCGAACACAAACCAGCGCCCGGATTGGCACGAGTAACGTCTCCCATGCTAGCATCCCCCGTGACCCAATCGAGGACCTTGAGATGAACCCCAAAGCCATGCTTCTTACGATGACCGTGTTGCTGACCGGCATCGCCTCCGCCCAGACCGCCGCTTCTTCCTCAGCTCCACCCGCCGCGCCGCCCGCGAACCGGCCCCCTATGGCGATGGCGCCCATGACCACGGCCGAGGCACTGGCTGAGGTGGTTCCGCAGATGGCTGCCAAGGGCTCACCGACTTACGCGCCCAATCTGCCGAAGCGGACGCGCCGCTACCTCATTACCGAATCGGGCGCAGTTGGCGACGGCAAGACGGTGAACACCAGGTCCATCCAGTCGGCCATCGACAAGTGCGCCGAAAATAAGGCTGGTGGAACCGTGGTTGTTCCCAAGGGCGTCTTCCTCAGCGGCTCCATCTTCCTGAAGCAGGGCGTGAACCTGCTGGTGGAGAAGGACGGCGTGCTGAAAGGGACCACCAATATTGACGACTACCCTGAGATTCCGGAGCTGCCCGGCGGCTTTCGCGGTGGCGGCACCGCGGCGCTGGTCAACGCGGACGGCGTCACCGGCGTCACCATCTCCGGCGAGGGAACGATCGATGGATCGGGCGAAGACTGGGTGACGCAGAACCGCCGTCCCCCGGGACCCGCTGCCGGAACCGCAGCATTCGCCCCGGCGGCACCTCCGCCTTCCGCTGCGCCGCCAGCTGCACCGCGCCAGGAGCGTGGCCGCCCCCGCCTGATGGCGATCAAGAACGTAAAAGACGTGCAAATTTCCGGGTTGAACCTGCACAACCAGGCGACGTGGTGCCTGTGGGTGCTCTATAGCCAGAACGTCGAAATCGACGGTGTGAAGATCACGGCCGAGCACAACATCCCCACCTCCGACGGCATGGACCTTGAGTCGTCGAAGCATGTGCATGTCAACCACTCCTATCTGGAGGATGACGACGACTGCATCTCCATCAAGTCGGGCAAGGACGCCGACGGGCTGCGCGTCAATCGGCCCGCCGAGGACATCCTGATTGAGAATTCGCACTTCGCCTACGGCCAGGGCGGCGTGGCCATGGGCAGCGAGATCTCCGGCGGCGTCCGCAATGTGACCACGCTGAACTGCCTCTTCGACGACGGTAACTGGGCGCCCATCCGCTTTAAATCGCAACCCAGCCGCGGCGGCGTGGTGGAGAACATCACGTACAAGGACATCGTGGTACACGCCACGCGCCAGGCCTTCGAGATGAATATGGAGTGGCGGATGGTGGGGCCCAGGCTGCCGGACTCGAACCCGCTGCCCGTGATGCGCAACATTAAGATCATCAACGTGACCGGCGATGTGCGGTCGGTCGGCAACATCCACGGCCTGCCGGGAAGCCCGATTCAGGGCGTCACGTTTGAGAACTGCAATATTACGGCGGACAGCGGCTTCCGGCTGGACCATGCGCGCAGCGTGGACCTGAAGGGGCTGACGATCAAGGTGAAGCAGGGCGATCCCGTCACCACAACCGATGTCGAGTAGACCGCAACTACGCCGAGCGTAAAGCAACGTGCATAGCTGTTTCTCCAGGCAATTGTTAGCTTTTATGTTTCCAGCGACACTGTGTCACCGATCCTTATTTCGCCTGGAGTAAGCACCGCCGCATAGACCCCAGCGCAGTTATTGTGCTGCTGCACAACGCAGCGTTGCACTGCGGGGTTTGACTTTGCGCTCACCGGATCGAGCGAGATCATCATGCAACGCTGGTCGGCTTTGAGGATGGCGATCCGCGCTGTGTCCCCCACGCGAAGAATGCGGCCCACCCATTGCAACTCCTCGAAGGCTTCGCCGCTCTCCAGATCGACCAGCAGGTTAGGGCGAAACCGCACAGGATCTTCTTCCGTACCGCTCTCCTTCGCGATCTGGGAGACCGTCTGGCAGCTGATCAACGAGATGGGCGCCGCGTCAAACGAGCCGCGATAGTCTTGCAGCAGGAATATCTCTAACCCCGAGCGCACCTCCAGCGTCTGACGCAGTTCGTCGCTCTGAACGGGGAACTTCTTGCCATCGGGAGTGGTGACCGTCACCTCGACCTCCTGTGGGCCTGCCTCCTGCACCGAAGCGCTGTAGCAGAGAAGTTCCGGCAGCTCGCGAGCCGTGAACCAGGGAAATGAGCTGCGCGAGGCCTTTTGCACAAATGCGTAGCGCCGGTCTATCGCGACGCCCTGCAGCGTCAGCGCCGCAGACGGCAAAGACTCGCCGCGCATGGACTTGACCGGATACCGCATGAGCTGGCGAATCACACCCACAGATTGCATCGGTCACCCCAGTGGTGTGTTGTTCCATCCTTAGCTTTTATGGACGACCTCGAACGAATATCCGTCCGGGTCGAATACATCGGCGGCATAGTATCCCGGATAGTATTCCAGGCGTGCGCGGGGTGAAATATTGTCCCTGGCGCCGGCTGAGATTGCAGCCTTGTAGAACTCATCGACCTTGTCCTCATCGTCGGCCATAAAGCCCCAGTGAATGGCCGCTGGATCAGGCTTCCCTTGCTTGATCCAGAAGAACCCCCGCTTGCCATCACCAAATCCCCACAGGTCGGGATGACCGTCTTCGCCCTTATACGGCATGAAGAATTTGATGTTAAGTGGCTT
>DATKGA010000002.1:0-4701 GCA_035510935.1 Acidobacteriaceae bacterium
CACCCTCCACGACGTCCGCTGGGGAGAGCACTACAAAGGCGACGGAATCGACGACTTCGTCTGGGTCTTCCAAATCTCCGGTGCAGTGCCCGCCTCGCACATCGCCGGCGGCTACGCTGGTGCCCGTAGCGAGCGCCAGCCCCCCATGTACTTCCGCCTTGGCGGTGGCACTCTCAAAGGCGTTTGCAAGCCCGGCCCCATCGTCTGGAGCCGCATCTTCAGCGAGGGCGGCAAGCTCCACGCCGACATCGGCCGCGCCACTGCCATCGAACTACCCCCCGCGGAGACCGAGCGCCGCCTGCACTCCGTCACCCCGCAGTGGCCCATCATGCACGTCCTGCTGCACGGCATCTCGCGCGACCAGTTCATGGCGCGCCATCCCGCCAACCACGTCAACATCGCCTACGCCGAGTCCGCCGAACAGGCTGATCGCGCATTAGCCGCCAAAGCCGCTATGATGGCCGAACTCGGCATCCAAGTCCATCTCTGCGGAATAATCTAATGTCCTCAGTCATTAATTCGTCGCACAAAACCCAGAGCCAAAGGTCTGTTCTACCAAGGGCCAAAGGCCCATCCTAACCAAGGGCCAAAGGCCCGTTCTATACCAGCCTAGGCCGCAGGCCTAGGTCCGTTCAGCAACAAACCAAGGGCTGAAGGCCCGGCCTATAGTTCATCGAACTTCTGGTTCAGAATACTGACTGCGTAAAATAATCCAACCTGTACGAGGCCATCCATGGAATACCGTCAACTGGGCAACACATCGCTGCGCGTCTCAATCCTTGGTTACGGAGCTTCCCCGCTGGGCAACGCCTTTCGCGTCACCGATCCCGCCGAGGGCGTCGCAGCTGTCCATCTAGCGGTCGAGCGCGGCATCAACTACTTCGATGTCTCGCCCTACTACGGCCTCACCCTCGCCGAATCCCGTCTTGGCGAAGCCCTCGTTGGCCTCCGCCGGCAGGTTGTCCTGGCCACCAAGTGCGGCCGCTACGGCGCGGACGAATTCGACTTCTCCGCCGCGCGCATCACCGCCGGCATCGAAGACTCGCTCTCCCGCCTGCGCACCGACTACGTCGACCTCCTACAGGCCCACGACGTCGAGTTCGGCGACGCCCGCCAGATCGTCGAAGAGACTGTCCCCGCCATGCGCAAGCTGCAAGCCCAGGGTAAAGCCCGCTTCATCGGCATCACCGGCTACTCGCTCAAAAACCTTATGGCCATCGCCGCGCAGGTCCCGGTCGACACCATCCTCACCTACTGCCGCTACAACCTGATGATCGATGACATGGACTCTGCGCTCATCCCATTTGCTAAACAGCAGGGCATCGGAATCATCAACGCGTCACCGCTGCATATGGGCATCATCACCGAGCGCGGCGCGCCAGACTGGCATCCCGCCCCGCAGTCGATCCGCGACGCAGGCCAGCGCATCGTCGCCCTGTGCCGCCAGCACGGCGTGGACGCCTCCCAGGTCGCCCTGCGTTTCTGTCTCGACCACCCCAGCGTCGCCAGCACTCTGGTCGGCATGTCCTCTCGCGCGCATGTGGAGCGCAATCTCAAATCCCTCGACCTGCATATCGATCCAGCCCTGCTCCGGGAGATTCGCGCCACTGTCGCCCCGGTCGCCAACCTCACCTGGCCCTCAGGCCTCCCCGAAAACTACGGCTGACCAGGGTACCCCATCCACGCCGCACAGATTTAATATGTACTCAAGATATGTAAAGAACCGCTAGTCTGTTATCTGAATTTGCCGCTGCGCGATTGACTCTGGGAGTATTGCATTTATGACACGTAAAGCATGGATATTCATCCTCGGGTTTGGATGCTTCTTGTTTATTGGGATAGATATGATTGGTGTTTTTCTTGTGATTACACATCGAGATAGTGTTTCGAGAATGGTGGGACTCTGGGTTATTGTTAGTTACTGCGCGTGGACTGCCTTCAATGCCATGCGGGCACGGATAAACTCATAACTGATAGTCGGCTGCCCCGATCGCCCTCACGCCCTTCGTCGATAGCGGATCGCAAACTCGTACTCCGCATTGGGCGGGAACAATCGCGTCACCAGCCGCAGCCGCTCCGCCAGTGCCTGCGGAGCAAGCAGCGGATACTCGCGCTCGCGCAACTCCGAGTAGTCGAAGTCTACCGCGAGCGATAGCAGATAGATCGCAATCGCATCGGAGAACGCCGCCTCCAGATAATCCGTCTTGGCCTTTTCATCGATCTTCGGCCTGCCGTCGCGTTCCGCGTTCTGGCCTCCGCCAACCGCCTGCGCCCGGTTCTCCCACGCATCCAGGCTTGTCTCGCCCCGCACGTCGGCCACCGCCTGGTTCCATACCAGCTCGCCAAAGCTCTCCGGGACTCCTGTCTCGTCCACAAACGCGTGGCCCACGTTGATAAAGAGTTCAAACGCCAGCGAGAAGCGGTCGCCCAACAGCCGCGTCGAAATAAAAACTCCGTCGCTTCCCTCTTCTCCAGCAACCGCCGCAACCCCGCCCCCGCCCAGTGCAACGTTGCGATGGCATATCGCCTGCTCGGCCAGCTCCGCGCTATACACTGGCGAGATCATCGTCTCTTCGTTGCCGCTGCGGTGCCCGGCACTCTCGCTGCTGCGTCCCTCGGCCAGCGCCAGCGGCACAAAGTAGTAGGTCTTGCGCCCCAGCGCCGCGGCTATCGGCGACGGCACTGCCTGCACCATGCGCACCAGGTCAGCGTCTTCCTGGCCGGTCTCGCCGAACGCGGCAAAACCAACCCCGTTTGCCGCTCGGCGCACAACCGCCTCCCGCGCCACCTGGATTGCCTGCATCAACCCGCTTTGTATGCTCTCCGCCATCGCCTTCACGCCTTTTGCACTAACACGTTATTCTACTTGTAGGATGCAGGATTCCCCCAACAATCAACGCGCTGCCCCACACACCTTCGCCACCGGCTACGTCTTCGGAGTGCCGCTGGGCAACATGGGCTGGTTCGCCAGTCTCCTGATGGGCGTCGCTTCGGGCTTCATGGCCTTCTTCGCCGCCACCCTCTGCGCCATCGTCTTCATCCTCATCTACAACAGCGCGGCGCACACTCCCATCGACTTCGCGCTCAGCTATCGCCTCATCGGCCTGCCCATCGGCCTCAGCGTCATGGCCCTCGCCCTCGGCACCCTCGGCACCCTCTGGTTCCGCCGCATCCTGCGCCGCAGTTGAATCCACGCTCTGCTCTAAGCCCCAACCGCCGCGCTCTTCTGCTCCGCCCCCATCCAGCTCAGAGCCTGCACCAGGTATCCCTTCAAATCCTTGCGCTCCACAATCGCGTCCAGAAACCCATGCTCCAGCAGGAACTCCGACCGCTGAAATCCCTCCGGCAGCTTCTGCCGCGTTGTCTGCTCAATCACTCTCGGCCCGGCGAACCCAATCAGCGCGCCCGGCTCGGCGATGTTCAGATCACCCAGCATCGCGAAGCTCGCCGTAACTCCACCCGTGGTCGGGTCCGTCATCACAGAGATGTAGGGAATCTTCGCATCGTCCAGCCGCGCCAACCCCGCGCTGATCTTCGCCATCTGCATCAGCGATACAATCCCCTCCATCATGCGCGCTCCGCCAGACGCCGCCACAATAATCAGCGGGTTCCGCGTCGCCAGCGAGCGGTCCACAGCGCGCGCAATCGTCTCCCCCACCACCGCTCCCATGCTCCCGCCGATAAATCCATACTCCATCGCGCTCACCGTCACGGCATGAGGCCCCATCATCCCCACCGCATTCACAATCGCGTCGTTCAGCCCCGTCTTCTTGCGCGCCTCGGCCAGTCTGTGCCGATAGCGCTTCAGGTCGGTAAAGTCCAGCGGATCGGTCGAGCGCAGCTCCAGGTCCACCAGCTCGTAGCCCGGCTCCAGCAGCAATCGGATCCTCCACCGAGCATTAATGTGGAAGTGGTATCCGCACTTCGGGCACACGTTCAGGCTCGCCTCCAGGTCCTTCTTGAAGATCGCCTGCCGGCAGCTTCCGCACTGCGTCCATAGCCCCTCGGTGCGCACCGTCTTGCGCGCATCGTTCACAATCTCGTTGTCCTCTCGCTTGAACCAGCTCATCCGCGATTACCTCGGCAAAATCCTTGCGTCTTTTGCTGCACTCCCCGCTGCCGTTCTATTGTAAGCGCGCGGGACTTCGTGGGTTCTATAACTTGCAGATTTTACAATGCGCACAATGCGCACAAATTTCAGGAAGCGCACATCGTTAGCACAAATTAGCACAAAATTTGTGGCTCCTATTTTGCGGGTTTGCTCGTGGGTGGCGGCGGCGGCGTCTTGATGTGCGCGCCCTCTTGAACTCTCATGGGTTTAGGTTGTGTGGGAACTTTCAGAAGCGCACCATCTTTAGCCATGCCACCATCATTTCGAGCCATTCGACTTGCCTCCCGATTGCGCTGGGGCCTTTTGAGGCCGTGTAGGAAGTTTTAGATTTTGTCCGCGCTGCAAATCACCCGGTAAGGGAACTTTGACGAATTGGCCATCGTTTGTCTTTGCCATGTGTTCTCCGTTTGCATCAATTTGGGCCTGTAGAACGGAAAAACTGAAGGACTAGCTAAATGCTACACCCCGGCGCAAGGGTCACTTGTGCATTGCTGGCACTAAATGCGCCACCCGGTTCACGTTTGTAATAACGAAGAGGACGAGCAGAACCACTCCGGCGGCAAACAAAATACCGGAAGTCCAATTCACAA
>DATKGA010000003.1:0-5361 GCA_035510935.1 Acidobacteriaceae bacterium
CGAATTTCTGCCTCGGTGCTCCGCTCCCAAACTCTTTATCAGCGGCGACCACGATGAGTTTGCCCCGCGCGATTTGCTCACCTCAATCTGGCAGCGCGCGCCCGAGCCCAAACACATGGTTTGCATCGCAGGCGCGGACCACTTCTTCCAGGGCACAACCGAATCGCCCGGCGCAAAGCTCAACCTCATGCAGGCGGAGATGCGTCTGTGGCTGCGTCAGGCCTTCGCGCTGACGGAACCCACCCAATCTTAGTTCTGTGTTCCCTTCGCAGAATGGGTGACGCGCTCTATGGAACCCTCAGCGGCCGGAAGCCATCCACCGGGAACAAGCCCGTAGGATAGCCCTCCGACGCGTGCTGCCTGCGCACAGCGTAACGGAAGAAGAACCCGCTGGTGACCGTGTTGTAGTTGTTGGTGTTGTTGGCGGAGACAAAGCCGCCCAGGTACCAGTGTTCGCCGAAACGGTAGCTCACCTCGGAGTTCAAGTTGTAGTTGAATCCCGTGTTGCCGCTTACAGGATACTCGGCGCAGGTGTGTGCCGCGAGTTGTGCCACGCTGCAACCAAGCGTCGCTTGCAGATTGGCCTGCAACCCAGCGTCCAGCGGATAGAAATACTCCCAATCCTGATCGAAGGTATGCATACCCAGCGCTCCCGATACCAGGTAGTTCAGCTTCGACTTGTACGCACCGTTGAAGGACACCGGCACGGAGGCGAGGAAGTAGGAGTTGGGGCTGAAGTATCCCCCCTGCCCGTAACTCATGCCAACCTCGTCGTAGTGGTAGTGCATGGCAAACAGCGATGCGCCGAGCGTAAGACTTCCCACCGTGGGCCAGTTCTTCGCGCGCAGATAGGCGCCCATCGATCCTTCAAAATTGGAGTTGTCCAGTACATGGTATCCGTGCAGTATGCCGCCGTCGCCCGAGAGATAAAAGCCCGATCCGCCGCTGCCCACATCCACTCGCGCCCCGCCTGTGCTGGAGACGACGCCGCCCCACGGATTGCCCAGATAGAACGGTGTAATGGTCGCGGGATCGTGCAGTCCGGCGTAGGAGAGTTGCGTGTCTTTCACCGGGTCGCGGTCGCCGAAGATCGTCACATGCCCGGCAAAGAATCGCAAGCTCAAATGGCCCGTAATATTCTGCACCGGGAAGTTGTAAGGCGTATATCCAGCGGCCATGCCAATATTCTTAGTTGTGATCTGCACCTCTCCGCCGATTCCGTAAGACAGTTGCTGGGCCGGCGGATTTGCGCTGTTAGCGGGCATGGTGCCCAGGTAGGGAAGATTGCCTGCTGTGAACGCAGCCGTGTTCAGCGTGCCGGAGTTGAGAAACACCGGCAAAGCAATCGCGGTGAGTCGCGCCGACTGCCCCAGCACCGCGGATGCCTCGACCGGTGCCTCGAAATCGCTAAGCCGGTCGAGTCCCGCAGTCCCGCTGCGAACCCTCCCGATCGCTGTGCCGCCCCCCCATGCGCTATACGATCCCTCCAGCGATTCCAGTCCGCTCTCCGCCTCCTGCCGAGGCGTCATCGCTGTGGGTGCCTGCTGCTGGTATCTCCCTGCGGAAGGAGGAAGATTTTGCGACCTCAGCTCACTATTCGTGGGCAGTGGATACGGCGGTCCAATCAGCGGGTAGGGCTGTCCGCCGAGTGGCTGGCCTGCGCCCGCGGAACTCGCGGCTGCGGGATTAGCTGCGAGCGATGTTGGCTGTGGCGCGGACACGGATGTACTTGCATCGGCGGCCGGGGGTGATGGTCGAACAGCAGGTGGTTGTGCCGAACTTCGTGCTGTAGATCGTGTAGGAGTGCTGCGAGTGACCGTGTGTTGTGCAGTCTGAGCCGATCTGCCCGCCGTGCGATTTTCCGCCGCAGCGGGTGCCACCCTCGGCTGGGGATACTGCTGGGCTCCGGTATCGGGTGGGCTGCCACCCTGGCCTGTAGGCGGTGCGTCCGGTCGCACAATCTGCGGGCTGCTCTGTCCTGTTCTCGCCGTGCCGGAATTGGACTGGCGGCGGCGAATCCCGGCAGCCTGCGACGCTGCAAGCTCCGGATGCGACGGGAGTGTCTGCCCGGCGCGCGCGTTGGAAAGGGTGCGAACTGTGGGAAGCACGTCCGTCACCTCGGCCTGGGGCGGTGACGCATGCGGCGTGCTGTCGCCAAGCCGCACTGCGACAGCGGTGCGTGGGGGAATCCGTGCGTCCTCCGCCCGTCCCGGTATCTGCGCATCAGCCTGCATCGCAGCCTCACTCGAGTGTTCCGATGCACCCAGCGCACGGGCTACGCCCTCGCGCACCCGCATCTCCACCTCAGCCTGACTGGGCAAGCTGTATGCACCCTGGTCCAGGCGCGACTGCGGCCCATTCTGGTTCAGCTTACCGTTGCCGGAGCTATCAGGCTGCGCTCCTGGATTAGTCATATAAGGCGGTACAACTTCGTTCACTCCTCCCGGCGGGGAGCCATTCGGCGCGCTGTTCGGTGCCTCACCATAGGGAGTTCCGTAGTAACCATAGCTGGGCAGATACGGCTGCACCTGCGAACCTGGCATGTTGCCGTTGTTCTCCGGAGCCAGCAGTATCGACAAATCCTGCGCCTGCTGCGCACTGGGCAGGCTCGAAGCAACGGTAGGCGCGGGCAATCTCAGCGCAGCCGCCAGTTCCGCGCCGGGTTCCTCGGGAGGCATAGCCTTCAGCGATGCGCGGTAGTAGTCGATGGCCTTCGTGGTGTTTCCACGCGACTGTTCCAGGCGCGCCGCCAGAATCAAAATGCGCGGGTCGGTGGGAAATGCGGCCATCGCGTAGTGCAGCCAGGTGTCGGCCACCTTTTTGTCGTTCGCCGCCAGCGCGGCGCCCACCGCCGCCTCATAGTCCTCCACGCCGGCAGACGACATATTCTGCGCCTTGTAGATGATCACGGCCTGCTCCGGCTGGCCTGCGTGCGCATATCCATTGGCCAGCGTCTTCAGCACCGCCGGATTGTCCGGGAATGCCCGCGCAGCCGCATTCAGAATGGCCAGCGCGCGCTTCGAATTTCCTGCCGCCGCCGTCTGGTTGGCGCGCCGCACCGCCCAGTTGGTCCATATCGCCTGCACAGTCCGGCATTGCTCCACGGTCAGGTCGGGTCGGCCTCCCAGATTCATCAACTGGCGATACAGGCCCACGTCATTCTCGCTGTTGTACAGCAGCCACGCATTCTGAATGTCGATGTCGACGGGCGCAGCCGTGTGTTGCGCCGCATAAATTTGCTGCACCCGGTTCATCAGCGCCAGAGCCTGCTGCGATTGACCCAGCGCCTGGTACACCGAAGCCATGGTCTGCAGCGTGTTCACATTGCTCTCCAGTTGGCCGAGAGTGACGGCGGGAATCTGATGCATCTGCACCGCCGCCTCCTTGTCACTGCCCGCCGCATGCATGGCGAAGAGCAGTTCGCCCCACGCGTCCACGCGGCTTGGATCATCCGTCACGATCTTCCGGTAGATCGGCACGGCAAGCGTGGGGTTCCCTCGCTCCATGTAGATCCCGGCAAGCTGCATCTCCACCCCCACCTGCGTCTTCTGTCCCGCGGCGGTCTGCTCGGCCTGCACCTTCTGTAGCAGATCCTGCGCCACATCCAGCTTCTTCTCCGCCTGGTAGATGGAGGCCACAGTGGTCTCAAAGCCGGGGTCGCGCATCGCAGTCGCATAGTTGGTTGGAGGCATACCCTCCACCGTCGCCAGCGCCTCCTGATCGCGCCCCATGGCATGTTGCACGCGCACCAATCCTTGCCACGCCCCGCCGTTGCCATGGTCCACCGCCAGCACCTGCGAGTAGAGCGTTGCGGCCTGCTCCAGGTGGTTGCCGTCCAGCAGAATGCCTGCCAACTGCACCTGTATCTCCGCCTTCAAGTTCGTTGCGTCCGCGGCGAACGGCAGTTGCAGCGCGGCTTGCAGCGTCTTCTGCGCGTCACCATCGCGGCCCACCGCGGAGTAGCTACCAGCCAGCCCGCGCAGATACCCCGCATCCTGCATCAACTGCGCATGTACCGCGGCCGGGATGTTCTTGTCGGTGGCCAGCGCCAGCGATGGGTTGCCTGCCTCAACCTCCGTCAGAAAAAGACCACGCCAGCCCTCCAGCGACGCCTGACTCTGCTGCACTACACGCTCATACAGCGCCGCCGCCGCACCCGGCTGCCGCGCCTTCACCAGCGTTCCGGCTAGTGCGCTCAGCGCCTCCCCGCTACCTGGACGCAACTGCAGTGCGGCCCGGTACTGCTTCTCCGCCATGGTCAGGTCATTCTCGTTCCGTGCCGCCTGCCCCTCACCCATCAGGAACCAGAAGCGAGCGGTCTCCAGCGCATCGGCCAGTGCCTTATCATTCGCATTACCCTGCCTGGCCTGTTCCAGAAAACTGATCGCACCCAAAAAGTTCCCCTGCTGCATCCGGATGTATCCCATCCCAGCCAGAGCACGCGAATTGTTGGGTTCCTTTTCCAAAATTACCTTGAACAGTACCTCCGCCTGCTCCATGTGATTTGCGTTGAGTGCCTTGTAGGCCGCCACTTCGGTCGCAGACTCTGTGCCGGCGGCCGCCGCAACAGAAACCGGCAAACGCATCGTCGACTGCGCGGCCGATGGCGAAGCCTGCGTACCGGGCTGAGACAACTGCGCTTCCAGCCCGACGGGAAACGCTGCCAGCGCCACGCCGCCAAGTAGAACCGCACGGGCCCAGAGACGTATTCCAGCTATCATCATCATCGTTGTCTGTGCGCTGCCCGACGCCGACAGGAATCAAGGCCGCAGCACCCGGAATCGTTACCGCGGCTATCTATGAAGAGTATCGCCTTTGCCTGCGCCCTGTACCCCGATTTTGGCCCGCAGACTCACTCGGCTGAGGATAACTGGGACACAATTCCAATTATCCGCATCTCCGTGTTCTGGCAGCTCTCCCTGCGTACTATGCACAAAGGATGGTGCAGCCGCTTTCTTCAAATATGGATGATATTTTCAGGGTTAGGAAGATGCTCTACTCAAAGCTCTGCAGTCGCGCCCGCGCGCGACGCCGCACCATCGCCCACAGCAGCGTCGCCATCAGATAGCAGAAGATCACCGTCAATAGAACGATCATCCAGGGAAACTCTGCCAGCAGAATCGCCGCGCGCGCCACGATCGGCAATTTTCCCGTCGTGCGCATCGTCGTGGGTGTCGGCGCAGACAGGAAAACAAGTTGCACCGACGGATGCATATCCGCCGAGGGGTTGTAAAACGGCAGAGAAAGCAGACTCAGGTCGTTGACTGTCGCCGTGCTCGCCTGCGTTGTTGTCGCGGCGCCGATGTCCCCGGTTGCCTGCGCTGCGCCTGCCGCTTGCGGCCATGCCAACGTAAGCACGCC
>DATKGA010000004.1:0-3414 GCA_035510935.1 Acidobacteriaceae bacterium
CTCATCGGCGATCCCGCGCTCGTCGCTCAGGAATCCCGCACCCGCATCGAAGCCACCGTCGGCCCCTGCCTCTGGCTCGATCTCGCCCATCAGTGGACCAGCCGCACCCACCTCCCATGGGTCGCCGCCGTCTGGGCCGTCCGCCCCGAAGCACTCACCAGCATCACCCCAGCCCAGCTCGCCGTGGACCTTCAGCTCTCCCGCGACCACGGCCTCGCCCACATCGATTCACTGGTCGAAGAGTGGACCCCCCGCATCGCCATCCCACCCACCACCATCCGCCACTACCTCACCCATAACATCCGCTACACCCTCTCGCCCGCCTGCATCAATGCCATAGCCCTTTTCCGCCATTACGCCGCCGAAGCCGCAATCCTTCCCCCACTCCCCACCCTCCGCTTCCTATAAATGTCTAACCAAATCCTCCCCCAAGCGACTTCCCCAGTACAATTCGCGTCATACCATCATGACGTTCCTCGCAGCAGCCGAGCTCCCCGCCTTCCGCCCCATCGCAGAAGCCTTCGCGGACGCGTTGCCCGCCGCCAGCCATAATCACGCCAGCACACTCCTCCATCTCCTGCTCTCCTTTGGCCTCATTGGAGTCCTGCTCGTTTCCGTCGTCGATTCTTCCTTCGTCCCACTGCCCATCCCCGGCCTCACCGATCTCATGATCGTCGTCCTCGCCGCCCAGCACATCAACCTCTTTCTGCTCGTCAGTGCGGCCACCCTGGGCTCCTTTCTCGGCGGGGCCATCAGCTACCAGGTCGGCCACGCCGGCGGCATGAGCTTCCTCCAGAAGCACGTCCCGCCGCGCATCCTCAAGCAGGTCTGCAACTGGATGCAGACCCACGCCATCCTCTCCGTCGCGTTGCCCGCCATCCTTCCCCCGCCCATGCCGCTCTCGCCCTTTGTCCTTGCAGCCGGTGCGCTCAAAATGTCGCGTCAAAAATTCCTCGCCACATTCACCCTCAGCCGCCTGCTGCGCCATGCCGCAGCCGCCGCTCTGGGCGTCTACTTCGGCCCGCACGTGCTTCGTTTTTGGAATCACTTCACCCGCAAGTGGGAGGCACCCATCCTCATTTCTATTTGGAGCATCATCCTGCTCAGCATCGCTCTCGGCTTCTGGAAACTCTACAAAAGGTCCCGTACTCTTACCGTCAGCAGGGAATCTCCGCGCGCAGTCGCCCCCAACCAGGCCTGAATCCGCGGCTCTCCGCCTTTGCTACCCACTAATCACTACCCACCGTCTTTATATCTCCCAGCGCAGCAGCGTCGCCGCCACCGTAAATCCCGCGCCCGCGCTGGCCAGCAACGTCAGGTCGCCCTTCTTCAGCATGCCCTCGTCCATCGCTGTCTGCATCGCTAGCGGGATAGTCGCCGCCGTCGTATTGCCGTAGCGGTCGATGTTCACAATCACTCGCTCCATCGGCATTCCCAGCCGCTCTGCAGTCGACACGATGATCCGCTTGTTCGCCTGGTGCGGAATAAAGCAGTCCACATCCTTGCCGGTCACGCCATTTCTAGCCAGCACCGTCTCCGTCGCCTCCGCCATCTTGCGCACCGCGAACTTGTATACCGTTGCCCCGTCCTGGTGAACGTAGTGCATCTTCTGCGCTACCGTCTCCGCCGACGAGGGATGCAGGCTCCCGCCTCCCGGCATGTTCAGCGATCCCGCTCCTGACCCATCGATCTCGTGCCAGTAGTCGATCAGGCCCACCTCGCCTTCCTCGCACGGCTCCAGCAGCACCGCACCGGCGCCGTCGCCGAAGATCACGCATGTCGTACGGTCCGTATAGTCGATGATCGAGCTCATCACATCCGCTCCCACCACCAGCACCTTCTTGTGCGCGCAGCTCTGCACCAGCTTCGCCCCCACCTGTAGCGCGTACACAAATCCCGAGCACGCCGCCGACAGATCGAATCCCCACGCTCCCTTCGCCCCAATCTTCTCCTGGATCAGGCACGCCGTCGCCGGAAATTGCATGTCCGGCGTCACCGTCGCCACAATGATCGCCTCCACCTCACTCGCTGCAATCCCTCGCTTCTCCAGGCACTGACGCGCCGCCTCCGCGCCCAAGTCGCTGGACCCCACCCCCTTCTCCGCAATGTGTCGCTCGCGGATTCCCGTCCGCTCCATGATCCACTGGTCGTTGGTCGCAACCATCTTCTCAAGGTCCGCATTGGTCAGCAACCGCGGAGGTACATACGTCCCTACCGAACTGATCTTCACCCGCACACTCTGCTGCGCCTTCAACGTCAGACTCAATCCATCACCTCACACATCGTTTGGCTCAATGCCATCTCTTTCTCTGCTTCTCACCTGGCCCCGAATCATTCTCGCCGACCCACGCCCCAAGAACAAGTGCCGCCCTGCATAATGGGTCGTTTGATTTTGCCGTCATCCTGAGCGCATAACCGGGGTCCCCGGCCAGCTTGCTGGCTGGGGTGGTAGCGAAGGACCCCTGTATTTCTTCTTCGTCCTTGCCTGTTCTTGCTTGTCATTCTGACCCTGAGCTTGTCGAAGGGGAAGAATCCCCGCATTTCGTCGTTGCTTGTTTTCCGTGCGCTGCACAGCCTCACCTCCCGCGTGCTTCGCGCCCGCCACGCCTCCAAATTGTTCAAGGGAGTATTGCAGATCAGTCACTCACAACTCACAACCGCATTAAAAAAGTACCGGGCGATCTACTGCGCCCGTAATGGCCCGTTGCCGTTGCTTCCTTCCGGACCTGGCGGGGTTGGCGGGATTACGTCGCGTAGGGCCCGGCACTGATCAAGTCTACCATCCCCTCAAAATCTGCATCCTACCCTCAGGCCCTTGAACCGGCCGCTGCAAAATCCTCTCCGAACGGAGCTCTCTATGATTCTTCTCCTCGTCCTTCTCATCCTCGTCTTCGGCTTTGGCGGATACCGCCTGGGCCCAGGCCTCGGCTACTACGGCGGCGGCAGCCTCTCCCTCATCCTCCTCATCGTAGTCATCGTCCTCCTCCTGCGCTGACCAGCCGCAATACGGGATGCCCCATTCATGGCAGCTTCATCGCCAGCTGTGGCCTCATCGCGCCCCGCGCTTCAGTCGATGCGGAGCACATCTAACTTCCACAACCGCTCGCTAATTTGACGCGACCATTCTGCTCACATCGTCCTGCCCCACTCGTCTCACCTCTACCTTCAAGATAGAGGCACGCCAATGCACGTCCGCAGAATCCTTTTGCTCGCCACTACACTCGCCACACCCCTCGCTCTGGCCCAGACCGCCACCGCTCCCCTCACCTACGACGTCATCTCCATTCGCCCGGCCTCATCCGGCACTTCAACGGATAACCGTGGCGTCACCAAGGTAATGATGACCTCACGCGCCATGCCGGACGGCATCTCTCTCGAAAACATGAACGCGATGTCCCTGATCGGCACCGCATA
>DATKGA010000005.1:0-42229 GCA_035510935.1 Acidobacteriaceae bacterium
GAGGAGATACGAGGGCCCACCATAAAGCTCCTGAGCAGCGCGTTATTGGCGTGCAGATCGGACTCGCGCAGGTCGAATCCGGCAGAGAGTGATCCGCTGTGCAAGAAGTCGTAGTAGCCTCCATAGTCATAGCCATAAAAAACCTGGGAGGTGGAGTTCTGGCCGAGGAAGGCAAATGGGCCGGCGTCTGCCGACGAGTTGCTGACACGAATGGCGACAGGGTTGAAGTAGAGGCCGACCTGGGCCTGGGCCGCGTAGGTCGCGAAAATCAGTACAGCGACTGCGGCAATGCTGCGAAGCTTCATGGGAAATCCTCAAAAAAAACGTGATGCTGACACCACTCCACATACCGGCGTGACCTGCAACAGCGGCGCACTATCAAGTCTATAGAAAGATTCGATTGCAGGCGCGTCAAGCAGGGAGTGGCAAACTATCGCGCTCTGCCGCGGGCGTGAGGCGCGGGTGGCGGGTAGGCTGGCTTGCGCTTTGCGGGCTTGTCCTGACTCGGGATTGGCGAGTTTGGTTCGCCGAGGTCGATGGCGGTGGGGCGATGCGCGGAAACCATCTCGGCGATGGCGTACTTCAGCGGCTCGATGCCCTCGCCGGTGACGGAGGAGATGGCATAAAAGGGCAGCTTACGACGCTTGGCGAATGTGGCCAGCTTCTTGAGCTTAGCCGGATTGGCAACATCAATCTTTGCGGCAACCAGAAGGGTGGGCTTGGCGGCAAGCGCGGGATCGAAGGTAGCCATCTCGGCAGTGATGACTTTGAAATCGGCAACCGGGTCAGGACGGTCGTTTCCTGCGCCTGCGGCACTGCTGTCGGAGACATCGACCAGATGGACGATGACCGAGGTTCGCTCGATGTGCTTCAGGAACTGTATGCCGAGGCCGGCGCCCAGGTGCGCCCCCTCGATCAATCCGGGAAGATCGGCCACGGTAAAGGACTGGATGTGGGGGAATTCACCGACTTGGACTACGCCCAGGTTGGGTTCCAGCGTGGTAAAGGCATAGTTGGCTACCTTGGGGCGGGCGGCGGATAGACGAGAGATCAGAGTGGACTTGCCAACGTTGGGGTAGCCGACCAGACCAGCATCGGCCAGCAGGCGAAGTTCCAGGCGGTAGCTGCGCTCCTCTCCGGCGCGTCCCAGTTCGTGTTCGCGCGGGGCCTGGTGGGTACTGCTGGCAAAGTGCTGGTTGCCGCGTCCGCCGCGTCCGCCGCGGGCGATGACAATGGTCTCGTCGGGGCGGCTGAAGTCATGCACCAACTCGCCGGTTGCATCGTCGTACAGCAGGGTGCCGACAGGCACGTTGAGGGTGAGGTGCTCACCTGCGGCGCCGGACATGTTGGAGCCCAGGCCGTGCCCCCCCCTCTGGGCCTTGTGCTCGGGGTTGAAGCGGAAGTGGACCAGCGTGTTGTGGGAGAGAAGGGATGACATCAGCACATCGCCGCCGTGGCCTCCGTCGCCTCCCGAAGGGCCGCCTCGGGGCACGAACTTCTCGCGCCGAAAGGCCATGCAGCCGTTGCCGCCGTCTCCGGCATGGACGCGAATTTTGGCTTCATCAATAAACATCTTCCAGCTCCCAGTGTAGCGGATGCAGCTTGGGCTAATTCGCGCCTGTGTTCTGCGCTCGCCAGTATGCCAGCTCAGGCTCTGGCGCAAAGAGATGAAGCGGGATGAAGGTTGAAAAGAATTCCAAAGAGAAAACAGGGAAATTTGCAGTGTGCCGGAAGTAAGATGGAATGCATGAAATATGTGATTGCATTGCTGGCAGTCGCGGGCATCGTGGTCAGCTCGATGGCGCTGCACGTTCATCTGATGGACACGAGCGCCGCGCCGCCCTGCGCCGTATCCGAACACTGGGACTGCGGGGCCGTGGGCCATAGCCGTTACTCGTGGTTCCCGCCGAAGACCTTTGACGAGATGATCGGGGGGCAGTCGGGCAAACTGCACGTCCCGGTGGCCGTCCTTGGCATTGCGGCCTACACGGTCATCGCGACCCTTGCGATGATGGGACGGCTATGGCTCGTCTTCGAGTTTGCCCAGATCGGCTTCTTCTTCGCCGCGTTCCTCAGCTACATCGAGGCCTACATCCTGGAGAAGTGGTGCATCTACTGCGTCTGGTCGCAGGCGATCATCGCGGCCATCGTTCTGCTCTCTGCGCTGTCCGTGCTACTGCAATGGCGGACGCGATGCGCCTCCTCGCCCAGTGCTGCGCCAGCGAACCCGTAGAATAGATTCATGGGAATCAGTTGCCAACAGGCCCTGGAGTGCTTCCAAAGCGACGACTTGATCGGTATTGGCATGGAAGCCGATGCCGTGCGCCGTCGCCTGCATCCCGAGGGCGTAGTCAGCTACGCCATCGAGTATGCGGTGTCGATGACAGGTGTGGAGGACGGCGCGGGCGAGGCTTTGCTTTATGACGAGATTCGCCAGGCGATCGACCTGGGCAGCACCGGCGTGCGTCTGATCGGCGGCCACAGCGCCAACTCGAAGGATTGCGAAATAGAGTGGTTCGAGGGAATCCTGCGCGGCACTCGCCAGCGTTTCCCTTCTCTCTGGCTCGAAGGCCCATCGCCGACTGTAATTGTGGCTTTGGCCGCGGGCGGCAATCTAGATATTCACGAGACCATTGCGCGCCTGCGCGACGCGGGACTGAATTCAATCGCCGGCGGCGTCGAACTACAAACGAGCAGTTTGGCCGAATGGATCGAGGTTCACCGTGCGGCGCATGGGCTGGGAATGCGGACTGCCGCGACGATGGCCTTCGGCGCGGGAGAGACGCTGGAGCAACGCGTCGATCGCCTGGAAGCAATTCGCCAGCTACAGGAGGAGGCGGGTGGATTCGCGACCTTCGTACCGCTGGCTGCGGAGGCTCCAGGCGGCCGCGAGCTGGATGCAGTAACCGCGGTCGAGCAGTTGAAGACGCTGGCCATCGCGCGCATCTTCCTCGACAACATGGAGAACATTCAGTGGAACGGAACAGCGCAGGGCCTGAAAGTCCTGCAGATGGGCCTGCGCTTCGGCGCCAACGACGCAGGCTCGGTGTCGCCAGTGGGCGACGGCATCAGCGAAGAAGATCTCCGGCGCATCATCCGCGATGCCGGCTTCCAGCCCGTCCAGCGCGACACCCCCTACCGCACTATGTTTCTGAATTAGCAGCGTCCACTTAGACGGGTTTTTATCGGGTCGAATTCTGAAGGTCCCTCCCGGCGGATTTCCTGGCTCTGCAAGAAGATCGTCTCCCTACATAGCCCCTTCGCGTAGAATCGTCTCGGACGAAAGCCTGTCCCCCGGAGTCCTGTTCTGCTCTCATTTCTCAACAGCCTGCACGCACCGCCGGCCCTCTTTTTGGCCTCGAAGGGGCTTGGCCACTACCTGCACACGCACTACGGCGACCACACCTTCCGTGGACTCTACCGCTGGAACGCCTTCGACCTGGCGATCCTGATTCCCTACTTCATCGTCATGGTGATTCTGGCTTTTTACGGAATCCATCGCTACCAGTTGGTGTGGCTCTACTTCCACAACAAGAAGAAGAAGGCGCAATGGGACCACCCAGGCGGACGGTTTGCCGCGGGCGAGCTGCCGTTTGTCACCGTGCAGTTGCCCATCTTCAACGAGCAGTTCGTCATCGACCGGCTGATCGACGCTGTCTGTCGCATTGACTACCCCCGCGACCGTTTCGAGATTCAGTTGCTGGACGACTCCACCGACGAGACCGTGCAGGTGGCCGCGGAGATCGTTGATCGCTATGCGCGCGGCACTGCCGGCCTTCCGCCGCAGCCCATCGTGCATCTGCATCGGACGAACCGGCACGGATACAAGGCGGGCGCGCTGGACGAGGGGCTGAAGGTATCGCGCGGCGAACTGATCGCCATCTTCGACGCCGATTTTGTGCCGGCGCCCGACTGGCTGATGAAGGTCGTCGACCACTTCGCCGAGCCGGGCATCGGCATGGTGCAGACACGCTGGACGCACCTCAACCGCAACTACAGCTTCATGACCCAGGTGGAGGCGATCCTGCTGGATGGCCACTTTGTGCTGGAGCATGGCGGGCGCTCGCGCGCCGGCGTCTTCTTCAACTTCAACGGCACGGCGGGCGTCTGGCGGCGCGAGGCAATCAGCGACGGTGGAGGATGGCAGCACGACACCCTGACCGAGGACACTGACCTCAGCTATCGCGTGCAGATGACCGGCTGGAAGTTCAAATACCTGCAGGACGTCGAGTGCCCTGCGGAGTTGCCCATCGAGATGACTGCCTTCAAAACCCAGCAGGCGCGCTGGGCCAAGGGCCTCATCCAGACCGGCAAAAAGATCCTGCCCCGCGTGATGAGGAGCGACGTGCCGTGGCACACCAAGCTGGAGGCGTGGTATCACCTGACGGCCAACATCAGCTATCCGTTGATGATCGTTTTGAGCGTGCTTCTGATGCCGGCCATGATCATCCGCAGTTGGCAGGGCTATGTGCAGATGCTGCTGATCGATTTTCCGTTGTTCATCGCCAGCACCATGTCGGTCTCCACCTTCTATATGGTCAGTCAGAAGGAGCTGTTCCCGAAGACCTGGCACAAGACGTTCCTCTATGTGCCGTTTCTGATGGCGCTTGGCGTCGGGCTCACCATCACCAACACCAAGGCAGTGATGGAAGCGCTCTTCGGATATAAAACGGCATTCGCGCGCACGCCGAAGTACCGCGTTAAGAAGAAGGGCGAGGCCAGTCAGGCCAAGGTCTATCGCAAGCGGCTGGGCATCGTCCCGTGGATTGAACTGTCCATCGGCACCTACTTCGCGTGGACGGTTTGGTACGCCATGACCACCGAGAATTACTTCACCGTGCCGTTTCTCCTACTGTTTGTGCTGGGCTACTGGTACACCGGGCTGCTGAGCCTGTTTCAGGGCCTCTTTGAACGCGCTGATAAAGGGGCGAGCGGCTCGCCCGATATGCACGAGAAGCCCTACCCAATGGGGATATAGCTCCGTTAGACGCAGCGAAGCCCGGCTGGTTGGCCGGGCCTCGTCGTATTTGCAACAAGCTGCGGACGCCCTAGAAACGTATACCGAACTTCACCGGGACATACGTGGTGTGGTAGCTGTTTGCCGGATAGTCGTTGGTACCATTGTAGGTGGCCCCGAAGGTGGCAACGTTGGCTGCCGTGACGCCGTATCGTATCGTGTTGGGGATGTAGACGTAGCGCGCTTCCATGTAGAACCGCTCGTTGGAGAACTTGGAGAACTTGTAGGTGAGACCGAAGCCTCCGTTCACTCCGACTGCGTTGCTGGTGTAGTGATCAATCACCTGATTTGCCGAGTAGGGAATATAGCCGTAGTAGGGGTCGTAGTAGTAGCCGGTTCCGGGCTCGGTGAAGTTGGTAACCTTGTGATAGAAGCCGCCGCCGAGAACTGCGTAAGCACCCCATGAGCCATCCGTGGGAAGCGAAAAAGTGGGGTTCAGGGTAAACGACCAGACGTGATTATTCCCGTCGAGTCCCGAGACCGGAGTGCAAAGGCCCTGAGTTTGGGCCGCCGTTGTGCAGTAATAGTTGTAGACGTAGGTTTCATTGGCGAGCGTGGCGCCCTGCAGCCCGAAGTGGTCGTAGTCGAACTGCAACAGAACGCCGGTGATCTTGTTGAAGTTGCGTCCGCCGCCAAACTGGAAGCCGTAGCTCGGTGTCTCGTACTTGTGGGTGATACCCATCGGATCGGACAAACCCCCTCCGGCCAGGAACGTGTACTTCTCCGAGCCGTCCGCGTTGTTGTTGCCGCTGGCATAGTTGGGCCGACCGTAGCGGCGGCGCGGCGGCGGCTGCGTGCCGGCAAGCGCATCCGATTCCATATTGAAGCTGTCCTCTCCCGCAGCGGAATCCAAAGAGGACGAGCTGCTTCTGGACGCGGAGGCGAGGCTGGCCGAGGCGGATTCGGATGCCAACAGCAGCGGCGCTTTCATGGTCGAGCCGACGGACAGAGCCTGCTGGGCATGAGCCAGTGCGACCGTTGCAGCCATCACAAAGCTGAGTGCCGCGGCGCGGCACGCAATACCGAAGAGACTACGGTGGATGTTCATTTTTTAATGACTCCCTCTTGAGTACAAAGTCCTTCGGGTTTGTGAACCCGAATCGCCTGAGTTAGTTGTGCCGGACTCTACCCGGCCCAACCTAATCCTCTCATTGCTAATGTATGACGCTATATTGTGCAGTTTGGATCACCTAAAATCAACGATTGTTAGTGGATGTCGAACTGCTCCGGATGCAGGGCAGGGTCGCTCTTGACCAAAATGGTCTTGCCCACCATCTCTTCCATCTCCAGCAGCCACTTCGCGCCCGACGACTTGAGTTGTTTGACCACCTCTGGATGGACGCGCAGCATGATGTCGCCGCGATCCAGATTCTTATGCATCTTGCGCATCTCGATGTAGATGTCGTTGCAGACGGTGACCGGCGATTTCACCATCCCGGTTCCCTCGCAGACGGTGCAGGTGGTCGAAAGGGTGCGTTCCAGCGACTGCTTGACTCGCTTGCGGGTGATGGCGACCAGGCCGAAGTCGTTAAACTGGAGCACCTTGGATGGAGCGCGGTCGAGCTTCAACTCTTCTTCCAGAGCGGCCATCACCCGGTTGCGGTTCTTGCGTTCGTCCATGTCGATGAAGTCGATGATGATGATGCCGCCCAGGTCACGCAGGCGGATCTGGCGCACAATCTCCGGAATAGCGTCGAGGTTCGTCTTGACGATGGTGTCTTCCAGGCGCGCCGTCTTGCCGACATACTTGCCGGTGTTGATGTCGATGGCCACCAGCGCTTCGGTCTGGTTGATGACGATCGACCCGCCGCTCTTCAGCCACACCTTCGACCGCAGCGCCTTGTTGATCTCCTCGGTGATGCCGAACTGCTCGAAGAGCGGCGTGTCCTTGAGGTATAGCTTGACACGCCGTATCAGCGACGGCTGGAAGCGCTGCAGGAAGCGTAATACGCGCTCGTACTCGCTCTCGCTATCCACCCAAATGGCGGAGAAATTGTCCGTCACCTGGTCGCGCAGGATGCGCTCGATCAGGTTCAGGTCGTGGTAGATCAGCGCAGGTGACTTGGACGACTCCGAGCGCGCCTTGATGTCCGCCCACAGATTCAGCAGGAAGCGCAGGTCACTGCGCAGCTCCTCCTCGCTGGCGCCCTCGGCGGCGGTGCGCACAATAAATCCACCGCTGGCGTCGCCCTTCTCGCTGAGCAGTATCTCCTTCAGGCGGCGGCGTTCTCCGTCCGACTCGATCTTGCGCGAGACTCCGGTGTGGTTGACCGTGGGCATGAACACCAGAAAGCGGCCGGGAAGCGCAATGTGGCTGGTGATGCGCGCGCCCTTCTTGGCGATAGGCTCTTTGGCGATCTGCACCAGAATCTCCTGCCCGGGCTTCAGCAGGTCGCTGATGGCAGGCAGGTTGGTGGACTGCATGGAGGGGCGTCCACGTCCTCCGCCGTGTCCAAAGCGGCTGCGCTCGCCGGAGCCGCCGGTGCTGCGCGGGCGATCGCCGCGATCATTGCGACCGCGTCTTCCATCACGGCGTCCGTCGCGGCGTCCTGGGCGGCGATCTGCATCGCGTCCGCGGTCCGCACGTGCGGCTCCCTGTGGCAACTCGCCGCGATTCGTCTGTGTACCCTGGGCCTCTTCGAACTCGTTGCCGGTGTGGGCGGCCGTCTCACTATCCTCCGGCTCTTCTGCCTGCTCCGCGCCGTCGCTGCCTTGCTCGTCGTCTTCTTCTTCCTCGTCGTCTTCGTCCAGCTCCTGCTCGTCGAGGTCGTCTTCCTCAAAGTCCTCGTCGTTGTCGAGGTCATCCTCTTCTTCCAGCTCAGGTCCGGTGCGGGTGATCTGGTCGATGGACATCTCACGTAGCATGGTGCCCAGATCGGTTGCTCCTTCCACCGTTTCTTCGTCCAGATCATCCATCTCCTCGATGGAGCTGGCGTGGATGCTGGGAGGTTGAGAATCTTCCTCCTCCAGGTCCTCTTCGGCTAACACTCCGTGGCCCGGCGCGAAGCCGGACTCGCCTTGTGTGAGTGACTCAGCAGCAGCCTGGGCCTCTACTGGCAGAACTTCCGCCGGCTCGGAGATCATTTCGCCCGCGGGAGTGATCGAAGTGATGTCATGGGCCGGGGCGACTGGCTCGGCGTCGATTTCTGCTATTGGCTCGGTCTGCGGTTCCAGCAACGGTTCCGAAATTGGCTCCAGCACTGGAGCGCTCTGGCGAAACTCGCTGGGCGGCACAGGATCAACGCGGTAGGAGGCCGAGGCACTCTCCGGCTCGTACTCCACTTCAACCTGCGGGGCTGGCTGCTGCGCCGCAGCTACCGGCTCCGGAACGCTCTGATCGTGGACTTCGGGAGTCGCTGCAACCTCCGGGATGTGGGCTTCCGCTGTGCTCCGCTGATTGAAATTCTGGATCGCAGCAGCTGCGTCACTAACGGGAGCGTTGTTGCGCTGGTCATTGCGGCGGTCGTATCGGCTTTCGCCACGGTCATTGCGCTCGGGATGTCCATCGCGTCTCGGCTCCCGCTCATCGTCGCGCGATGTGCGCTTGCGCCCCTCCCGTGAGTCGGAACGCGAGTCGGGTCGTGCATTCGGCGCGCTGCGACGCGACAGCGTCTCGCCGGGAAGGGTTGCGCCGCCGTCCCAGCCTGCTGCAAGCGTGTAAAGGTTGGCCGGCGGTGCCAACGAACTCGGCGTCGCCTGCGTGGGCCTGGGCGCGATCTGTTCTTCTCCGCCCTTGCGGTATTTGGAGAGAGATTCGCCGGGCAGAATGATTGGCTCAGCTCCCGCCTCAATCTCGTCCGGATAGGCGTTGGCGATGGGGCCAGTGCCGCTGGACTCCCCGCTATCCACGCCATAGAGGTTGCGCGAGGGCTCGAATCCACGGGGAAAGCGATGCGGGCGCTGGTCTGGCCGCTGTCCGTCGCGTCGCTGACCGTCGCGGATGCGTCCGCCGTCGCGCCGTCCTCGGTCGCCGGAAGGATTGGTTGATTGCACACTGGCCTCGCCGTCGAACTCAAGATTGGACTCAGGCTGCAACGAGGAATCATCGCCACCGAAGCCCGGAACTTCGGAGTAGCCCTGTTCGGAGTTCTCCGGTGCCGTACCGCCTGCCGGACCCGCTGGTTCGCCTACAGGGCGGTCACTTCCGCGCCCGCGGCGGCGTCCGCGACGACCGCGCCAGCGTCGGCCTCCATCGGCTCCTGGGGCTCCTTCGCCAATCTCGGAGCCTTCCGTGATCTCTGTGGGCGCAACATTGTTGCCGTCGCTGCTTGCCACCTCGCCGCGACCGCCATCCTGATGTTGTGGCGCTGCCTCGGTGCCCCCCTGACGGTCTCGGTCACGTCCGCCGCGCCGTCCTCTGCCTCCACGCTCGCCGTTGCGCCCACCGGGTTCGCCCCGTCCGCCCGCTTCGCCAGCCTGCTCGCCATTGGTCAAACGCGGCGCGCGAGCACCGCGGTCTCCAGTCGGAGTGGTGTCGAACTCCTCCGAATCCGGAGTCTCTTCCATAAAATCAGTGATGTAGAGGAAGGCATCGCGCTCCAGGCCAATCTCCACAAAGCTCGACTGCATGCCCGGTAGTACGCGCGTGACACGTCCGTTGTAGATCGATCCGGCGAGCGTGTACTCGTTCTCGCGCTCGTAATAAATTTCGGTGAGGGTTTCGTCTTCGACGATAGCCAGACGCGTCTCGTGCGGCGTGCTGGAGATAAAAATTTCTTTCGACATGCTCCTGCTCTTTCTGCCCGCTCCGGGTTTGAAAAGCCGGTTGTGCGAGCGGCAGGCGCAGGCAAGAGGATCGGAGGGGCGCTAGGCGCCGCTCACCGAGGGTGCGGACAGGATGCGAGAACGGGAAGCTGTGTAGACCGACGGGCGCAGGCGGGTGTCATCACCCACCTCATACTGCGCCCAGACTGCACCGGCGATGGATGCGATCTGGTTGATACCGGAAGCGATCGAGGACCCCTGGAACGCTTCGAGCAAACACTGGCATGCGGAGTTTGTGACCAAATCAACCTCAGATCCAACTTGAGGCGGGGTCGTTGGAGCAGTCTCTGAGTGACTCCACCTCGGGCTGCGGAAGATAAGTGGCTTTTTCGTCATGAAATAACCAACTCGTACGTCCTTGCCTAAGGTAAGGTAACCCTGAGATTGCTCTCGCCATCCGGATGCAATCATTTCCCTTCAAACCTGTCCGGCCAACGGACTTGATCCCTGCCTGGCCGGCTCCTTCTAAAATAAAAATCAAAAATCTTCAAAATTCGAACACCGCATGCCCGGCGCCATGCGCCAACGGGAGCGGAGGGTTGCACCGGCCTCGGTGTTACAGCCGGGTAACTCCAGTATGCACCAAAATCGTCCCGCGCGTATTCCCCGTGCTGCAATCCACCCCCGTGCTAATCCGGGTTCATCACCAACCGTCAGTTCACAAACCGCCTCATGCGGACGTTCATCACGATGCCCAACGCCAGGAACGTGAACAGGATTGACGATCCGCCGTAGCTCATCAGGGGCAGCGGGATGCCCGTCACCGGCATCAGGCCCACCACCATCCCGATGTTCACCAAAATCTGAAACAGCAGCACCGCGACCACCCCCATCACAAGCAAGGAGCCCGGCATGTCGGAGGCCTGCTGCGCGTTCTCAATCAAACGCATCAGGATCAGAAAGTACAGCAGCAGGACACCCACACCGCCCACAAAGCCATGCTCCTCGCAGAAGGCAGCGAAGATAAAATCGGTATAAGGAATAGGCAGAAAGTCGCCCTGCGTCTGCGTCCCCTGGTTGGTGCCTTTGCCCCACAAGCCGCCCGAACCCACCGCGATCAGCGACTGCCGGATCTGATAGCCGGTATGCCTGGGATCGGTGTCGGGATTGAGAAAGCTATTGATCCGTTCCATCTGATAGCTTTTCAACCGCTTGCCGCTTAGCCATGCTCCGCACCCAAGCAGGGCGAACAGCAGCAGTAGGATCGCCGTTTGCTTCGGCCGTATTCCGCCCAGAAACAGGCCCATGACGAGAACTGGGAGATAAGTAAGCGCGGTGCCCAGATCCGGCTGCTTGAGCACGAAGTACATCGGCACGCCAATCAGCGCGAACGCCTTGGCAATATCCGCCCAGCTCAATCTCCGTCCGGCCAGTCCCCAGAAGAACCGCGCCATCATCAGGATCAGCACCAGCTTCACCCACTCCGACGGCTGAAAGTGAACGCCTCCGCCCAGGTTGACCCAGCGCTTTCCGCCCGCCACGGTTGTCCCCACCAACTTGACGGCCACCAGCGACAGCAGCCCGATGCCATACGCCCAGGGGGCAATATCCACCAGCCGGTGGTAGTCGATCCTCGAGATCAGAAGCATCAGAAGCAGGCCAATCAGCAGAAAGCCGATCTGTTTGTGGTCGAAACCGCGGAACCTGGTATGCAGCGTCGCCGATTTGATCTCCAGCACGCTGAGGATGGACATCAAAAAAACCAGGCTCATCAGCATCCAGTCGAAGTCGCGAAATAAGTAGATGCGGCGCATGGGTGTGTGCTCTAGGTTAGGGGCTGGACCATCAAGGCTGCTTGACCGCCGGCGCGTTCGCTAGGCCGGGGCGGACTGCGGGAGTGGCCGATGCGGTCGGTACGCCGTTCGGATTCGGGGCAGCACCCGTTGCCGGTTTGGACGCGTCCATCATACGTACGATATTTCCCTCTCGCGCGCGCTGCTTGGTCACGAAGGCGTTGATGACCTGCGCGGCAAGGGGAGCGGCGGCGGTGGCTCCCCAGCCTCCATGCTCACATAGCACGGTAACTACGATATCGGGGTTGCGGCGCGGGGCCATGCCGACAAACCAGGCATTGGCGCGTTCGTTCCCTGTCCCTAGACTCTTCGCGCCGGCGCTGTGGCTGACAAGCTCGGCGGTTCCGGTCTTACCGGCGAAGTCGATGCCTTCAAGATGCACGGCTGCACCTGTTCCTCCAGGACCCAGCGTCGCTGCCATTGCGTCGGTGATGGTCTCCCAATTCTCCGGCGTGATGGGGATGACACGGTCGCCGCTGCCGGGATAAGTGGCTTGGATCGCCGACAACATATCCGGCGGCAGCTCGTCGGGGAAGACCACATGCGGCCGCTTGAGCGCGCCGCCCGATGCGATGCCGCCGAGGGCCCGGCCCAGTTGCAACGGTGTCACCTGGACAGCGCCTTGCCCTATGCCCACGGAGATCGTCTCGCCCGCGTACCACTTATCGTGCTGCGTCTTCAGCTTCCATGCGGTCGAGGGCATCGTGCCGGTAGCCTCGTCGGGCAGGTCGACGCCGGTCTTCTGCCCCAGGCCAACCTCGTTCGCGTAACTGGCAATCGTGTCAATGCCAAGTTTTTCCGCCAGAGTGTAGTAAAACGTGTCGCACGACCAGGGAATCGCATGGTCGATGTCCACCATGCCGTGGCGTTGATCGCAGGCAAAGAAATGCCCATAAAATGTGGCGCCGCCGTTGCATATCACATGCATCGACTGCGCGACGCCCTCTTCCAGTCCGGCAAGCGACATGATGATCTTGAAGGTCGAGCCCGGCGCAAGCTGGGCCTGGATGGTCTTGTTCATCATCGGGTGGTCGGGATCGTTGACAATCTGCGACCAGTAGTCCCTGGTCAGGCGCACCGAGAACTGGTTGGGGTCATAGGTCGGGCGCGAGACCATGGCCAGAATCTCTCCAGTATGCGGGTCCATCGCCACCAGCGCGCCATTATGGCCCTGCATGGCCAGCTCGGCCGCGCGCTGCACATCCAGGTCGATGGTGAGGCGAAGGTCCTTGCCAGGAATGGCAAGCTGCTGGCCAAGCTGGCCAACCTCTTTGCCATGGCTGTCGACAATCACGTCGCGCGATCCATCTGCCCCGCGCAACACCTCGTCATAGGTCTCCTCCACGCCCGATTTGCCCACCACATCGCCCGGCTCATAAAAATCGAACTTCGAGCTGATCAGGTCCTCTGCCGACAGCTCCCCCACATAGCCGATCAGGTGTGCCGCAAAGCCGTCGCGCGGATACAGACGGCGCTGCTCGTCGAACGTCTCCAGCTCGGGTAGCTCATTACGGTGAGCCTCGATGAAGGCCTGCTCATCCTGCGTGATGTCCAGCTTCAGGGGGATTGGCTCGTACTTGGGCGAGCTGGCATAGCGTCGCAGCAATGCCTGGATCTGCTCTACCGGCAGATCCAGGCCGCGCGCAATCAGCGGAATGTCGCTGTTCAGGTCCTTAACCTGTTCGCGCAACAGATAACAGGAGACCGATGGGTAGTTGTCCACCAGGATCCGCCCCTCCCGGTCGAAGATCTTGCCGCGTGGCGCAAGTACCGGAATCTTGCGGATCCGGTTGGCCTCGGCCAGCACGCGGTAGCTGTCTGCCCCCAGTATCTGCAAACGCCACATACCGGCGGCCAGCACTGCAAGCACCAGCACCACGATGTATTGCGTCGCGTGCATCTTGATCGCCGATACCTTCTCGTCGCGGTCCGCCTGCCGTTCGGATTTAGAAATGAGTGCCATGCTGTAGTCTGCCACCCTCAGTGTACTTCTTCCATCTTCCGCAACCACCGCGCTGGGTACCCTATTCATCGCGCCTTTTGCGATGAGTGGGAATTCGAGAAGCCAACTTCGTCTACTCCGTGTGCTTGGTGTGATCCAGCAGGAAGAAGACCGGCAATGCTACCACGGTGTTCGCGGCTGCGCGCAGCAGCTCGTGCAGCCATAAAATATGATAGGCGCGGATGCCCAGCAGGCGGCGCTCGATCAGGTATAGAAGAAAGCTCTGCACCAGGGAAAAGCCAAAGGCCAGCAGGGCGCGCGTGGTCGTATTCTCCACATCGACCCGGCTTCCCAGGCTCGCCCCCGCGTAGCCGATCACCGCCTTCGCCATGCCGTTGACGCCAATGGGCTGGCCGGTCAGCACGTCCTGCAGAAGCCCGATGACCGCACCGGTCGCCGTTCCCGCGATGGGGCTGCGCCGGCTGATGGCGAAGAAGAGAGTCACGACAAAGGGCAGATCCAGGATCGCCAGCCCGGCAAACACCCTGGGCAGTAGCACCTGCAGCAGCACCGCGCCCACCGGCACAAGCACCGTCACAGGGAAGGAGAACCTCTGCTGTTCAACCTCGCGGCGAGACATGTAGCTGCGTGTGACCATCATTTCGCCGCCCCAGGCTGAGCGGGTGCAGGCTGCTGCCCGCTCTGCGCCGAATTCGCCCCGCCCGGCGTCATCGCAGCGGCGGGCGGAGTCGACCCGCTGCTATATCGGTCTGGATGCAACGTTGGCAGCGGGTGCGGAGTCACCGGCGCAACATTGGCCGCAGGCAGCGTCGCTGGCGGCGTCCCCGTAGCTCCACTCCCGGTACCTCCACTCGCTCCGGCAGCGCCTGGCGTCTGATCGTCGTAGATACCGGGCAGCCGCTCGGCGCTCAGGTCGGCCGCGTGTTGGGCCGCGGCGGCCGTCAGGTTCTGTTGCGCGTCAGCAGGCAGGTCTGCATGAGTGCCGGTAATCACCAGCACCTCTTCCACCCGGTCCAGGTTCACCGCCGGCTTCACCCGGATGGCGGTATACGGCTGGTGGTCCGGGTCGGGCGCGATGCTCTCCACTACCCCCACCGGCAGTCCCCGCGGATAAACCTGGTCGCCGCCCGAGGTCAGCACCTGCTCGCCCGGCTGGATGCGCGAGTCCGCCGTCAGGTTGCCGATCTGCACTCGCCCGGCAAGCGTGCCGCGCAGTATAGCTCGGATACGCGTACTGGCCAGCAACACCCCCGCGCCCGAGCTTTGGTCATTGATCTCCAACACCTCCGAAGTGGCCGGGAAGACGTCGCGCAGCTTGCCCACTACGCCATCCTGCGTGATAACCGCCATGTCCGGCCGCAACCCATCGCGCGATCCCTTATCGATCGTCAGCACATGCATCTGCTCGCTTCCGCTGGCGCCAATCACCTGCGCCGCCACGGTTGAGCCGACGTAGCTCTCGCGGAATCCCAGCATCGCCTGCAGCCGCCGTCCCTCTAGCGCGTCCTCAGAGATTGCAGCCTCTTCAAGACGCATACGCTCCAGTTGCTGCTGCAGGTCTTTGTTCTGTTGGCGCACATGGCGCAGGTCGATGTAATCCGACCAGCCGTGGCGTGCGCCGGAGCCGATGGCGTGCGTCATCCGCTCCACCGGAGTCACCCCGGTCATGGCCCACATGCGGATCAGGCGCACGCTCGGGCCATCCGGCTGTGAGGAATCCAGCGGGCTGCGCACCTGCACCGCCAGCGCAATCGCCTGCGCCAGCAGAATCACAATCAAAAACAACGCATTCTTGTACTGCGATAGAAAATCCATGGCCTGGCTACATTATCCGCGAGATCGCAACCCCCGCGTCTGCTTTTTCGGTAGTGGTGCACTTTGTACCGTTTTGAAAGGGTTCGGCTTCAGCCGCGCCGACGATGCCAACAAAATAATGGGGACTTTGGTCCCCGAGGGAAATCGGGTGCCCCACACTTCGGCTTCGCTCAGGACAGCTATTCCCCTCTGACACATGAATGATCGACGCCTAGCGCCCAGTCTTCGAACCGCGGGCAATCGCCGGAAACAACGGCCCTGGAGTTCCCGTCGTGCGCAGGTATGCTGCGGCCGCAGTCAGCCGCACCGGATACTTCTTGTCCGCAAACAGCGGGTAGATCGCCATCGACGTAGCTTTGTCGTGGTAGTCGCCCAGCGCCTTGGCCGCCTCCGCGCGCATCGCCGGGTCCTTGTCCTCCAGCGCGGCCAGCAACTCCTTGTGAATCGGTTCCGTCTTCTCCTGCGAAACCTGTTCCATCGCTGCAACACGTGTCAGGTCGCCGCCGCTCTGGTGGATAAACTCGAACGCTGTGATCCCGTAGCCGAACGGCCCCAGAAACATCTCCGCGCCCTGCATGACTCCCAGCCGCGCCAGCATCGACGGATTATGCAGGTCCTTGTCGATCTTGTGCTCCGTCCCATGCATCATGGTCGGCCCCGCGCTTCGCTCTCCATCCACCACCGCCATCAGGATGTCTTCGCCGGACTTGTCTCCCATCTTCCATAGTGTCATCGCCGCGGTAAACGCAACCTGCGGCTCTTTATCGTCCAGCAGATTGCGCAGATTGGTGGTCAGGTTAGGATCTCCGGTCTGTCCGGCTGCCAGCGCCGCCGCGGTGCGAATGTCCACGTCCGGATCGGTCATCACATCGGTGATCATCCTCGCCGAGCGCGGGCAGCGCAGCAAACTAAGCGCCGCCAGGGCCTGAATCCGCGTCTGCGTCTGCATACGTTTCGTGTCGCCCGCCGCATCGGTCAGGATCGTCCACGCTGCATCGATCCGCTGCTGCGGAGTCGCCATAGGCGCGAGGGACACTGGCGGCGCTTCCCCTTCATCACTCGCCGCCGCGCTGTCAGTCTTCGCAGCAACACTCTGCGCTCTCCCCACCGCTTGTACCATGCATACCAAGGCGAGCAGAAGCAGACCGCTCCGTATCCATTGAACGAGATTCGTTCGCATACCGTTCGTAGTAGTTTTCATCTCTACCTCCATACTCCAAGGCATCTGTATCTATCTTCTAGTCCATCAAGTGCCAACTCCTGAGGTTGCACCAGCAAATTGCAAATAAGCTTTCGTCGGCATCAGAGTTAGTTCGGATGGCCGTAATCCCCTAACGATAGACGATCTCCCGCATCCGGCGTTCTATTCGACCTGGAATCCGTACTTCCTTGCCATGGTTTGCATATCCTTCCATTTTCCCGTCGTACTGGACGGAACAGCTCCGCTTCCGTTTTGCACTACGCCGAAAACGCCGCCCGGATTCTGGAAGCAAGGAGCCGCTATGGCAGGTGCGAACGGTGAAGGCAGACTCGGCATGGCCGTCACCGGCGAACTGAAGTTCAGGGCATAGGCCAGGTTATTGATGTCGCTACTGCCATCGCGCGGCGTCAGCGGAGCAAGTCCCCAACGCCATTCGATCAGCTTCAGCACCGACGTGTGGTCGTAGACCAGCGAACTGATCAGTGGATTTTGCGCGTTGCCTCGGCTGAACGGAGACGCGATCACTACCGGCAGGCGGAATCCCAACAGCGTCTTGCCATTCACGATGTCCGTGTCGATCGAGTTTGCCGCCGTAGCGCGCGGCGGCGCGACGTGCTCAAAGAATCCACCCCACTCGTCGAAGTTGAAGACAATCACCGTGCTGGACCACGCGGGCCCGTTGGCAACGGCCTCGAACAAGTTATGAAGGAAGAGATCGCCCTCGCGAATATCCGCATGCGGATGATCGTCGTTGCCCGTCCCATCGTCCAAAACCGTGTAGGCCGGGTCTACGAACGAAACGGCCGGCAGGGTGCCATTGCCCGCTTGCGTAAGGAACTCACTATAGAGCTTTGAAATCCCAAGATACTGCACCGCCCACAGTGTGAGGTAGGGAACATTGGAGTAATAGTAATTGTGACTCACCCCGGGGGCTGCGAGACTGTCGAAGATCGTCGGCAGCGAACTGATCGAAACCGTGTCGTCGATGCGGTCCGTCTGGGCTGCGTACAGGAACATCCGGTTGGGAAAGGTTGGCCCAAGAATCGAGGCGAAGTAATGGTCGCACGTCGTGTAGTTGCGAGCCAGCGCCGCATAAAACGGGATGTCGGCTTCCTGGTAGTAGCCGATACTGAAGATGTCGTTGGCCGTGTTGAGCAGGAAGCCGTCCATCTTTCCGCTATCGTAGGCCACGCGCGATCCGGCGTAGGAGTGGTCCGGGTCATTATGAGGGCAGCCCGTGAAGTCGCCGGAGAGGGCATAGCTCGCATGCGATACGCCGCTGGGGTCTATAAAGTTCAGCCCGGCCTGTTGACCCACCGCATTCGGCAGCCAGCCCAGGAAATGGTCGAAGCTGCGGTTCTCCATCGTAACGACGACCACATGCTCAATGCCCGAAGACGCCGGTGCGGGTAAGCCCGAATATGTCGGCGGTGTGATCGGGCCGGAAGGCGTAACGTACGGTGCGCATCCCAGCATGACCGATCCCCCTGCCAGAAGCGCCTGCTTTGCAAAATCCCTGCGATTCAATCCCACACCACCACCTAAAAGGCCTTGAAACGACCGATTCATCCTCTCCCTTACATTTGCTTAGATGCGTTGTCGATCCCGGTGTGGACGATAATCGGGAAGCAATTCAGGATGCACAGCACTGGCTTCGATCATCTCGGGACTTGTGGCGCGCAGCGCATCTTCGCAATCCTGCAATCGTCCACGGGTGCTAGACTCAATCCGTCCGCTTTCACGCAGAGTCTCGGTCGCCAATATGCTCTTCAAAGCCCGCAGTGCCGCCGTCTACGGCATCGACGCCCACATTATCGACGTGGAAGTCGACTTCTCCGGCGTCATCCTTAACAAGGAAGAGTTCAGCACCGTCGGCCTGCCCGACGCAGCTGTGCGCGAATCGCGCGATCGAGTCCGCTCTGCCATCAAGAACTCCGGCTTCGACATTCCCCCCACCCGCATCACCATCAACCTCGCTCCCGCCGATATCAAGAAAGAAGGCTCCGGCTTCGACCTGCCCATCGCCATCGGTATCCTGGGGGCCTACGGCGCGTTGCACATCAAGGACATCTCCAACTTCCTGCTGGTCGGCGAGCTCGGCCTCGACGGCACGCTGCGCGCGGTTCAGGGGATGCTTCCGATTGCCGTTGCCGCCCGCGCCGCCGGCATCAAGAATCTCGTCATCCCGGCCTCCAACGCGCGCGAGGCTGCCGTCGTCGAGGGAGTCGATGTCTATCCCGTGCAAACCCTCACCGAGGTGCGCGAGCTGCTCAACTCCGCCCACCTCGGCACTCTCAACGCCAAGCCGTTGCGCATCGAGGCCGCCACCCTGCTCGACGAATTGCAACACTTCCCCTTCGACTTCAAAGACGTCCGCGGCCAGCAAGTCGCCAAGCGCGCACTAGAGGTCGCCGCCGCCGGTGGTCACAACATCCTCATGATAGGGCCGCCAGGCTCCGGCAAGACCATGCTGGCCAAGCGCCTGCCATCTATCCTGGCGCCTCTGCGTTTTGAAGAAGCTCTGGAGACCACCAAGATCCACTCTGTCGCCGGCGTGCTGGACGCCGACCGTGGCCTGGTCACGCACCGTCCCTTCCGCTCGCCCCACCACACCATCTCCGACGCCGGCCTCATCGGTGGAGGCATGATCCCGCGCCCCGGCGAGGTCTCGCTGGCCCATAACGGCCTCCTCTTTCTGGACGAACTGCCGGAGTTCCCCCGCAATGTTCTCGAGGTCCTGCGCCAGCCGTTGGAAGACGGCATGGTGACCATCGCACGCGCCGCCATGAGCCTCACCTTTCCCGCCCGCTTCATGCTGGCCGCCGCCATGAACCCGTGCCCCTGCGGCTACTTCAACGACAAATCGCGCGAGTGCATGTGTACACCACCTATGATCCAGCGCTACGTCAGCAAGGTCTCCGGCCCGCTGTTGGACCGCATCGACATCCACATCGAAGTTCCCGCAGTGCAGTATAAGGAGTTGCGCGGCAGCGCCTCCGCCGAAGGTTCGGCCGAGATTCGAGTCCGCGTCCTGGCCGCCCGCGAGCGTCAGCACCAACGCTTCGCCGCGCCAGCACAGGCCACCAAACCGGGTGCCCCACATCTCGCTTCTGAGATGTGGGATGGCAAGTCCTCCCGCGGGAAATCCAAACCCATCTTCTCCAACTCGCAGATGAATACCCAGCAGATCCGCACCTTCTGCGAGCTCTCCCCCGACGCCGAACGCCTGCTGGAGCGCGCCATGCAGCAGCAGGGTCTTACCGCTCGCGCCCACGACCGCATCCTCAAGGTCGCACGCACCATCGCAGACCTCGGTGCCGAACCCGACATCGCCGTCAAGCACATCGCCGAGGCCATCCAGTACCGTACCCTCGACCGTAGTTACTGGGCGTAGTCCTTTTCTGAGAGTCCCTACCAGCCTCTGGAAGGACTACTTCTTGCTCCCTGGGTTGCAGGGCAGAGCTCATTTGCATCACTAAGACCAATGGAATCATCAAATTATTTCTGTTGTCGTTCTTCTGGGCGAAGGTATCCATCCATTCTTTGCGGCTCGTTTCTATCAGCTTCTACTGTTTATGGAAGATTAATTTTAACAACTTACCAAAATAAGTATTGACTCAGCCAACCAGACCATTTATCTTTCCTTATGTAAGAAGTTCGTTTGCGATGGCTAGTCCCATAGAGGAGCTTCAGGCGGCTTCACAGCAAATTTCTTTCGCCTCTGCTCTTGCTAGTACCCGGAGCGCAAACTGCTCCGAACCGCACGAAATGTTGATTGTCGTTATGTGAGCGCAGCACTACGCGCCATCCTCAACCACTGCCTTAAGTAAGAACGCTCCTCGGAAATTGAATATTTCAGATCGAACGTAGCCATCGCCCAAATTTCGGCATCAAACAATTGGGCGTGGACGATACAGGAATCAACTGGTTGTTGCATCAGGTTTTTTGATTCAGATATTTAGAGAGTTTAAACATCGCGGATCACACTGCGGTCCAATAAAAGTCGATGGCAGGCTCAACCGTACGAAGCCTTAGCTGCGACGAAACGAAAGGAAAATTTATGCGCTCAGACCTTATTTTTGGAGCACTCACTCACGTCACCAACCGATACGAACTCTGCCAGCTTGCCTCCAAGGCGACGCGCAAGCTGCACAAGCCCAACACCCGGTTACAGGACACCACCAACGAAGTGCTCGACCGCTTTAAGGACACCATTCCCATGGACGCAGCCTCAGAGACGAACATCAATAGCCTTCAGGAACGCCGCGCGGCCTGATCCGCGCGGCTCGGCCGCCCTCCCTGCAAATGCCCCCTGCACCAACTCCCCCTCTAATGAGCGTATAATTCATTGCGTCCCGTAAACTTCCTTCTCATTCTGCACTGCCCCTCTTCTTTGCAGTAGCTTCCGACCACGTTTTCCCCCGGCAACTTCCCTCCTCAGTATCAAATCCCCCGAAAATCCAGGTAAATTATGACAATTTCAGAACTTAAAGAGCACAATATCGCCGAGCTTACCAAGCTGGCCCGCGGCCTCGACATCGCCGGAACCAGCGGCCTGCGCAAACAGGACCTCATCTTCAAGATCCTACAGGCACAGAGCGAAAAAGAGGGCCACATCTTCGCCGAGGGCGTGCTGGAGATTCTTCCAGACGGCTACGGTTTCCTGCGCTCGCCCGACTACAATTACCTGCCCGGCCCCGACGACATCTACGTATCGCCCTCCCAGATCCGCAAATTCGACCTCAAGACCGGCGACACCATCAGCGGCAATGTCCGACCGCCGCACGAGGGAGAGAAGTACTTTGCCCTGGTCAAGATCGAGGCCATCAACTTCGAGTCGCCCGAGGAGACGCGCAACAAGATCCTCTTCGACAACCTCACCCCTCTCTACCCCGAAGAACGCATCAAGATGGAGACCGACCGCGAGCACATGTCCGGTCGCGTCATGGATCTGCTCACGCCGGTCGGCAAGGGTCAGCGCGGCCTCATCGTCGCCCCGCCGCGCACCGGCAAAACCATGCTCCTCCAGTCCATCGCCAACTCCGTCACCACCAACCACCCCGAAGTCGTCCTCATCGTCCTGTTGATCGACGAGCGCCCCGAAGAAGTCACCGACATGCAGCGCAGCGTCAAGGGCGAGGTCATCAGCTCCACCTTCGACGAGCCAGCCGCACGCCACGTCCAGGTCGCGGAAATGGTCATCGAAAAAGCGAAAAGATTAGTCGAGCACAAGCGCGACGTGGTCATCCTGCTGGACTCCATCACCCGCCTCGCGCGCGCCTACAACACCATCGTTCCTCCCTCCGGAAAAGTTCTCTCCGGTGGCGTCGACTCCAACGCACTGCAACGCCCCAAACGCTTCTTCGGCGCGGCCCGCAACATCGAGGAGGGCGGTTCGCTCACCATCATCGCCACCGCGCTGGTCGATACCGGCTCGCGCATGGACGAGGTCATCTTCGAGGAGTTCAAGGGTACCGGCAACATGGAAGTCATCCTCGACCGCAAGCTCGTCGACAAGCGCGTCTTCCCTGCCATCGACATTCAGCGCTCCGGCACGCGTAAGGAAGAGCTGCTGATCCCCAAGGACGAGCTCTCACGCACCTGGATTCTGCGCCGCGTCATCAACCCGCTCTCCCCGGTCGAGGCCATGGAACTGCTCACCGACAAGCTGGCCAAGACCCGCAACAACCAGGAGTTCCTGCACAACATGTCCTCCATCTAGGCTACCGCCGAACTGGGTGCCCCATTCATGACGCAGTCTCATCGCGTCATGGGTGGGATGAACTATCAACGAATAGGGTGCCCCATTCATCGCACACTTTGCGATGAGTGGATATACTCGCCACGCGCCAATCCTTATTCCCGCTGCCAAAGTCCTCTGCACGCTGTAAAGTGGATAGCGTGCGCAAGGCTGCGAATCCACGCATCTCGAATGCGCGACTGAAAGTTTTTGGGAGACCGGGCATGGGCAAGTGGACACGACGCGATCTGGTGAAGGCCGGGCTGGCTGCATCGGCTGGGGCGATGACGGGCAAGGACCTTCTTGCCGAGCCGCGCATGGCAAATTCAGCCCCAATCTTCGCGCAGAGGTCCGCAACTCTGCCTGCGGCCAACCAGCCCAACACCCTGCGCGGACGCCTGCTGCTGGACTTCGGCTGGCGCTTCGCTCTGGGCAATGCCAGCGACCCAGTCAAGGACTTCGGCTACGGCAAGCTGAACGGTTCCGGCCTCTTCGCCAAGTCGGGCCAGGTGAATGGGCCGGCATCGCCGCGCTTCGACGACTCGGCGTGGAGCAAGATCGACCTGCCGCACGATTGGGCGATCGATCTGCCCTTCATCGACAACAATCCAGCCCTGATAGGGCATGGCGCAAGGCCGTTGGGCCGCGAGTATCCCGAGACCAGCATCGGCTGGTACCGCCGCGAGTTCGTGCTTTCGACCGGCGACACGGGCCGTCGCATCTGCGTGGAGTTCGACGGTATCTTCCGCAACTCCACGATCTTCTTCAACGGCTACTACATGGCCGAAAATATGAGCGGCTACGCGCCGTTGAGCCTCGATCTCACGGACTTTGCAAACTTTGGCAGCGCAGATGTGCCGGCTGGCGCGAGGCCCGGTACACAGGCGCCGGGCATGAATGTCCTGGTGGTGCGTGTGGACGCCACCCTGGACGAGGGGTGGTTCTATGAGGGCGCGGGCATCTATCGCCATGCATGGCTCACCAAGACCGCGCCAGTGCATATCGCACGCTGGGGCAACTACGTGCGCACGGAATTCGCAAAAGAAACTGAAATAGTTACAAGTTCAGATCCAGCCACCGTATTTGTAACTACTGAAGTTACCAACGAAGGCGACGACTCGGTTTCAGGCAGGATCCATGCAGATCTGCTGGATGCGGAGGGCAAAACGGTGGCCACGGCGGTCTCTCAGCCGGCCTCGATTGCCTCTGGTGAGGCTCACACCTTCGACCTGCAAGCCACCGTTGCGAAGCCGGCGCTGTGGTCCTGCGAGTCGCCTAATCTCTATCGTGCGGTGACCACACTCGAGGTGGACGGCAAAGCTGTTGATCGCGACGATACGACCTTTGGCATCCGCACTTTGAAATTCGACGCAGACAAGGGATTTCTGCTCAACGGCAAACCGGTAAAGATCAAGGGAACGTGCAACCACCAGGACCACGCAGGCGTGGGCGCGGCCATTCCGGACCGCATCCAGGAGTACCGCCTGAAGCTTTTGCAGTGGTTTGGCTCCAACGCATGCCGCACCTCGCACAATCCGCCCACGCCGGAGTTCCTGGATGCCTGCGACCGCCTGGGTGTGATGGTGATGGACGAGACGCGCAGAATGTCATCCGACCCGGAGGGCCTGAGCGAGTTGGAGCGGCTGATCAAGCGCGACCGCAACCACCCCAGCATCATTATCTGGTCGCTGGGCAACGAGGAGCCGCAGCAGGGATCGGAACGCGGCGCGCGCATCGTGAAGACCATGAAGGCGCTGCAGCGCAAGCTCGATCCCTCGCGCGTATCCACGGCAGCCATGAACGGCGGCTGGGGCGGCGTGGGCATCTCCACCATACTGGACGTGCAGGGCTGCAATTACAGCGACAACCTGATCGACGACTATCACAAGCAGCATCCGCAGCATCCCATGATCGGCACCGAGACAGCCAGTACTGTGGCTACCCGCGGCATATACGCCAACGACACGGTGCGCGGATACGTCAGCGCGTACGACACGGAGAAGCCGCGCTGGGGCAATACCGCCGAAGAGTGGTGGACATTTTACGACGAACGCGAGTTCCTGGCGGGCGGATTCGTTTGGACCGGCCTCGACTATCGCGGCGAGCCCACGCCCTATGGTTGGCCCTGCATCAGCTCGCACTTTGGCATCCTCGATACCTGCGGCTTTGCCAAGGACACGGCGTACTACTACAAAGCGTGGTGGGGCGCTGAGCCGATGCTACACATCCTTCCCCACTGGAACTGGGAGGGACGTGAGGGCCAGGAGATCGAGGTCTGGGCCTACTGCAACCAGGAGAGCGTCGAACTCTTCCTCGATGGCGTAAGCCTCGGTTCGCAGCCGGTTAAGAAGAACGGGCACCTCGTGTGGAAGGTGAAGTACACTCCGGGCACACTCACAGCACAAGCCAGCAAGGACGGCAAAGTCGTGCTGACCGACAAGCGCGAGACATCTGGACCTGCGACGAAGGTCCTTGCTACGGCAGACCGCACAAAGATCTCCGCCGACGGGCAGGATGTCGCGGTAATCAATGTGGCAATCGTGGATAATCAGGGCACAGTGCTGCCCAACGCGAACAACAAAGTGACGTGGAGCGTGGCTGGCCCGGGCAGCGTGATCGGCGTGGGCAACGGTGATCCCAGTTGCCACGAGCCGGATCGCGCTACCCAGCGCAGTGCGTTCAACGGGCTCTGCATGGCAATCGTGCAAGGCAAGCGCGGCCATGCTGGCGCAATTGTTGTCAACGTCACGGCAGACGGTCTGCAATCGGCAACCGTCGCGGTGGTATCGGAGTCTGGTCCGTTGCCTCCGGTCGCGCTGTAGCGCAGTCGCATTGCCGACGCTCCTATCCTGCATCACAGCTGCGCGCATTCACTCTCCATCTCTGCTCCCGGGGATCGCGTCCTGCGCGCGCCGGCGTTATCCTTTAATCACAATGAAAGCTCTGCGTAGCGTGGTTCTGCTTTGGCTGCTTGGGATGGGCGGAGCGCGGATGGCCCGCGCGATTGAGGTGAAGGTCTCGGCGCAGGCGCTGGAGAGGACCCTGCGCACGCAGCTTTTCAATGGACCTGACGGTCGCTACTACATGCACGGAAACGCAACCTCGCCCTGCTCTGCCTACGCCGAGGATCCCCACGTCACCTTCAAGGACGATCGCGTCGTGGTGCATGTTCGCACTCATTCGAAACTGGGTAAGGCGCTCGGCGGCGCATGCGTCGGCGTCTCGCTGTCCACCGAATCGGAAGTCTCGATCGTCCCCGAGGCAGAGGGCGAGTCAGTGGGCTTCCGCGATGCCAAGATCGAAAAGATCAGCCAGTCGAGTGAGCTGAACTTCCTGCTGGAGCCGTTTCTCAGCCACAAGCTGCCCTCGCAGATGAAGCTGAACGCCGCCGACCTGATCCGAAAGCTGCTCAGTCAGTCGCTCGCCTCCACCGGTTACACACTCACGCTCGACTCTCTGAAGCTGCACTCCATGCTGGTCGACCACGACGCCCTCACCATCGATGTGGATGCCGGCTTCAGCCTCGACTAAGCGCTATGGCGTAGCGTCGCCGCACTGTGGCAAGCTGGGTAGCATGACACTTGACCCCTTACAGATTCGCGTCCTCGGCTCACTCATCGAGAAAGAGATTGCCACGCCGGAGAACTACCCGCTCTCTCTGAACGCGCTCGTCAACGCCTGCAACCAGCGTTCCAGCCGCGATCCCGTCCTGAACCTGACAGAAGACGAGGTGCGCCACGCTCTCCGCTCACTCGAAGACGAGGACCTGGTGGCTGTGGATCACTCCAGCCGCGTGGAAAAGTACGAGCACCGCATCCGCACCGTGCTGGATCTGCGCCGCGACGAGACGGCGCTTCTCTGCCTGCTCTTTCTGCGCGGCCCGCAGACGCCCGGCGAGCTCCGCTCGCGCTCCGACCGCCTCTACAATTTCGATGGTCTCGACGCGGTGGAGAGTACACTGGCGCGCATGACCGGTGCGCCTGATATTGCGACGAGCAGCGAGCCAATTGACGCGAGGAATTCACGGCCTCTGGCAGTCATGCTGCCGCGCCAACCCGGTTCACGCGAATCGCGTTACGCCCATCTTCTCGGCGGCCCCGTCGAGTCTGTGGTGCGCGAGGCTGTCTTCGAGTGGCCTCGAACGAGCGGCCTCGCTGATACAGCGACGCGGTTGGAGGCGTTGGAAGCTGAGGTCGCAGCATTGCAGACTGAGGTCGCAGCATTGCGTGCATCCGTCGCGCAGTCGCAATCCTGACTGAACGCCGAATAATTAAAATGACTATAATAGTCATTCGATCCAGATAAAATCTGACTATAATGGTCATATGGAGGGGGGGTATGGCGATCTGGAGAGTGGCCGAAGCTAAGGCGAGGTTGAGCGAGATGCTGGACAAGACGGAGACGGAGGAGCCGCAGGTGATCAGGCGAAGGAGGACGGAGTTCCATCTGTTGACAAAGGAACAACTCGAGGAGCGGTGCAAGGCGCCGGTCGCGCACAAGCCCTTTGTCAGTGCATGGGACGCTCTGCGCCCTTCGTTCGAGGAAAGATACGAAGACATCGATTTTCCACGCCTCGAAGGCGGGCTACGGGATGTAGACCTTGGATAGCCTGCTCGATACCAACGTCGTATCGCAGCGCATCAAAGTCATACCAGACGCAAGGGTAGCTGCATGGCTAAGTCAAATCCCGTCGTCGGAGCTTTATCTGAGTGCAATCTCGCTTTCAGAAATTCGATTTGGCATCGAGGAGTTGCCAAACGGACGAAGGCGTGCGAATCTCGAAAACTGGCTTGCCCACGAACTGCGCCAGGGTTTTACCGGACACGTGTTGCCGGTCGATGAACGGATTGCGGAGGAAGCGGGCCGACTCACTTCGATAGGCAAGCAAGTAGGAGCGAGGCCCGGACTCGCCGATGCGTTGATCGCAGCGACAGCGCGGGTGCATGGGTTGAAGCTGGCAACGCTGAACTGGGTTCACTTTAAAGATTTGGGAGTGGAGTTAGTGAAGTTCTGATCCCACCCACGCGCGGCGCGCAGGGATGCGGCACACGCAATCGAAAAGTTATGTTCCAACCAAACTGGGTCGGCGCATAATGTTCCTGGATAAAACTATGAATATTCTGGCGCAGAGAATACTAACCATCGTAGTTGGCGCGGGTATGGTGTCTTTGCTCGCGGCAGGCCCGTCGCAGATACTGCGTGCACAGGACACCTCTCAACAGCAACTCACGAAGGAGCAAATCTTCCAGAAGTCAAAGGCAGCCTATGCCGCGCTCACCTCTTATAGCGATGAAGGAACGTCCGTTGCCACTCTAAACGGATTGACTATTACGCAAACATTCACCATCAGACTGAGCCGCCCGAACCTTTACCGAATCGCATGGCTAAATAGCTACTCGTCGCCGTTTGCCCCCAAGAGCAATCCTGCAGCGGTCTGGTCAACCGGTGCGGACGATTTCCTGGACCTCGGCTGGGGCGCAAAAAAACAAGATAGTCAGGTGATGGCATTGGCGGGTGCAACTGGAGTTTCCGGCGGTGCGGCGGGGAGTATTCCGGCAGCTTTCTTCAATTTGAGTTGGTCGAATCCATTTTGCTGCCTGGCAAAAGGTCTTATACAACAAACGGACGAGAAAGTTGGAGAGGTAGATTGCTACGTTTTTACACGCGAATCGACCGGCAGCACGAGGACAATCTGGATCGGCAAGCAGAATTTCTTGATTCGCCAGATCCGGGATGTGACCACTGCCGCGGGCATGAAGGCGATGATGGAACAGGCAAAAAAAATCAATCCCTCAGATGCTGACGAACCCATAGCGGAGCCGACAGACATAACTTCGGTGGAGACCCACACGAACATCGTTGTAAACCAGAAGCTGGTCGAGGCAGATTTCGTTCCGGCAAAAGCAAACTAATCCTCACAATACGAAGTTCTTAATGCAAGAGCAAAGGCCGCCATTCCTGGCGGCCTTTGTCATTGCTTCTGTCGTTTAGTTTTTGCGCGAAGCGCGCCGGTTCCATGCACGGGCTAGTCCGCGACAGTCTCTTCCACCTGCACTGGCGCGGCGGGCTTGATCTCACCGATTGAGATGAAGCCTGCGGGAGCGTCCGGCTCCTGCAGAATCTCCTTGCGGTAGAGCTTGGCCATCCGCGCGTTTTCGGCGTCCTGTTTCATCTTGGCGTCGCGTGCGCGGATCTTCTCCTCGCGTGCGTTCTTCGCGATGCCGCTCTTCTCGAACGTATCGTTGGCCGCCGCGTCCACGTGCGCCTGGTTCAGCACCAGGTCGTACTTGTCCTGCATCTCCAGGCCGACCTTCTTGCCGCCGGCGAAGATCTCGTGCCGCCCATGCTCCTCGTACCACTTGGTCAGGGTCGAAGTCATGTGCATCTTCTCGATGATGTTGCGCCAGCCGACACCGGTGTTGTACGCGCAGAAGCTGATCTCTCCCTCCTGCGTCGCATACGGAATGATGCATTGCTCCGTCCTGCGGAAGTCGTAGTTGAACAGGTCCTGGAACCACATGCCCGCGATGAACAGGAAGTTCCAGCGATCGCCGCGCCGCTTCTTGATATCTTCCATGGTGCGGTCGGCGGTCACCTTGCCGTAGTCGCGTCCGCTGGCGCCGAAGCTCTTGTCGAACTTCGTCAGCAGGTCCTTGATCTTGAAGTGGGTGGGCGCGTTCTCCGGCGTGTAGTTGCGCACCAGCGCCAGCGCCGCGCCGATCATGGTGAGGTATTTGCCGCGTGCCGCATCATTCACCCGGGCAATGTCCTTGGCCAGGCGGTCGGCGTTGATGAACGCAGTCACCGGCGCGGCCTCCTTGGTCTCCTTGTCGATCATCAGCGCCATGGAGATGCCGCAATTCGGATGGCATCCGCAGCTCAGTTGCCCCCACTCGCGGTCAGGCCCATGCACCAGGTCGGCCCAGTCCGAGAAGGTGGACATGAACGAGATGGGGAACCAGTCGCGCGTGGGCTCGCCCAGGCCGGTCTGGTTCTTCACGTCGTGCGCCATGTGCGACAGGGTATAGCGCTGCGCCTCACGGCGTTCGTCGGAGATGTCCTCGTCGCGGCCCGTGAAGCTGACCGGCTGGAAGCTGAGGAAGTTGATCTTCTTGGGATTGTCCAGCGCGAACTGAATGATGCGTCCCACCTGCTCGTTGTTGATGCCGTTCACGATGGTGGTCACCGGCACAATGTCCACGCCCGCCTCGTACAGATTGTGGATGGCCTGCAACTTCACATCGAATGCATTGCCCACCTTGCGGTGCGAGTTGGCCGCGTTGCCGATGCCGTCAAATTGCAGGTATACATAGCGCAGACCAGCCTCGGCCGCGGCCTTGGCAAACTCCTTGCTCTTGGCGAACTCGATGCCGTTGGTGGCAGCCTGCACGCTGGTGTAGCCAACCTTACGCGCGTATGCCACCGCGTCCAGGAAGTAGGGCGAAAGCGTCGGCTCGCCGCCAGAGAACTGCACGCTCATCTGCCGCTTGGGCTTGATGGTGACGGCGTTGTCCAGCATGGTCTTGATCTCGTCCCATGTCAGCTCATGCACAAAGCCGACCTGGTTGGCGTCCATGAAGCATGGGTCACACATCATGTTGCAGCGGTTGGTCAGGTCGATGGTGAGGACCGAACCGCGGCCGTGAGTCACAGTGGATGTGCCGTGATTGTGCAGCTTCTCGTCGTTGTGGGCGCGGATGTCGCGACCGGGGAAGACTTCTTCCAGGTGCTTGAAGAAGGCAGGGTCCATGGACATGACGTCTTCAAAGTGGCCGTGGATCGGGCAGTCCTTCACCATCAGGATCTTGCCGTCGCGCTCAATGATCTGCGCCTTCAGCTCGCCAACCTTCTCGTTCAGCAGAATCTCATGGGGCAGCTTACCGTCCACAATCTGCTTGCGAATCTCCGGCACGCACTTCGGACACAGTGAGTCCGTGGTGCGCGGCCAGCCCAGGGGCGGCTTCTCCTTCTGGTAGGACTTGAGCAGGGGCTTGTCGCTCCACTTTGGCGTGAAGCTAGGGCTGTCGGCGAACATGCCGTTCAGCTTGCTGTAGATCACCCATCCGCCCTTGGCGGCCTGAACGATAGCTTTCTCAAATATCTTTGCGCGCTTTGCCATGTAAGGTTGTCTCCTGAAGAGATTGCTGGTTGGGATCGTGCCGAGGCTCTCTGGTCCTGGCATCTGCTGTACACCGTGATGTCTGGTTGGGTGAGGTCTTCGATCAATCCATCCAGCCAGTGCTGCAACGCAATCCATGCTGTAACGGGACGGTGTGTCGCTGGCCCAGTGTTGCAGGTAGATATTGTGGTTTACAGTGTCAAGACTACGCATCCGGGGACAACAATAGAAGGTTCAAATAGTGAACGGCATAATAGTGCATTGAATGGGGATAAGACGCGGCGAACGGAGCAGCCAAGTACCGGCTTTTTGACCTGACGACAGCCATGGGAGAGAGTCGCGGATTGCTCAGTCCCGTATTCAGGACACACTCCTGCCAACTCATGCCAGTTTATCAAAATGCCTGAGCAGTAAGTGCCCTATCAAATATTCCAGTGACGATGGATTGGGGGCTAGTTATTCCTGGAGCGAAACATGCGCTTGAAGCCGTCATAGAACTCGCTGACAACGTCGCCGAAGGCCGCTCCGCCGACCGATCCGCCGAAGGTCTCCATCGTCTGCGTCATGCCGCGGTTCACCTGCGGATAGTAGAGGTTGGTCAGCGCGGCCCCGCCCAGAGTGCCAGTCAGCGACGCCAGGTTCAGCGATGTGCGGCCGCTGTCCATGCGGGTGAAGATCGGCCGCGTGCCGGAGTAGACCAGGCGAACGAAGAAGTTGTGCGCCGGACCCATCTGGTAGTAGCGCGGGTCTTCATGGAAAAAATTCGCCATCACACTGTCGGTGAAGATGTCTTCGGAGGAGTCGCGCACAGCCGCGGTGCCAAGCCGTTGCCCATACGCACCGCGGTCGGTGCCATAGTTCGGACTGCCGTTCATCAACTGTTCGTAACCTGATGAGGCAAGCCATCCCGCGGCCTCAAACGGTGAAAATGCATTCTTTACACCCAGCAGGACCTTGTCGCTGGCCGTCAGTGTCGGCGCGATCTGGCCCGGTCGGATGTGCTTCTGGGTCGTCGACACAAAGACGATCGATCCGCTCGTGGTAACCGCGGACGACGTTCGCCCGCGCGTATCAACGGAGGCTACATCCACGCTTGAGCTGGCACCGCCCATCGCTGCGTCTGGAGCATTGGGCAATAGCTGCGAACCATCATTGCTTTGCTGTACGGCTATTGCCTGCGCGAAGGCTGCAACAGGGGGGTTCGCATAGACTGCAAGCAGTGTGCCTGCGATGATCGTAATGCGTCCTGCAACGGTTACACTGCGGACGATGCGGCTCGATCTTTCGCTCATCAGGCACTCCCTCTGGGCGTGCAGTCCTTGCAACTGGACACTACATCCCTGCGGAGTCCTGCTAGGTCGCCAAACGACCATGAAAACGAGATCCCGTATCTAAAGGGACGCCTGACAGTCGCGCAGAGTTGCCCAGACGACACGGATTGCCTGCACCAATGGTGCCGATTACCAATCAGGCACTACGCGTCCAATAACGCGATTCCGTCATTGACCCGAGCTTTTCCGCCTCCCCATACTGGAGTGTGGAGAGGTGTCGCCATGGCAAACGATGGACCCAACCCCTGGAAACAAAATGCCCGGGACGCTGTAGCACGTATCGAAGATGAACTGCACCGCGTAGTAACTTACATCAACGATCAGGTTGTCCCGGACATCCGGCGCAATGGCACGGATGCCCTCCGCGCCGCCGCCGAGCAGTTGCAGAAGCTGGGCCAGCGCATGGACGATCGCCGCGCCGGCACTCAGGAACCAACCCAGCAGCAATCTCCGCCGACGCCACCTGCCCCCGCTACCGATCCCGATAAGGACAAGCCGCGGCCTTGAACCGCCCCATGCATCGCCGCCGCCCCGGAGACGCCGCGCCTCGCTGGACGCTCAGCCGGGCGCTTGGCTCGGTTCTGCTTCCGGCGATGCTGCTTGCAGTCACAGGCTGTCGCCATAAGAACAATGCAACCTACTATCAACCGCCGCCGCCGGCCACATCCACTCGCAGCACGGCAGCGGCGCGTCCTGCGCAATCCGCCACAGGAACCCCAAGCGCATCCACCCGAGCCACGCCCAGCCCCTCGGCGGAAGCTACGCCCAGTGCTCCACAACCCACGCCGCACGGCAAGCCGGTCTCCAGTGAGGTCGGTCTGGCCAGTTGGTACGGCCCCCCCTACGCCAACCGCAAGGGAGCCGACGGCACCATCTACGACCAGAACGCCATGACCGCCGCGCACCGCACCCTACCCATGGGTTCCATCGTCCGCGTCACCAACCTCGATAACGGCCAGTCCGTCGTCGTGCGCATCACCGATCGCGGCCCCTTCGTCGGCGACCGCATCATCGATCTCTCGCTGGCCGCGGCCAAGGCAACCGGAGTCTATCGCGCGGGAGTTGCCAAAGTGCGCATCGAAGCCTATGCGCCGCCCCAGTACCCGGGAGTCGATCCAGCCGGAAAATGGTGCGTGCAGATCGGCGCATTCCCCAGCGAGTCGGATGCTGTCAAACTCAAGAACCAGCTCCTCCGCCGCTACTCCACCGCCAAGGTCATCGAGTTCGCCGGTCCCACCGGTCACTGGGTGCGCATCAACCCGCTCAAAGCCGACAAGGCCACCGCCAGCCAGATCGCCAATAGCATCCGCGTCCCCGTTCCCGGCGCGCTGCCCTATATCGTCCGCCTCAACTAGCTCACTTGCCGCCAGTTTGTGCACCAGCCGCATCCAGAGCGGGTGGCGGGTAATAAGGCAGCTTCTGCTGCTCCTCGGTGGCGCGTTTCACTCCGATGTCGTCAAACAGAAGGCTTGGCGCAATGGTCGTCACCGGCACCGCGCCCAGCGAGTTGGAGACATACTCATCGTCGCCTGCCGCCACAATGTCCGAGCGCAAACTGCGATTATCCAGCTCGTCGAACACCGCGCCCCGCACCAGTTGTCGAGTGCCGTCGGGATGCACCAGATAGAGCAGGCGAGGCGCAAGTTCTCCGCCCAGCGTCTCCACCGAGTACACATCGCGGCCCTGGTCCTTGGCCATCGCAAGCAGGCGCGCGTTCATGGCTGCCGCGCTCAAAGGCGCATTCGACTTGAACAGGAGTACGCCCTCGCTGGAGTGCGAGGCCTGCCCCAACGCTGCGCGGCCGTGTCCGTTCGACACAGGAAAGTCCCGCACCGGTGTGCGACCAATCAGATAGTCCTCCAGTTTGCCGTTCACCGCTACCTTGACCGCCTGCGCCGGTACGCCTTCATCGTCCACCGCGTACGCGCCCAGCAGCGACTGCCCCGCGAAGCTTGTCATCAGCGGATCGTCCGTCGCGTTCAGAAAATCGGGCAGAACGCGCGCATGGTAGCTCGACGTGTAAATGCCCTGGGTGCGAGCCGTGGTTCCCATCTCCGGGCGGTCCGCCTCCACGTTGGGGACAAACAGCCGGTCCATCACGTCCGCGGCTGCATCGCCGCTGAACAGCACCGGCCCGTGGTAGTCCTCGGCGGAGACGACAGGTGCGTTACGCAGCGCCTCCAGGCTCTTCAGGTCGTCGATCACGCGTTTGCGGAACTGCGGCCATGTCTCCAGGTCCTTGGCATTGACCGCCGTGCTGCCGTTGCTGCGCTCCAGTTGCATCCCATCGGAGGCCTGCCCGCCAACGCTGATGTTGGCGGTGTAGCCCGCATATCCCTCGCGCACTACCGTCCCTTCGCTGTTCACAAGGTAACGGTTCACCGCCAGGCCGCGCATTGTTGCCGACGAATACTGCACATTCGCGGCATTGGTGCGCACCTCCGGATCCTTGGCGTAGAGGCCACTGGCCTCCACGATGCGCCGCTTCCAATCCGCGCGGTCGATCTCCAGTGGCACCAGCGGGCCAATGTGAGTCACCGCCTTGGCCGCGGCAAAATCCTGCGCCGTGGGCACCGTCTCGAATTGTTTCAACGCGGCCTGCTTGGTCGTGTATGCGCGCAGCGCGTTCTTGTACGCCTCGTCGGTCGCAGTCCACAGGCAGTAGCGGATCGCCTCTGGATTATTGTCCGTCGGCCCCAGTACTGCCGTGCCATCGCCGCGGCTACTGCTCGAGTCCGTAGTGTAGCTGCCGATCCGCATCGTCACCCGGACAATCCGCTGGTGGCCGGTATCCTCACGCACCAGCGCGCCAAAGTTGGCCACCAACTCATAGGTACTGAAGTCGTCCAGGCGATATTGAATGAAGTAGGGCCGCTGCATTCCGGGAAGCACCAACTGGTCCTGTTCACGGTCCAGTTCGGCCCGCATGGCGCGCAGCACCGGGTCGTCCGTTTGAATATCCTGCGCCGTTGCTTTATATGTAACTAAATAGGTACTAAATAGGATGATGAATGCAAATACCGCCGTAGATATGCGTTTTGTTTGTAACTGAAAAAGGAGCGTTTTCATTAATTTGCTCCCTTTTCTGATTTCAATTCGCCTGCTGCTGCAGTCGGCGGAGGTAGAATGGGCGGACGAGCGGTGCCCTGCGCCTGGCGTTGCGTCTCAATCTGGCTCACCAGCATCGCCGGCGCCACCGCGCTCACCGGAATGCTGCCCGACTCCGCGCCGCAAATTCCATTGAATATCTCCTGCTTGTCGCCGGTCGCCAGGATGCTGTTCAGGGCAGCCTGCGGCGTGCCCACAATGCTCACCCCGCGCACCAGTTCGTCGGGCCGCCCATCCACGTAAACCCGGTAGACCACCAGCGGAATCACCTGGAAGGCCTGCGGCGAACTGCGCGTGGTCACTGCGAAGCCGGACGAGATGTCTTCGAAGTAGAGGCCGTAGGGCTTGCCTTGCTTCTTCGCTTCGTCGATCAGCATCTGTCGCAGTTGGCTCTCCGGCACTGACTTCGATGAGGTCACAATCAGATTTCCCTGGCGTCCCGTCGGCATATGCCCCGATTCTGAGCGGCCGTGGCCATTGCTTTGGGCGACGCTGGCGATGGGTTCGCGCGACATCAGGAAGGTCTGCAGCACGCCATCGCGGATCAGGTCAACCCGCCGCGCGGCCTGGCCCTCATCGTCAAAATCGTAGTGGCCGCTCAGTGTCGTGCCCTGGAATGTGCTCAGCGTCGGATCGTCGGCCACGCTAAGGAACGGGGGCAGAATTGGTTTGCCAAGCAGTTTGGTGAAGGTCTGTCCCTCCTGGTCGCCACGCTGCCGCTGGCCCTCCAGCCGGTGACCCAGGACCTCGTGGAAGAAGACCGCCGAGGCGCGCCCGCTCAGAATCGCCGGCCCGCTGAACGGTTGCGTCACCGGAGCCACGCGCAACTCCTCCAGGTTCTTCGCCATCGCAATCGCTTTGTCCGCAATCGTCTTCTGATCGGGCAGGCGGTCGGCGGATTGGGCCTCGAAGGTCTCTGCGCGGAACAGGTCCATGCCGTCTGCGGCGCGCGTCCGCGCTACAATCACCAGCCGCGCAGTCTGGCCCGGAGTGTCCACGCGCGCTCCCTCGGACGAAACGAAGTAGTCCGTCTCGTTGGTCGCCTCAAACTCAACCTGATCGGCAAAGATGTCGGGAAATTGGGTGAACAGTTTGGATATCTCGCGCAGTCGCTGCTCCCATGCCGCGCGGTCGACTGCCAGTGCGGGCGATGGCGGCAGCAGGTCCGTGCGCGGCTGCTCCACGCTGAAGTCCGCCGAAGAGTCCTCCTCCTTGGCGCGCACCTGCTGCTCGGTCTTCACCTTCAGGTAGCCGTCCAATGCACGCGCATATCCGCGGTTGGTTGCGTACCACAAGGAGCGCGCAATGGCGTCGCGGTCGTCGGTCAGCGGAAGAGGTAGCGTGGTCAATGCGCTGTTGCGGTGGTCGCCGTGGGTGTTATCTTCCGCCGGACTGCCCAGCCGCACCTGCACATCCACCGAGCGCACATGGTTCTGGTTGGAGATGCTGATCGCGCCGTACTCCGCCGTAATGTTCACCGACGATGCATCGTCCACCGCATAGCTCAGAAAGTAGGGCCTGGGCTGTTGTAAGGCGGCGGCCCCATCGGACCCCAGCGAGGACATCGCCCGCTTCAACTCCGTATCCAGTGCATTGACCAGGACCGTATCTCCCATAGACGGCTTGCTGGATGGGCTGGAGGCAGCATCGGTCGCTGCCAGCGCTTCATGCTGCGCACCGGGCGCGCCTGCTGCCAGCAGAGCTACCGCGCACAGACTGGTCAAAATCATAATGCGGATGGTTCCGTGCAGGTTCGTCCTAAGCTGTTTCATGGGCCTCAGTCTTGCCGCTAAAGATGAGTCGTTCAGTCTACCGGATGCTACACGGAAGCTGCGTCCGTTGTCTCTCTTTTCGGGCGCATGTCATATTGGTTGGACGGATTGCTTTGCGTTTCGCCGCATTCATGCCGCAAACTGGAGCACACGCCCCTGGAGTCCAGCCCCATGCGCCTTCGCAGCACCCTGCTCCTACTGGCCGCGCTGGCCGCAGCCTTCTCCATTACGATCTACCGTTTCGCCTCCGAAACACCCACCGAGGCGCAGGCTGTGAGCATCGCCGTCCACAACTCCAGCGCCTACACGCTGCCGCCGGCAGAGCTGCGGAGAGCGATCGCCCTTGGCCGGACGAGCAGAATACTCGCCGTCGCAGGCACCCTCTGGACGCCGGCGCAACTGCTCCTGCTCCTCGTCCTCGGTGTGGCTGCGTGGATGCGAGGCGCGGCGGTCAGCCTCTCCAGAAACCGCTGGGTGCAGGGCTTCAGCTTCGTTTTCTTGTTGCTCCTCATCACCCATCTGCTCGATCTTCCGCTGGGCATCTATGCGCACCGGGTCGCGGTCAGCTACGGTCTCTCGGTCCAGGGTTGGGGCAGTTGGCTGGCCGACAAAGCCAAACTGATCGCATTGGAGTGGCTCTTTGGCGGTTTGCTTACCCTGCTGATCTTCTGGGTGATTCGCAGGTCGCCTACGCGTTGGTGGTTCTGGTTCTGGATTCCAGCCGTGCTGTGTCTCATCGCCGGGGTCTTCGTCACGCCCTACGTCATCGATCCGCTCTTCAACCAGTTTGAGCCGCTCGCCCAATCCAATCCGGCTCTGGTCCAGCAACTGGAACAGGTCGTCGCACGCGGCGGCATCTCCATCCCACCCCAGCGCATGTTCCTGATGAAGGCCAGCGCCAAGTCCACTGAGCTCAATGCCTACGTCACCGGCTTCGGGACCTCCAAGCGTGTCGTCGTCTGGGACACCACCATCGCCAGCTGCACTCCCGGCCAGATCAGCTTCATCTTCGCCCACGAGATGGGCCACTACGCGCTGGGCCATGTGGCCATGGGCGTCGCGCTCAGTTGCTTCGTGCTGCTCCCACTTCTCTTGCTTGGATTCCACGGCGTCCGCATCCTGCTTGGGCGATTTGGCGCCGCGTGGAGCATCCCTTCGCAACACGACTGGGGCGCGCTGGTCGTCCTTCTCCTTGTGCTCAGTGTGCTGTCCTCACTCTCCGATCCATTTGCCGACGCCTTCAGCCGGGCCATCGAGCACGACGCCGATGTCTATGGCCAGGAGGCTGTTCGCGGCATCGTTGCAGACCCACAGACGGTGGGTCGCCAGGCCTTCCAGACGCTGGGCGAACTCTCCCTCGACGACCCCACGCCGCATCCCCTCTACGAACTCTGGTTCGACACCCACCCTCCGATCCGCTTCCGCGCAGCCTTCGCCGAAGCCTATGATCCTTGGGCCCCTGATCAACACCCAAAGTACTTTTCGGCGCTGCAATAGGAAGGCGTAACATCTATCAAATTTGTATTCACCTTCTTTTGATCGGTGTCATCGGTGTAGATCGGTGTTAAGGTTTTCTGTATGAGTTCCGATTGCATCTTCTGTAGGATCGTCGCCGGCAGCATCCCGGCCAAGCGCGTCTTCGAGGACGAGCTATGCCTCTGCTTCGCCGACCTTCACCCCCAGGCACCGACCCACCTGTTGATTGTTCCCAAGGAACACATCGCCTCGCTGGCAGAGGCAGAGCCTGCGCAATCGTCGCTGCTGGGCCATCTGCTTACTAAGTCCGCCGAAATCGCCCGCGCCGCACAACTTGACGGCGGCTATCGCGTCGTTCTCAACACCGGCGCGGACGGCGGACAGACCGTCGACCACCTCCACCTGCATCTGCTCGGCGGACGGCACATGATCTGGCCCCCAGGCTAGTGCGGACTCCACGCGCAGTTACCAGCTAGATTCGCCCGGACCTTCACCCCGGATAAGGGATAATAACGTAGAGTCTGCGGGGAAAGTACAGGAGCCTCAAAGCGGTCGCGTTCTATCTTCTTGCACACCGCGTACCCGCAGTGGATCGTCCCGCCCTATTACGGAAGGGGTTGACTCGTGTCTTTGCAATCCGCGCACCTGCAACCCGGCCACGCTGACCCACACAGCGCCTCCTCCAGTCCTGACGGCCCGGCCGATCCCGCAACTCCACCAATCAACGAACCTCTCTGCATCGACCTGGATGGCACGCTCGTCAAGAGCGACACGCTGCTGGATTCGGTGATCGTTCTGTCGCGCCAGAGTCCCCGCTCACTGCTGCGCCTTCCCATCTGGGTCCTACAGGGAAAGGCTGCGTTCAAGCGCAACGTCTCCTCCGTGGTGGCGCTCGATGTCGTCCATCTGCCCTACAATCAGCCGCTGTCGCAGTATCTGCGCCAGCAGCACGCCGCCGGACGCGAGATCTACCTCACCACTGGCGCGGACAATACTCTTGCCGAACGCGTGGCTGACCATCTGGGGCTGTTCACCGGCGTCCTCGCCTCCGATGGCAGCCTGAACCTCACCGGCCACAACAAGCTCGCGGCCTTCCTGCAGCGATTCCCCTCGGGCTTCAGCTACATCGGCAACGCCCGGCTAGACCTGCCTCTACTCACTCACAGCGTCCATCCCATGGTCGCTAATCCCACCCGTGCCCTGACCGCGGGGCTGCATTCGGCGGCAGTGCAACCTGCCCGCTCTTTCACCGGCACCACCTCGCCTCTAAAGGCGTGGCTGCGTGCCATCCGGCTGCATCAGTGGGCCAAGAACACGCTGATCTTTCTGCCTCTTCTGTTGGCCCATGTACGCGCCTTGGGTCCGGCCGCCGCAACCTTGCTCGCCTTTCTCAGCTTCGGGCTGGCTGCCTCGGCAACCTACATCTTCAACGATCTGCTGGACCTCGAGGCCGACCGCCACCACCCGCGCAAACGCAGCCGTCCCTTCGCCGCCGGCGACCTTTCGCCAATCACCGGCGCAGCCACTATCCTCCTTTTCTTTGCACTCTCTCTGACGCTCGCCCTGCTTCTGCCGCATGTTCTCACGACGTTGTCCCCGCAGTTTATCTGGAATGGACAGGGCAGCTTCCTGGAGTGGCTGGTGCTCTATGCCATCACCACCACCGCCTACTCGCTGCGCCTGAAGCGGATGGTGCTGGTGGACGTGATCGTGCTCTCCTGCCTGTACACCATCCGCATCCTCGCCGGATCGGCCGCCTCAGGGGTCAAGGTATCGCCCTGGCTGGCCGCCTTCAGCATCTTCTTCTTCCTCTCGCTTGCCTTCGTCAAGCGCTTCTCCGAGCTGGAAAGCATTACTCTGAGCAACGACCCTTGCGAAACGCTCGCGGTCAAAGGCCGCGGCTATCGCCTCTCCGACCTCGAACAGTTGCGAAGCTTCGGTACCTCCAGCGGATATGCGTCAGTAGTCGTCTTCACGCTGTACATCGGCATCGGCGTCGCGCAGAACCTCTATCCCCACCACGCACGTCTCTGGCTGCTAGTCCCCGTGCTTCTGCTCTGGCTCAGCCGCCTCTGGCTCAAGGCCTCCCGTGGCGAACTCCACGAGGACCCCGTCATCTACGCCATCACTGACCCGCGCAGTCTCCAGCTCGGAGTGGTCGTCCTCATCATTGTTCTCTCCGCTCTCCTGCAATAGCCCGCGATACACTAGAGAGCGACGACTCGAAGCCTAATATCTTCATGAACGAAGCCATCCCCCAACTCCTCAGCTACGACGAACCCTCTCTCGACGCCGCCTTCGCCACGCTTGCCGATGAAGTTCGCAACGAAGCAGCCTCGCTGCACGATGCAGAAGCCTTCCGCCTGCGCTGGCTAGGCCGCAAGCAGGGGCGCCTCAAACTTATAAGCGAGGCGTGGCTCAAGACAGCGCCCGCCGATGCGCGTAAGCCCCTCGGCATCCGATTTAACCAGCTCAAGCAGCAAATCGAAGCTGCGCTCGCCATTGCCGCTGAAACTACACCACCATCGTCAAGCGCAATCGACATCACCCTTCCTGGCTCTGTCCGCGCGCCCGGCATTCCCCATCCGCTGCTTAAGACGATGAACGAGATCGTCGCCGTCTTCCATCATCTCGGCTACTCCACCGCGCTCGGCCCACAGGTTGAGAGTGACTTCTACAACTTCGAGGCGCTCAACTTCCCGCCCAACCACCCCGCGCGCGATACCCAGGACACTTTGCTATTAGCCGGTCAGAATTACCGTCCGCAACAAGACCGCCTGCTCATGCGCACTCACACCTCGCCCGTCCAGATTCGCAGCATGATCGCGCAGCCCCCGCCCATCCGCATCGTCGTCCCAGGTAAAGTCCATCGCAACGACGCTGCCGACGCCACCCACTCGCCGATTTTTCATCAAGTCGAGGGTCTCTGCGTCGACACCAACATCACCTTCTCCGACCTTAAGGGTACCCTCGATCACGCCATGAAGGAGCTCTTCGGCTCCAGTGTCAAGACGCGCTTCTTCCCCAGCTTCTTCCCCTTCACCGAGCCCAGCGCCGACGTGCAAATCAGCTGCATCTTCTGCTCCGGCGCGGGCTGCCGCCGATGCAAGCACTCCGGCTGGATCGAACTCCTCGGCTGCGGCATGGTCGATCCCACCGTCTTCGCCAGCGTTACCAAAGGCCGCCGCAAGCTCGATCCCGCCGACGACGCATACAACCCCGAAAAGATCACCGGCTTCGCCTTCGGCATGGGCGTCGAACGCATCGCCATGGTTCAGCACGGCATCTCCGACATCGGCCACTTCTACTCCGGTGACATGCGATTCCTGGAGCAGTTCGCATGAACGTCCTCTCCAACTGGCTCCGCAGTTACGTCCCTGGCATCGCCGTGGACGACCGCCAACTCGCCGAAGACCTTACTCTGCGCGGCATCGCTGTTGAAGGCATCCATGACCTCGGTCCCGGAAATGGTCACCTCTTCGAGATGGACATCACCACCAACCGCGTCGACGCCATGAACCACTACGGCATTGCGCGCGAGGCAGCCACCATCTACAACCTCCCACTCGTCCCGCTGGACACCGCACTGCCCGCCGCGCAGCCCACCGCAAAGCCCTTCTCTGTCCAGATCGCCCCCGAGGCCCAAAGCCTCTGCGGCCGCTTCACCGCGCAGGTCCTGCGCAATGTCATCATCGCGCCCTCCACCGGCCAGGTCGCTGAGTACTTCGCTCTGCTGGGATCCAAGCCCATCTCCAACGCAGTCGATGCGTCCAACTTCGTGTTGCAGGGCATGGGCCATCCCACCCACGCCTACGATCTGGACAAGCTGGACGGCGGGATCATCGTCCGCCTCGCGCGCAAGGGAGAGCGGGTTAAGCTACTAGATGGCTCGGAGCGCATACTCGAACCCGACGATCTGGTCGTCGCGGACCACTCCCGCGCGCAGGGCTTGGCCGGGGTCATGGGCGGCTGGGATTCGATGATTACCGCGGAGACGAAGAACATCCTCGTCGAGGCCGCATGGTTCGACCCAGCCAGCGTCCGCCGCAGCGCGCGCCGCCACGGCCTGCACACCGACGCATCGCACCGCTTCGAGCGCGGCGCGGACCTCGACGCCTGCGCCACCGCCA
>DATKGA010000006.1:0-6495 GCA_035510935.1 Acidobacteriaceae bacterium
AAATCGCCAAGCAAGCAAGTACTGCACGGTGGAAGCGAAGGGCCGACACTGCGGATGCTGTATCTACTATGACGAAATCAAGATTGGCTGGCACGAAATGAATAGCGCACTTGTAATGGGGGAAGAATTGACTTGCAGTCCCGAGAGGCCCGAGGGTCTGTTGTCTTTCTTGGTATCTCGCGCAAAGAGCGCTCCACGCTCTCTCACCCCTTCTGCGTCTGAAGTCCTTCGCGGCTGCGGAGACGCCATTGATCAGATATTGCGCACCGCTGTGGAGACCCGCAGCAAGACGGAGTTTGAGCGCATATTCAAAGATATGTTCGTCAAGTACGCCGGATTGACGATGGCTGTATCGCATTTCGCTTCGGCGGCGATCCCCAAGCCCGTGCTGGATCAGTTGGTCCGCGACTCTATTTGTGAAATCGAAGCAGATTTTCGAGACAAGGGGCTGGCCACTTTCGGTGCGGCTGTGCGCGATCAAGCAATGTTCACTGTTTGGACGCTTCGTAAGATTAGTGAATTGACAACACAGATTATCGCCGCACCCGTGACCAAAGAACGTCGGACCGAGGACGAGGATTTCTGCACCAATTTCAATCTGAATGCGTTGAAAGCACAGTTTAGCCTCGACTGCCTCAATATGGCGATGGAAGACGGTCGGGCGATATATCCCGAAGTGCAGGACGAATTGGTTGAAGGCCTGCGGGCGATGGTCAACGCCTATACCTGGGCACGTCGCGGACTTGATATTAGGGTTCCGATGGCTGAACCTGCCTCTCGGACTGTTCCGATTGAAGACGAGGATATGGCGCTGATGGACTTCTCCTTCTCGGAAGCTTCCGAATTGTTGGAGGAGGATAGAGGCGTGGATGCCGCTAGGTGAGAACGACCCAATAGAGCAAGGCGAGATTTATTGGATAACGATCCCGAATCGTGGGGGCAGAGAGCAACAGGGTCGTCGTCCATGCATTGTCATGTCACGCCGAAGCGTCAATTGCGGAAATCCAATCGTGGTTGTCCCAATGACTACGACGAAGAGCCGAGCAAGCTCATACAATATTGCCATCCCAGCCAGCGAAATTGTCAGAGACCTGACCCACACTGCGCCAGTAGACAGTGTGGCTCTCTGCGGCCACGCATTCGTAGTCGATAAGCGCAAACTTGAGGACCGGATGGGAAAACTCTCCTACAACGCTGTCCTTGCAGTCCAACTTGGCTTAGCTTATCTCTTCGATATCCGCTAAGAAAATTCAAACTGAGCCACTACCACTGTCCCACAACATTAATCCACAAGGTCGCAATTTGTAACCGTTATGAAACGAATCGTTAACTTTCCTTTTACAGGCACGCATCACACTCGCAGAAGGCCAACATCTCAACAATCGAATTCTTCTCTCCACGAAGGGAATCCTCCATCATGAATGCCCCTCTCCGCCTGTTTGTACGGTTCGCGCTCTGCGCTGTGTTGCTTCTGCCTGTCGCCGCAGCCGTCCTTCCGACACATCTTTACGCCCAGTCCAGTTCGTCGCTCACCGGCACGGTCCTCGATCCCAATAGCAGGCCGCTGCCGGGCGCAGCCGTGACAGTCAGAAACGAAGGTACGGGTGCGGAACAGAAGGTGACCTCCGACAGTCAGGGTAAGTATGCGTTTGCCACCCTGCCCGCGGGCAGCTACACCATCCAGGTGGATGCCTCCGGCTTCAATAGCAGCAAGCGCGCCGGCGTACAGGTTGCATCCGGTCAGCCGACCGAGCTTCCTATCTCGCTCCAACTTGGCAACGCATCCGAGGAGATCACCGTCGAAGCCAGCGAGGCCAACTCCGTGGCCGCCGCCATGGCGCCCATGGACGCATTGCTGGAGGAGCACTCCGCACGCACCGAGATTACCCAGGCCTTTATCAACAACTACACCTCGCCGCTGGCCGACTACGGTGAAGCGGTCGAGATGGCCCCCGGCACCTATACCACCAACGGCAACGGCCCCGGTCTCGGCCAGTCCAAGACCTACTTCCGCAGCTTCCCGGATGGCGACTACGACATCGACTTCGACGGCATTCCCTTCTACGATACCAATAGTCCGACCCACCACTCCTGGGCCTTCTTCCCCACGCAGTGGATCGGCGGCATCGACTTCGACCGTTCGCCCGGCACGGCGTCCACCATTGGACCCACGCCCTTCGGCGGCTCCATCCACCTGCTCTCCCGCGATATTTCGCCGGTCATGAACGTGCGCGGCGGCATCTCCTACGGATCGTGGGGCACGGTGCTTGCGGACGCTCAGCTCGATTCCGGCAACCTCTTCCATAGCAATAAGGCCAGCTTCGAGCTAGACGTCCAGCACATGCAATCCAAAGGCTATCAGTCGAATAATTTTCAGAATCGCAATGCCGGTTCCATCAAGGCGCAGTATAAGTTTTCCGATAACACGGTTCTCAGCGGATTCTCCGGCGTGGTCTATCTGCACGCCAACACGCCCAACTTCAGCGCCACCCGCTGCCAGATGTACGGCGTCTCGGCCACCAACGCATACACCTGCACGGCATCCTCCAGCGACCCGACTCTGCTGCCCTATACCGGCGCGGGCATCCGCTTCTATCTGGCCGACAACACCGATCCGCTCGACTACCTGGACTATCAATACAACCGCTACCAGGTGCCCACCGACTTCGAGTACGTCGACTTCAAAACCGTCCTTCCGCACAACATCAGTATCGACTTCAAGCCCTACACCTACGACTACGACAACTCCGAGGTCTATGCCAACGCCACACCCCTGACCGAGAACACCACGGTTCTATACAACGGCAATCCCGCCTCCAAGACCTGGTATGGAATCACCGTTGCGCCCTGCAACGTGCCTGTCACCAAGAAGGGTGTCACCGCCATTCCCTGCGGTGTAGACAAGTACAACAGCTACCGCAAGTATGGCGAAACCTTCAACCTGAGTCAGGTCTCCAAACTAGGCACCCTGCGCGCCGGTATGTGGTATGAGTGGGCCGACACCAACCGTCATCAGTACCCGTCCGACCCGCTCAACGGCTGGGCCGATCAGGCGCTGCCCAACTTCGCCGAGATGTTCTGGACTAACTCCTACCAGCCCTTCGTCGAGTATGAGTTCCACCCGGTTAAGAAATTGGAGATCACCCCCGGCGTCAAGTTCGCATACTACACCGTTACCACCAAGCAGTTCGCCGACGACGGCAAGACCATCGGATGCCTCTGCGCGGCGGGCACAACCGGCAATCCCGCCAACTTCATCACCAACGGTGGAAACTACTACTCTACCCTGCCTTCCATCGACGTCAACTACCGCATCCAGTCCAACTGGTCGGCCTATGCGCAGGTCTCCACTGGCAGCATCGTCCCGCCCAGCTCCACCTTCGACTTCAATCAGGGAACCACAGGCAGCAACATCAACGTAGGGGTCTTGCCCAAACAGCAGCACAATACCACCTGGCAGGCTGGAACGGTCTTCAAGCTGAAGAGCGTCACGCTCGATCTGGATGCTTTCCACATTCGCTTTCAGAGCGGCTACTCCTCGCAGACCGATGCCACCACCGGCGAGCCGGACTGGTACGCACAGCCCAGCTCCATCAGCAAGGGATTTGAAGGTCAGACCAACCTGTACATGGGCTATGGCCTCAGCGCATATCTCAACGCCACGTGGGAGACGGCCCAGTACACCGGCTTCGAGCTCATCTACCCGACCGGCGCAGCCAACAACGCCAATCCGTACTACATCGCTACCCCTTCTGGTCAATGGGTACAGCAGACGCCGTCCGATACCTTTGCCGAAGGCGTCACCTATCTCCACGGCGGATGGGATGCCGGCATCTTCGACAAGCACGTCGGTCAGTTCTACCAGGACGTCAGCGGATACCACAACGAAGTCACCATCAATCCCTTCGACATTACCAACACCTACCTCAACTACACGATTCGCAGCGGATCGCGCTTCGACCAGACAAAGATCAGGCTGAGCATCAACAACCTCTTCAACTTCCACGACACCACCGGCATCACCTCTGCCAGCACGGTTACCGGATCCCCCTTTACAGGCACCTCGACCGCCGGAAATTCGGAGAGCTACACCAACCCGTTCGTTGCCACCGTCGCACAGGCGCCGATCAACGGGGCGGACAACATCAGTATCTTCGCCGGACGCAGCATCGTTCTGTCCATCACCTTCGGTCTTTCGCCCAGGCGGTAAGCTGAAGCAAGCAACAAATAATCCGATTGGGATGGAGGGACAGGTCGTCTGCCCCTCTTACCTTAGCGGATGCCCAGGAATTTGTGCGTCTGCAGGCTCAAGCGCCACGCGGGATTGTCGAGGCAATAACGCAGCGCCCGGTCTGTGTTGTCCTGCTTGAGCGGGCCATCCATGGGCTGCAGGAAGAAGTGCCGGAACGCCAGATTTGTAAAGTTGTCCGGCGGCGCGCCCACTTGCGGATAGACCAGCTTCAGTTCATCCCCGGTAGTCTGGACGAGTGCAGCGCCCGCCTTGGGACTGACGCACAGCCAGTCGATTCCATGCGGGGCCGCGATCGTCCCATTGGTCTCCACGGCAACTTCAAAGTCTCGTGCGTGCAGCGCATCGATCATGAGCCGGTCCAGTTGCAGCAGAGGCTCTCCACCCGTGCAAACCACAAATTTGGTTCCCGCCGAAGAGCCCGCTTGCCATGTCGCGTCAATCCGGTTGGCCAACTCCTCAGCGGAATCGAATCTTCCTCCATCCGGGCCAGCCACGCCGACAAAATCCGTATCGCAAAATTGGCATACCGCCGCAGCTCGATCTTCCTCGCGTCCCGACCACAGATTGCATCCTGCAAAACGGCAAAATACCGAGGCACGCCCGGTCTGCGCGCCCTCGCCTTGCAGCGTGTAGAAAATTTCTTTGATGGCGTAACTCATGGCTGTCCGTCCGCGTATTGCAATGGATCGGCCAGTCCGTTCTCGCGAAATCCCTTCTGCCGGAGCACGCAGGAATCGCAGCTTCCACACGGCTTACCGGTTGGCGAAGGGTCGTAACAACTGCTGGTCAGCCCGTAGTCCACGCCAAGCGCCAGTCCCTTACGAATGATCTCAGCCTTCGTCAGCGCGATCAGCGGGGTATGGATCCTCAGCGATTGCCGGCCCTCCACGCCCGCCTTGGTCGCCAGATTTGCCAGTCGCTCAAAGGCCTCAATGAACTCCGGGCGGCAGTCGGGGTATCCACTATAGTCCAGCGCGTTCACTCCCAGAAAGATGTCGCTGCATTCCAGAACCTCTGCCCAGGCAAGCGCGAACGATAGAAAAATCGTGTTACGCGCCGGAACATACGTCACAGGAATTCCGCTGCCCATCTCTTCCGCCGAACGCCCCTTGGGCACATCGATCTCGGCTGTCAGCGCGGAGCCGCCAAAGGCCCGCAGATCGATGGTTGCCGTTCTGTGCTCTTTCGCACCCAAAGACGACGCAACCGAACGGGCGCATTCCAGCTCCCAAGCGTGCCGCTGTCCATAGCGGAAGGAGAGCGCATAGACGTCATACCCTTGCGCCTTCGCGATTGCGAGAACGGTCGCGGAATCCAGCCCGCCGCTCAACAACACCACCACCCTGGACCTCTGATTGGACATGCACGACTTCTCCCATTCCACCCACTTCAAGGGTACAACGGTCCGTCGCAACGCATCACTTCCATGAGATCGGAGAAGCCCCATCGCTACTTGGCGGCGATAGGAGCCATCTTGTCCAGATACAGATTCAGCTCCAGAACATTCACCCGCGGCTCTCCCAGCAGCCCGAACTGGCGCGGCGTAATGTGGGCCGTAACCAGGTTGCGCACCGCGTCCTCACTGATGTGCCGCTCAGCCGCGACCCGCCCCACCTGATAGAACGCCGCGGCGGGCGAGATGTCCGGATCCAACCCGGAAGCCGACGCCGTCGCCAGATCGATGGGCACCGGGCCGTTCGTACCCTTCGGGTTCAGTGTCTGCACTGTCCCTGCCACGCGTGTCGCCAGAGCCGCATTGGTCGGTGCATAGTTCGAGCCGCCCGAGTTCCCCGCATCGTATCCATTGCCTGCGGCCGACGGGCGCGACCAGAAGTAGCCCGGCCCGGCGAACGTCTGCCCAATCAGCCGCGACCCCACCAGCGTCCCATCGGCGCGGTGGATCAGCGATCCTTCGGCCTGCCTGGGGAAGAACACGTGCGCCAATCCCGTCACCGCCAGCGGATAGACGATACCCAGCAGAACAGCCGTCACCAGCGTATATAGCACCGACGTCACAATATGTTTCTTCATCTCGTATCCCTCGAACCTCGAACCTAGACCAAGTGGATTGACGCAATAATCATATCGATCAGTTTGATCCCAATGAACGGAGCAATAATTCCTCCCATTCCATACACCCACAGATTGCGCCTGAGCAATGCGGCCGCCGACATTGGCCTGTAACTGACCCCGCGCAGCGCCAGGGGGATCAACGCGACGATGATGAGCCTTCTTCTCCCTCC
>DATKGA010000007.1:0-3005 GCA_035510935.1 Acidobacteriaceae bacterium
GGGTGGCAGACTTCGCAGCAAGAAGCTTATAACTCATCTCATTCGCCTCGTGCAGGACTAAATTGGGTTTCGTAATTCGTCGATTATCTTCCCATGCGGAGTCCTGTGCAAGCAAATTTGATGTTGCCAGCAGCGGCCTACAGTTACCGCCGCTTCGCTTTTCTACGTTCTCTTGAGCACAGCAATAGCATTAAGCTGCTGCGCGACCGACTTACCCGCCGCAGCCCGATCCAGCGCCATAATCGCGTTGGCCAGCGCGGAAGAGGCGTTCTGGAAAGGGCCGGCTGCGTTCAGCAGATCTTCGGCCTTCTCGTACTCTCCGCCGTTAATCAGCTTCGCGATGGACTGCATCTGACCATGAAACGCGGTGTGCTGGTCCAGCGCTGCCAGATACTCCGGCCTGCCGCGCAGGTGAAGTGTGTGTTCCGACAGCAGCCATCTGCGAATGGAACACTCCTCCGGATGCTGGATGGAGCGGGTGGCGCGTTCGCTCAGCGGCTCGCGCATGCGAGCTGCCAGCAGCAGAGCGATCTTCCACCGCACATGGCTGGCAATCGCGTCGGGCACGTTCTCAATTGTCTTGGCGATATAACTCTCGGCGGGCATTTTTCGACCTTACTTCTGTTATCGGACGCTTGCCGAAAAATGTGAGTAGGGAAGCTGCAATCCTCAACCCAAATGTCAGCGTTAGCGGGGATGGCTGCGTCAGGCATCCACTCTTCAAAGCGGAATATCTACAGGCTGTTGCGCCGCGTATTTTCCAAAATTGGGGAATCGGCTTCCCTTATCGGGAAAAGTCGGTTAGTCTTCCGCTACTCGGTAGGTTACGCGATCCGTGTGGCCAGCAGGACGCTCGCAAGGGCCTCGGGCTTGTCCTGGGAAACAGGTTTCGCTGGAGTTGCGCAGACATACCACTAGCTGTCGTCTTCTTTTCGTCCGGGAATCTTCCCCGGAACTCAGAGCTTAAAGGAGGATGAGATGTGGTCTGGACGCGACTGGCCTGGATGCTCCCCGACTCCGCCCATATTTAAACGACAACTGGTCAACCCGACAACCCGCGTCGGGTTGCATCTGCGCGGGGGCATGGCTTTCTGCGTGGCCTTCTGGCTCGCGCTGGTTGCTTTTGCATCGGGACTGCGTGCAATTGCACAGAGTGGGACGGATGGTGCGATCGGCGGCCAGGTCGTGAGCGCTGCCGGTTCTCCGGTAGCTGGCGCGTTGGTGGTGGCGCGCGATCTGGATACGGGGCTTGCCATGCGTGCGCTCTCCGGAACCAGGGGTGAGTTCTTGCTGGTGCGGCTGCCCGTGGGTGAGTACCAGCTATCGGTGCAGCAGATGGGCATCGAATTGACACTTGATGGCTCGGTTGCGGTGGGACTGGGTGAGGTAACCGAGGTCCAGGCTCGTATGCAATCGGGCGGCAGTGGCTCGTCGGGCACGCCCAATAATCCGGGAAGTGTGGGGACGGACGTGGCTGAAATCGATCTCACGGACCTGCCCGTGAATGGCGGCGCATGGGGATCATTGACCCTGATAGCCCCTGCGGCGAATGCTGTGGCGACAGCGGACGGCAACGCCGCGGATGTGAGCTATCGCGGGGTCGCGGTCACCGAGAACAGCACACAGACCGACGGTGCCAGCGGTGACCAGGCGTTCTCCGGGACCGCGACGGGCACAGGCGTGGACGAGGAGGTGGAGACTGGGACAGACGAGGTCGACGACCGGTCGGCCGGCGTGGGCAGTGGTTCGGGCTCGGTGACCGATGGCGGACAACGTGCGGGCGCGGCCTACGTCTTCTCGCAGGCATCGGTGCGCGAGTTCCGCGTGCAGGGGCAGGCAAGTGCCGTCGCCTACGGTTCCGCGCTCTACGGACACGGAGTGGGCGGAGTGGTCACCACCGTCTCCCGCTCAGGCGGCACGCGGTTACATGGGATGGTGTTTTATACCGTGCGACAGAGCGCGTGGGCGGCGGCCAACCCATTCTCGGTGCAATCGAACTATGTGAATGGCGTGGTGACTAGCTCGGTGGTGAAGCCGCCGGACCAGCGGCAGCAGTTCGGCGGAAGCATCGGCGGGCCGTTTCCAGGCTTTCGCTCCAATACCAACGACGACAGTTGGACACAGAGGAACGCAGACCGGGGGCAACGGTTGTTTTATTTTTATGCGTTCGACCAGCAGCATCGGAACTTTCCCGCGATCTCTGCGCCAGGCTACGCGGGCTTTTATTCTTTGACAGCGTCGCAGACCGCGCTGTTGGCAAATCGCGGTGTCACGCCGGCCCAGACCAATACGGCGCTCAATTATCTCGACAGTCTCACCGGAACGGTGGCCCGCCAAGCGGACCAGGCGGTCAACTTCGGGCGCTTGGACTGGCACCGCGGCAGTGCCAGCCGGGTTGTTCTCGAGTACAACCGGGCGCGTTGGAACTCACCTGCGGGAGCGCGATCGGAGGCGGTGGTGGACCGCGCCGTGGCCAGCCTCGGGTCCAGCTACGGCAAGGTGGACGCGGGCGTGGCGCGCTGGGTGCAGTTCGTCAACCGCAGCCTCAGTAACGAGCTGCGCGTGCAGTACGGGCGCCAGTTGCAGTATGAATCGCCCCAGACGCCATTGGCGCAGGAGCCGAACATCGGCCCCGGTGGAATGCCGCCGGAGGTCTCCATCGGCCCTCAGGGTCTGGTCTTCGGAACGCCCTCGGCGCTTGGCCAAAAGGCCTACCCGGACGAACGTCGCTTCGAAGTTGCCGATCTGATGGGCTGGCTGCGCGGACGGCACTTCTTGCAGTTTGGCGCGGACTTCAGCGCTCTGCGCGACTACACCGATTCGCTGACCAACGCCGAGGGAACCTACAGCTACGACAGCAGCACGACTACGTTAACGGGCGGCCAGGTCACGCCGGTCGAGTTGGGCGGCCTGGTCGACTGGATCACGGACTACACCTACAACGTGAACACGTATCCCAATGGCGAGTGTCGGCCTAGTCAAGGTAGCCTGCTTCTCTTCTCTCC
>DATKGA010000008.1:0-7060 GCA_035510935.1 Acidobacteriaceae bacterium
GGAGGAGGGAGGCACGGTGCGGATGACCGCCTCTTCTGGATAAGTGATGAATCGAACCCGGCTGTTGTCCTCCCGGTGCAGGCGCACCAATCGTGCAGGGTTGGCCTTCGCCTTGCCGTTGCGGATGGCCTCCTGAAAAATCATCGAGATGGTCCCGCGATAGCGATTGATCGTCGTCTTCGTAAGATCCTCGCGCTTATCCAGGTACGCCTTGATCGTCTGGGGTGTAATGTTGTCGAGCGGCACTTTGCCGAAGACCGGCAGGAGTTTCCCGACCGTTGAGCGGTCGCCTGGATATGAGGCCTTATGCTCCTTCGAGTAGACAAGAGCATCCGCCGCGATCTCCTGGAAGAGCACCGCACGACGGACGCGAACCTCTGGCATCTTAACGCCCATCCGAGCATCTGTCTTGCGACGCTGATAGAGAGTGACAGCGTCCGAGCGTCGGCCAACTTTCTCCCGGAATCGCTTGCCTTCGATGTAATAATTGATCCACCAGATGCCACTTCCGTCCGGCCTCTCGAATACTCCCTTGATCGCTTTCGGCTTCTTGATCGTCGCGTTTGCCATCGTCTCCCACCCCATGTTCCGCTGTATTTAACTATGACACCGAAGGGGGGTAGTGGTGGCTGTTTTGGTGGCTGTTCGGATTGAGAAAGCGTGCTTTTCGGTGCGACCCGGTGCAAGCCGAAAACCTGTAAGTCTAGTGTTTGCAATGAAAGTGCAATTCTGTGCGACGCTGTGCAAACTGTAAAATGCCCCTGTTAACCGAAGGGTTGTAGGTTCGAGTCCTACCTCAGGAGCCATTCTTCCCAATCAGGCTGATATAAGCTTGTAGAAAGAGACCGCAAAAACCTGTCGGGAGATTGAGTACCTGTGCCATCCAGCGAAGTTGCCTCCGCCCACCATCCTCTGAGCATTGATGAGTATCTGCGCAAGAAGCTGATGCCGGTGGAGGGCGTCATCCCGCATCTGCCGGGCATCGACATGTATGGAAACACGATTCCGGACGAGATTGTGGGCGGGGATGTGTTTGAATACATCAACTTTCAGCAGCGCTACAACATTGAGGCGCGCATTGCCCAGGCCGAGCGGCTGGCGAAAGAGTATCTGGAGCCGCGTGCTCCGGGGGGCAAGACGCGCAATAGCGCGGATGTGCATGTTGAGTGGATGTCGTCTCGGCCCGGCTACACGGAAGATGACGGATGGCACTACAGGAAGGCAAAGAGTTCGGAGGAACTGCGGATTGCGGAGAACCTGCGGGAACTATACGAAACCGCCGGAGTACTGCTGGTGGATGCACAGGGGCACGGCATTATTGCGGCCAAGATCGCATCCACGGTACACGACACGCTACAGGCGTTCATGCTATCGGAGCTGGACCGCAGCGGGACCATCACGCCCAGGCTCTTTGAACAGCTCAACCTGCGGCTTGCCCAGTCTGCAACCGCGCGCAATGCGCTGGGCAGAAACATGGATGCAAGCTCACGCGAGATTGCCACGATGCTGTATGGCGAGATCCGTTCCACGGGGGAATTTCGCTTCGTGAGTTTCGGTCATCCGCCCCCGCTGGTGTACTCGTCAAAGTACAAGAGGTTTATGGGGGTCGGACGGGAACGCATGGCGCAGTTTCTGGCGTTGGGGCTGGAGATCCCCGAAGACCATCCCGACCGGAATAAATATATCTCTGTGAAGGTGAGGAAGAGACGGATTGATTCCTCCGATATGGCGGTGATCACACTGATGGGGCGGGGAGACATCCTTTTTCTCTATACAGACGGTGTCTTCGATGGCAGCGACGAGCAGGAAAAACACCGGATTGGAGCAATCATCAACGAGCATAAACAAGATTCTGCAAAAGACATCTGCAACGTGATTCTGGATTATGCGGTGAAGAGAGACGTCCTGCTGCGGCAGGAGGGCCATAGCGACGAGATCGACGACAAGACTGTGTTTATCATCAAGCGGATGTAAAGAATCTACAGTTCCATCCGAAAGGCACAGAGCGGGAGTTTCACAGCAGACTCCTACGCGAGCGTGGTCGCGCGAGCCGCATGCAGCTCCTGCAGTGCAAATACACTGAGCGTACCGCCTTGCAGCGCGGCAATGCCCTCGGCGGCGGCGCGAGCTGCAGCAAGCGTTGTAATGGTGGGAATGCGGGCCAGCACAGCTGCACGGCGGATGGCCTTTTCGTCGAAGAAGGTCTCCTGTCCACGCGGCGTGTTGACGATCAACTGGATGCGGTCGCCCTTGATGAGATCGACCACGTTGGGCCGCCCTTCCTTGACCTTGTAGACACGCTCCGGCTGCAGGCCCGCAGCCTCCAGCACCTCGGCGGTGCCATGCGTGGCAACCAGGTGGAAACCCATCTCAACGAAGGTGCGCGCCAGATCGACGACGCCATCCTTGTCATGGTCGTTGACGCTGAGGAAGATGGTTCCCTTGACGGGCAGGACCTGGCCGGCGGCAATCTGAGCCTTGGCGAAGGCCTCGCCGAAGTTGTCCGCCACCCCCATGACCTCGCCGGTGGACTTCATCTCCGGGCCGAGTACGGTGTCCACGCCGGGGAACTTGCCCCATGGGAAGACCGGCGACTTAACATAGAAGTGGGCACCGGTATCTAGGTCCTGTCCGCGCGCCACGTCCTCCGGCAGCAGCTCCTTGAGGGTGCGGCCCACCATCAGCCGCGATGCGATCTTGGCCAGCGGCACGCCGGTGGCTTTGGAGACATAGGGAACCGTGCGCGAGGCGCGCGGATTCACTTCGATGACGAAGACCTTGCCGCGTTGGATGGCAAACTGAATGTTGACCAGACCAATGACATTGAGCGCGAGGGCGAGTTTACGGGTATGGGTGCGGATGGTGTGCAGCACGTCGTCGCCGAGGTCCACCGCGGGCAGCACGCAGGAGGAGTCGCCGGAGTGGATACCGGCCTCCTCGATGTGCTGCATGATGCCGGCGATGACCACGTCCGTACCGTCGCAGAGCGCGTCTACATCGCATTCGATGGCGTCCTCCAGGAAGTGATCGATCAGCACCGGCCTCTCCTGCGAATATTCAATGGCCGTGCTCATATAACGCAGCACTGCTTCGTCGTCGTAGGCGATGACCATGGCCCGCCCGCCCAGCACATAGCTGGGGCGCAACAGCACGGGATAGCCGACGCGGTTGGCACCCGCGAGGGCCTCGTCCACCGAGGTCACCATGGCGCCTTCGGGCTGGGGAATCCCAAGTTCCGTAATCAATTTGCCGAATCGCTTGCGGTCTTCGGCCAGGTCGATGGATTCCGGCGATGTGCCGATGATGGGCACACCGGCGCGCTTGAGGGGGAGAGAGAGGTTGAGCGGAGTCTGCCCGCCGAACTGCACGATCAACCCTATTTCCGCTCCACTAGAGGCCTCGTGCTGGTAGACGGCGAGCACATCTTCGAGTGTGAGCGGCTCGAAGTAGAGGCGGTCGCTGGTGTCGTAGTCGGTGGAGACGGTCTCCGGATTGCAGTTGACCATGATGGTCTCGTAGCCGTCCTCGCGCAACGCGAAGGCAGCATGACAGCAGCAGTAGTCGAACTCGATGCCTTGCCCGATGCGGTTTGGCCCGCTGCCCAGGATGATGATCTTGCGGCGTGGGGTGGGGGCAGCCTCGTCCTCTTCGTCGTAGCAGCTATAGAGATAGGGCGTATAGCTTTCGAACTCGGCGGCGCATGTGTCCACCAGCTTGAAGACCGGCTTGACGCCGAGCTTGCCACGCAGTTCGCGCACCTGGTCGGTGCTGCCCAGCTTCCACTCGGACGCGAGCCGTTCGTCGGAGACTCCCATGCGCTTTGCGTCGCGCAGATCGTTCGCGGTTGCGGCGTCGAAACCAACCTCGGCAATTGACTTGAGCTGGTCGGTGATCTGCTTCATCTGGTTCAGGAACCATGGGTCCATCGAAGTCATGCGCGTGATCTCGCGCACCGACATACCCTTCTCGAATGCGTAGCGAATGTAGGCCAACCGCTCCGGGTGCGGTGTCACCAGGCGCTGGGTCAGGCGTCGCGGCTCAATGTCCGCCGCAGACGCCTTCTTGCCCGTCTCCAGCGAACGCACCGCCTTCATCAGCGCCTCTTTGAAGGTTCTGCCGATGGCCATCACCTCTCCCACCGACTTCATCTGCGGGCCGAGGCCTTCGTCTGCACCGGGAAATTTTTCAAACTGCCACTTGGGAATTTTTACAACGACATAATCGATTGTCGGCTCGAAGCAGGCCGGGGTTGCCTTGGTAATGTCGTTCTGAATCTCGTCCAGTGTGTAGCCAACGGCCAGGCGCGCGGCGATCTTGGCGATGGGAAAGCCGGTTGCTTTGCTGGCCAGCGCGGAGGAGCGCGAGACGCGCGGGTTCATCTCGATGATGGTCATGCGGCCGTCGTGCGGATTGACGGCAAACTGCACATTGCTGCCGCCGGTCTCCACGCCGATCTCGCGGATGCAGGCGATGGCCGCGTCGCGCATGCGCTGGTACTCGCGGTCGGTGAGCGTCTGCGCCGGGGCGACTGTGATGGAGTCGCCGGTATGCACGCCCATGGGGTCGAAGTTTTCAATCGAGCAGATGATGATGACGTTGTCCCTGAGGTCGCGGATGACCTCAAGCTCGTACTCTTTCCATCCCAGGACGCTCTCCTCGATGAGGCACTCGTGTACGGGTGAGAGGTCCAGCCCACGGGCCAGAATGTCGGTGAGCTCCTCGCGGTTATATGCAATGCCGCCGCCCGAACCGCCAAGAGTAAAGCTGGGACGGATGACCACGGGAAAGCCGATTTTGGCGGCGAATGCCAGCCCGTCGCCGACGCTGCTAACCAGTTGCGACTTCGGCATCTCGAGGCCGATACGGTTCATCGCATCCTTGAAGAGCAGCCGGTCTTCAGCCTTCTTGATGGCCGGCAGCTTGGCTCCAATCAACTCCATGCCATATTTTTCGAGAATGCCGGAGTCAGCCAGCTCGACGGCAAGGTTTAGCGCGGTCTGCCCGCCGACAGTGGGCAGAAGCGCGAAGATTGACGGGTCACCAGGGCAATCGGAGGCGGACATCCGCTCTGTCTCGACTCGGATGATCTCTTCCAGGTAGGCCGCGGTCAGCGGCTCGATGTAGGTGCGGTCGGCGACTTCGGGATCGGTCATGATGGACGCTGGGTTGGAGTTGACCAGTACCACCTCGTAGCCCTCGGCCTTGAGCGCCTTGCAGGCCTGGGTGCCGGAGTAGTCAAACTCCGCCGACTGGCCGATAACAATCGGCCCCGAGCCGATCACCAGAATCTTTGCAATGTCATTCCTGCGTGGCATCTATCTTCTCCGCTTCCTTCAACATGGCCGCACAGGGCACACTTTGGATCGTCCGATACACGGGCGCGTCATTGAATCGCCCAACGTATTTATCCGCATCGTACGGCTTCTCGATACGGTCCTTCTCGCGGGTGTAGAACACGCGATGCGGAGGAATCTTGCCATCGCTATCCGGCATCAGGTCCGCGTCACCCAGCCAATCAGCAAGTACAAAGCCCGGTGGAACGATCGCCCCCGGAGGCGGCACAGACCTTACCTGAACGGTACCGTGAAGAGCTGTCAGCCGGCCCGAGGCGTCGAACGTGTAATCAAACGCCAACTCCGAGCCTGCAAAGAACCTACGCAACCTAATCTCTTGCAAGACGCTTCCTTCGAATACCATCTCCGAAAAAACAGTGCCGCCCAGAACGTTGATCAACGGCTTGAACTCCTGCAGGCTCCACTCGCCATTCGTTCCCTGCGTGCAATACACTGGCTTCGCTTTGGGGTCCTTGGCGAGCATCGACGACGATGCCAAAAGCATTGTGCATGCGCCCGCCACCCACCGTCTCATTTCTTCCAGTCCTCCATCATCTTGCGGAAGTCGTGGAACAGATAGTGCGAGTCGTGCGGGCCGGGGCTGGCTTCGGGGTGGTACTGAACGCTGAACATCGGTTCGATCTTGTGGCGAAGGCCGGCCAGTGTCTGGTCGTTAAGGTTGGTGTGGGTGCGCTCCACATCGGACGGCAGGCTAGCGGGATCGACGTTGAAGTTGTGGTTCTGTGCAGTGATCTCCACCTTGCCGGTCGCGTGGTTGAGGATGGGGTGGTTGCCGCCGTGATGGCCAAACTTCAGCTTGTACGTCCTGCCACCGAGCGCGAGGCCGAAGATCTGGTGGCCGAGGCAGATGCCGAAGATCGGTTTTTTGCCTTTGAGTTTTTGCACCGTCTCGATGGCGTATTCCAGCGGCTCGGGATCGCCGGGGCCATTGGAGAAGAAGACGCCGTCGGGGTTAAGCGCGAGCGTCTCCTCGGCGGTGGTGGTGGCCGGGACCACGGTGACACGGCATCCCTCGCGGGTCAACATGCGCAGGATGTTCTGCTTGATGCCGAAGTCGTAGGCGACAACATGCAGCGGCGTTCCGTTAGTGGCGGCATCGGGCACCGGCAGCAACGCTTCGCCGGTCTGGTTGCGCGGCTCGCTCTCGTCCCACTGGTAGATGGTCTTTGTGGTAACCACGCTGGCAAGGTCAGTGCCTTCCATCTTGCGGATCGCGCGCGCCCTGGCCACCAGGGTGTCTGCATCGAGCGCCGCGCCCGACGCGATGACGCCGCGCATGACGCCATGGGTGCGCAGGTGGCGCACCACGGCGCGAGTGTCTACCTCGGCGAGCACAGGAACACCGCTACGCTCCAGATAGTCATCGGCCACCTCAGTGGCGCGCCAGTTGGAACTGATCTGAGAGAACTCACGCGTGACCAAACCCTCGATATAGGGCCTCGAGGACTCCGCATCACTGGGAGTTGTTCCATAGTTTCCGATGTGGGGATTGGTCAACACCACGATCTGTCCCGCGTACGAGGGATCGGTGAAGATCTCCTGGTAGCCGGTGAGCGATGTATTGAAGACGACTTCGCCCGATGCCTCGACCGGCGCACCGAAGCCTTTGCCGCGAAAGATGCGCCCGTCTTCCAGGGCCAACATCGCTTGAATTGCCTGCATTGCCTCTCCCGCGGAATCCCCATAGGAGTGGATTCAATCGATTC
>DATKGA010000009.1:0-6052 GCA_035510935.1 Acidobacteriaceae bacterium
CCACGTCTACACGCAGCTGGACCACGCTGCATGGAATGGATTTACGCTGACGGACCTGGTCTTCCCCAACTTTCTATTTCTGGTGGGTGCGTCGATTATCTTTTCGCTGGAGGGACGACTTGCGCGGGGCGAAACGCGGCACGGGCTGGCCCTGCATATGCTGCGGCGAGCTGGAACACTGTTTGCGATCAAGATGTTACTGACGGCGTTTCCACACTTTTACTGGACACATCTGCGTCTGTTTGGAGTGCTGACACGGATTGCGGTCTGTTATCTGGCCGTGGGACTGATCTGCCTGGTCAGCCGGAAGGTGCGCGTGCTGTTGGCGATTGCCGCCGGGCTGCTAGTGGGCTATTGGGCGATGATGCGATTGGTTCCCGTGCCGGGCTTTGGCGTGCCGACGCAGGCGATGCCGATTCTGGATCCGGAACGCAACCTTGCCGCGTGGATGGACCGCGCATTTACGGCGTTTACGCAGCGGACGATCCATACGGGGACGCTGTACAACGGGACGCACGATCCCGAGGGATTGCTGAGCACGCTGCCTGCGATTGCAACGACGCTGATGGGAGCTGTGGCTGGGGTGTGGATGCAGCGGGTTGGATGCGCGGATAAGGGTCGTGCGTTTGGGATCCTCACGCGGGAGCGATGCCCGATCGGGTTGGTTGCCGCAGGGATTGCTGGCATTGTCCTGGGGCTGGCATGGAGCCCCTGGTTTCCCATCAACAAGAACCTCTGGACGAGTTCGTATGTACTGTTCAGTGGCGGGATTTCACCGGTGCTGCTTGCGTTGTGCAGTTGGCTGATCGACCAGCGGCGAATGAACGAGAGACCGGTGGGGAGAGCTTTGCTGTGGCCCTGGATTGTCTTTGGCTCGAATGCGATAGCGGCGTTTGTGCTGTCCAACTTCATCGTCGAGGTGATGCTGTGGATCAGGGTTCCGGCTGGCGCATTGGTGAACCCAGGCGCGCCTGCGAGTTCTATCAGCGCGTGGCTGTGGGTGTATCAGCACGGCTTTGCGCGCGGCCACTCGACGGAGATGAGTTCGCTGGCGTTTGGGCTGGTGTTTACGGCGCTGTGCTTTATTCCCAACTGGATTTTGTGGCGCAGGAAGATATTTCTTAAGATCTGATGAATAAGCTCGACGCGTAGTTTGTGCCCGACCCGTTACCATGGAAGACGCCTCGGCTGGTCCGGAGCAGGAGCGCGCAATTGGCATACACCGACCTCCGCGACTGGATCAAGCAACTGGACAAGGCAGGTGAACTGCGCCGCATCCGCGAGGCGGTGAGCCCTTATCTGGAGATGGCGGAGATTGCCGACCGCGCCGCCAAGCTAGGCAAAGGGACGGCCAAGGCAGGCGGGCCGGCTCTGTTATTCGAAAACGTCACGGGATTTCCTGGGGCGAAGGTGTTGATGAACCAGTTTGGGTCGGAGCGGCGGATGCGGCTGGCTCTGGAGGTGGACTCGCTGGACGAGATTGCGGGACGCATTGAGGCGCTGATCCATCCGGAGACGCCGACCACGCTGATGGACAAGCTGAAGTTGCTGCCCAAACTGGCCGAGGTAGGCAGCTACTTTCCCAAGACGATTGCGGCGAAAGATGCGGCATGTAAGCAGGTGATCCATCGAAGGGTGGAGGATGGCGGCGAGGGGATCGACCTGCGGAAGCTGCCCGTGCTGACGACGTGGCCGGAGGATGGTGGGCCGTTTATTACTCTGCCATGTGTTGTGACGCGCGATCCGAAGACCGGCAAGCGCAACGTGGGCATGTATCGCATGCAGGTGTACGACGGCGAGACCACCGGGATGCACTGGCAGAGGCAGAAGAACGCGGCGGAGCACCTGCGCGACCGCCTGCGCGCGGCTGCGGAGAGTGGCGCAAACGATGCTTCCGTCCGGGTGGATCTGATGGCGCAGACTGCCGGCGGAACTGTTGCTACAGAGAATGCTGCGACGATTCCGGCGACGACACTGACCAAGGTGCGCGAGGGGAGGATGGAGGTTGCGGTGGCGATTGGGACCGATCCGGCGACCACGTTTGCGGCGATTGTGCCCGCGCCGCCCGAGGTGGAGGAGTACCTGATCGCGGGCTTCCTGCGCGGCAAGCCGGTGGAACTGGTGCAGTGCGAGACGGTGGACCTACAGGTGCCTACGCATGCCGAGTATGTGTTGGAGGGCTACGTCAATCTGAGTGAGTTGAGAACGGAAGGGCCGTTCGGCGACCACACGGGCTTCTACACCATGCAGGATGAGTATCCCGTCTTCCACGTGACCTGCGTGACGCATCGCAACGACCCGATCTATGCGGCGACGGTGGTGGGCAAGCCACCCATGGAGGACGCGTGGATGGGCAAGGCGGTGGAGCGCATTTTTTTGCCATTGATGCGGCTGACGCTGCCGGAGATTGTGGACGTGTGCCTGCCGCCGGAGGCGGTGTTCCATAACCTGATGATCGTGTCGATCCGGAAATCGTACGCGGGCCACGCGCGCAAAGTGATGCATGGCATCTGGGCGATGGGGCAGGCGATGTTCACCAAGTGCATTGTGGTGGTGGATGAGGATTGCGACGTGCAGGACCTGGCCGAGGTAACGCTGCGCGTGGCCAACAACATCGATCCGGAGCGCGATATCCAGTTCACGCTGGGGCCGGTGGATACGCTGGACCACGCCAGCCGGATGCCCAACTACGGATCGAAGATGGGGATCGACGCGACGCGCAAGTGGGCTGCGGAGGGTTTCACGCGTCCGTGGCCGCAGATGCTGAAGCAGGAGCCGGGCATCGTGGCGAAGGTCGACGCGATGTGGAAGAAGCTCGGGATAGAGTAGCGCTACCCCGTCATTTTGCCGTAGGTGGAGAGCAGGTAGAAGGTGACGCTATCTTCGGTGCTGCGCTTGTGCAGGGTGCCACGCGGGAGGATGAGGATATCGCCCTTGCCCATCAGGATCGACTTGCTGCCGACGGAACCGGTTGCGTGCCACTCGCCGGGGCCCATGACGTGCGCACCGGTGGGCGTGCCTCCGACCTCGTAGAGGGTGGAGCCGTCGATGATCTGGAGGATGTGGTCGCGGCCTTCGTGCCACTCGAACTCCTTGGCGCTGGTATGCACCTCGGTGGTCATGACGATGGCGCAGGGAAATCCCGCGGACTGGCTGATGAGGTTTGCATTGCCGGGAGCTGCATGCAACTTCTTTGCGTCGGCGTCCAGATCGCTGCCGGTGAAGAGCTTGAACGGGGCTGCCGCAGCTGCAACATCGGCGCCGGGAGAGGGCGCTGCCGCAGCCTGCGCGGCGAACATCAGCTGATTGGAGAGAGTGAAGCCGGCCGCCGCGGCCACAGGGGCCGTGCGGAGGAAGTTACGGCGAGACGTTTTCTTGGCCATGCGTGGAAGTGAATCACATCCGGGCCTGTGCTGCCAAGAGGCGGGCCTGCGACGACCTACCGGAACGGGCCGTCCCCGTCGTATACTCGAGCCATGTCGATCGTGAAAAATGCCGCGGCCATTGCCAAGGGGATGAGCATTACCCTGGGGCAGATCTTCCAGCCGACCGAGGTGGAAAACTACCCCGACGGCAAAGGGCCGATGCGCGGCGCGCGGTTTGAGGAACGCTATCGCGGCAAGCACCAACTGCAACGCGACGAGAACGGGCTGGAGAAGTGCGTGGCGTGCTATCTGTGCGCGGCGGCGTGCCCGGCCAACTGCATCTACATCGAGGCGGCGGACAATACCGAGGAGAAGCGCATCTCGTCGTCCGAGCGATACGCCAAGGTGTACAACATCGACTACAACCGCTGCATCTTCTGCGGCTACTGCGTCGAAGCCTGCCCCACCGACGCCATCACCCATGGCCACGGCTTCGAGCTTGCTTCGCTCAACGTCACCAGCCTGGTGATGCGCAAGGAAGACATGCTGGTTCCCACCCACGACCTGCCCGATGCGGTTGCCTCGGACAAGGACGAAGCCGAACTGCTGGCCTGAGGGTGCGGCTTGCGGGTTGTCGCGAACTCAACCAATAAAAAAAGCGCGATAATAGAAGAGTGAGAAGCGCACCCAAGCTATCGCTCCCGCCGCTGCAGGACGCACTCGACCGCATCACGCATAACACGCGGGCGCTGGTGCAGGCGGAGCGGCTGGCCATCTCTGAGCAGGCAAGCGAAGAGCTGTTTGCCACGGGGATTGAGGACCGCATCCTTGCCCCCGGTGCGGCGATGCCGGAGTTTACGCTGCCCGATGCGCTCACCGGCAAGCCGGTCTGCTCCGCCGATCTGCTGGCACTGGGGCCGCTGGTGGTCAAGTTCTTCCGCGGGCGGTGGTGTCCGTACTGCATCACCGAGCTGGAACACTGGCGCGATCTGCACGCCCAGGTGCGCGCGCTGGGAGCATTTTTCGTGGCCATCTCGCCGCAGACGCAGCGCCATAACGACTTCACTCTGCAGCAGCTCCGCCTGCCGTTTCCCATTCTTTCGGACGCGGGCGCGGAGCTGGCGGAGAAGTTCGGCATCGCATACAGCGTACCGGTCGCGCAGCGCGACTACTACAAAGGAATCATGGTCAACATACCCTTCGTCAACTCCGGATGCATGTATAAGGATGCGCCCGAATCGAGCTGGCGGTTGCCGCTGCCCGCCGTCTTCGTGGTGCGGCAGGACGGGACGATTGCCTTCAGCGAGGGCTATGCCGACTTCCGCGTGCGGCCCGAGCCGAGCGATGTGATGGACGCGCTGGCGGCTCTCGTACCTTCATCCCACCCATCGCGATAACACCGCGATGAATGGGGCACCCAAGGTGCTATAGTGGCTGCGATACCCCGCCCAACTATTTTTTGGAGGGAAGTGGTTTGAATAGTTGGAGTTGAGGGGATTTTAGAGGGTCGAGCCCCTTGACAAGCGGATTTGCTGAGGTTTTTGGGGAAAATAATTAAGTGGGCAATTCTGACCTGGACCAACCCACCGTGGTCTCCCACCCTTTCGCATACAACAGAGGCGCGAAAGGATGGGGCACCCGAAGTTTATCGACAGGTAAAGGGTGAGCCACCCGCCCGTTCCAGCAGGATAAAGATTTCCCCAGCTTGGACGCCTGATATTGATGGGGATAGGGAAAAGAATATGATGGCTTGGGTAACCGGCAACATGATCGCTCTGACCAACTCTGGAAAGCTTAACAAGAATGCAGCCCTGTACGCCGCTCTAGCTGCAGTAGTAGATGCAGCAGCAAGTGCAGTCTCCATTCTTACCAAATGATTGTGGGTGGAGTGGCTGGGCGGGTGGCTCAGGTCTGAAATCGGCTACAAATCGGGTGCCCCATGTCTCATAGAGCGGGCTTTCAGAGGGTGCTGAAAGAGTCATGATTGCCATTTCTGGCAGAAGGTCCGGGGCTAAAGCCCCTTTAATCAATTGGCTTATTTCAGAGGGCTGAAGCCCCCTGCTCCCTCCGAAAGGGCAGGTGCAAGGGCAAGAGCAAATACGGAGATTCTGGCTGCGCCAGAATGACGAACAAGAACAAGCAAAGGCCAATGCGGGGATTCTTCGCTGCGCTCAGAATGACAAACAGGAGCAGGAACAGACCGCATCAAAAGCAGATTCCCTTCGGGAATGACAAACAGAGGGCAACAGCATAGCTACTTGCTGGCGCGGTAGCGGCGGATGAGGCTGGTGGTTGAGGAGTCGTGCGAGGTGGCGGGTTCGGTGGGGGATTCCAGTTCGGCGAGGATCTTTGTGGCGAGGACCTTGCCGAGTTCCACGCCCCACTGGTCGAACGAGTCGATGTTCCAGATGATCCCCTGGGTGAAGACGGCGTGCTCGTACAGCGCGACGAGCTTGCCCAGGACCTCGGGGGTGAGTGCGTCGGCGAGGATGACGTTGGACGGGCGATTGCCCTCGAAGACGCGGTGCGGGACGAGCCAGTCGGGTGTGCCCTCGGCCTTTACCTGTTCGACGGTCTTGCCGAAGGCGAGCGCCTCGGCCTGCGCGAAGACGTTGGCCATGAGCATGTCGTGGTGGCGTCCGAGCGGGTTCAGCGACTTGTAAAAGCCAATGAAACCCTCCTTCCCC
>DATKGA010000010.1:0-4037 GCA_035510935.1 Acidobacteriaceae bacterium
GAGGGAAGCAGCGTAGTGGTCCAATCGATGGAATATCTCCGGCTAGAGATTTGTAGTCGAAGGCGACAGTGCAGCGGCGCCCGTCCATGCGCTCGACGGTCAGTTGGTTGTGGGGGCTGAGATCTTCAACGTAGGCGTCGCCGTCGTAACCGACCGGGACGACGGTGCCCGTGGCACGCAGGGTTGCAGTGCTGCCCATTGGAACAGCTACACCGGCCTCATCGACCAATCGCAGCAATGCACCATGGCTGAATCGGATCGGGAATTTGACCACAACGCCGGAGCGATCCTGGGGGCGCAACTCGCGCTTGTCGTTGTTAATCGTGGCCTCCGGCGGGATATCGGTAGCCTCAATGCTGACGTGGTTCAGATCGAACGAGCGCATGTCCGGCACTAGCAGCCGCCCTGAGGAGTTGGTGCTGCCGACGTCGCGGTTCTCCTGCAGGACATGTACATGCCCAACGGGACTGGTGTCCACAATGGCGAAACTGTCGTAGATTGTGTTGGAGGGAAACAGCCCCCTGTCAACGAACGAGAGCGCGCCCTGGGATTCGATTCGCAGAGTCGTCACCCCGCTGTCGTTGTCGACGCCAGCCGTAAACAGGCCTACAGGCGACTTGTATTGCCCCTGAGCGAACACGTGGGTTGCATCGCCGGCGGAGAGAAAGGCCTGGTAGCCCCAATCGCCAACCATGGGCGCCGGTTGTTGCACCTGAACTTGACCCGAGCCGTCCGACGCCCCGCTCACGCTAACCGAATCGCGCCTGCGAAATGGGATGGTCAGGCCAACCTGAAGCCCGCTGCTGCCTTTGTTCACCAGGTCGCGAAACTCCGTGGCATAGAAAAAGACGTGGTGAATCTGGAGCGAATAGTTGGCTGAAACGACCTGGGAGTGCTGGGGTGACGCAACATTCTGCTGGAGCGGGGTGGGGGAAGCATCCTGGTCGACCCCCGCGTAAGCCAGGCCACCAGAGCCAAAACGCTTGAGAGAAAGGCCGGTGAAGGCGCTGATCTGCTTTCGCGGAACCCCGTTGCCGTTCACTGACGCCATATCGCGGTAGTCGCGATCCGCCGTGATTGCGGAGGCGCCCAGGCTGAATACTCTGCCGATGCGCTGTGCTCCCACGGAGAACTGCACGCCGGGTTGCATGGAGCCGTAGCTGGGCGCCACGGCGAAATTGACCACGCCAAGATTGCCGATCTGCGCCACGCCGCCCAGGCCCAACATGAACGCGCCTGGTGTGTCTTCAACGCTGCTTTCAAACGTGAACCGCGCGCTCAGACCACGGCGATAGATAGCGGCGGCCGCCATCTTCCCGTAGTCGTTGCTGACTGAGCCCCAGTTGCGGCGCACCAATCCAGATTGCACCGCGAAGGTTTGCAGACCGGGGGCCAGCATGGCGGAACTGGCGTAGAAGGGCTGCGTCAATGTCACTTGTTGTCCGAGCGCGTTGGTCACCGTCATTGAGATCGTGCCTGCCCCCTCCACCACCGGAAGCTGCGGGATCTCGAACGGGCCGGCGGCAATCTGGCTCGAGACCGTCAGGTTGCCGTCAGCGAGCACGTTTACGGTGGATGGGACGGCGGTCGAGCCGGTGATTGAGGGCATTGGAAAAGTCACAAGATCTGGGCGCATGCTGAAATCGGAGTAGATTTGCGCTCCCTCGAGGCGAACCGGACGGGTCCAGGCAAGTCCACCGGTGATGAAATCGCCCAGACTATAGCGGCGAAGCGTATTGACATCGGCAAATGTATATGCCGAATCAAGGCGTATCGCCGCAGTTTTGCCGGAGGCACTCGGAGTTGCGCCGGCATAGACGAGCCATTCCGAACTCACTATACCCCGGGGTGAGAAAGCTCGCATCTCCATTGACCCGGTGCCGCCTTTCTGGCCGCCGGAGAATGTGCCCACTGTGTCGTAGTTGAGCGTCACGCCGGTGCCGCTCTCGATTACTCGACGGCCTCCAGCTCCTTCTCCTCCAATAGGCTGCAACAGAGTTGGCAGCAGGGCACTATCGCTGGCCGTCACTTGCAATACCTGGTTCTTCTGATCGAGAATCCAAGTCAATCCGGGCAAGTCAGACAAGGAGACCAGACCGCCGGTTTCCGAGGCGCGAGACACGGGAACCCGGAAACCGAGGTCGCGCAGGTCGTCAGGCCGCGCCAACAACTTGCCGTGCCGCAGGGTGAATTCGCCGATCTTGCCGATGAAATGACCATTGATCTGAACGTCCAACAGCAGTGTCTCGTCGCTGTCTGCGGCAGCGGCTGAGCTGGAAGCTGCGCTGGTGGCTGAGCCTGTGGCTGGGCCGGTAGCTGCGGGGGTGGTTGGGGCGACAACCGGGTCGCTGGCTCCGGCCAGTTGCGGCAGGATGGCCATCACAAGGAAGACGATCTCCGCATAGGCGAGCCCCCTGGCCGCCGTGCTCCCACGATCATGGCGCCGTAACAAAGCCGACCTTCTGTTCGATGGCGCCGGCATCCGAGAGAGCTGTCAACTGCAGGGTTTCGCTTGGCAGCGGCAGGGGACCCTGCGCGGCTATGGGCCAGCGCCGGGTGGCGCCAGCGAGAATATAAGGCGATGCGGTGGACTCTTCCTTCAGTTTGCGGCCGTCGCTGGTCGACAGCACGATATCGTGGATCACTTCGTGGCTAAGGCCATCGTTGATTACCACAAGAAAGAGCTTGCCGGCATTCATCTCCATGTGAAATTGAAGATGCGGAATCGCACGCGTCGCAGGCTTAGCAAAAATCGGAATGGACAGGCGCAGCACCATATGCACAATCCCCGGCTCAGCCGGAGGTGGAATCTGGTCGACGAGAATGCGGTAGGTTGCCTCTCGGCCCTGCGGCGGCTGGCGTAGAATCAGGCGGATCACCTGGGAGGCCCCCGGAGCCATTCTGGCCAGCGGAGGACTCAGCACCGCTGCGTCTGATTCCGTCAGCTGATCGTCGCCATCCTTCTGACTCCAGGCGTAGGCGCGAATCTGAATGGCAGTTTCGGTGGTCCCGGTGTTGGTCACTGTCAGAGACGTGGCCCTCTGTCCGGGCGAAAAGAGAACGTTGACGGGCAGAACCGACAACGACTGCGCTTCAGCCGCCGGGTCTGCTAAAAGGAAAGGGACAACTGCGGCGGCGAACGCTAAGAACGCCGCCATCAGTCGGGATGAGTTCCGTGAGATCATGGATGCCCCAAAATTGCAAACGCGGCTAAGGTCAATAAGTAACGGTAACAGAAATATTATCGGTGTAGGATCCGGGCGTCACATACTGTCCCGCCGGAATCTGGCCGTAGACATTGATCGCCAGGCCAGCCCCGTTGCCGGTCCCGCTCACCCAGTTGGTGGCAAGAGTGTTGCCCCAGTTGGTAGTCCACGTGGCGTTCGAGAACAGACCATAGCTCAGCAAAGCCGCACCATTTTGCATCTGCCGGGTGGTCACAGTGGCGCCGGTCGCTAGTCCTGTACCAAGCCCGACAGTGTACGTCGTGAGGTTGGTACAGGTGACCGTGACGGCGGATTGGGCGGAGTTGACCGCTCCCGTGTAGTTTCCGAATGTCATGGAGGTGGCGGAGACGGTGCAGTCTTTGAGTACCGTCGCGGAGACACCAAACGTGGTGGTGGCCGGGTTCGCTTGTGCAATGGCAGATGTGGAAATCAGGCCCAGCGCAACGAATCCCAGAATGGCTGCGGGCAGTGTGGGTTTTAGAACGTTTGAGAGCTTCATCACGATTTCTCCTGAGTACAACGTGCGTTTGAAATTGAGATCAACGGCTGTCCAACTCGAAGTCAAACAGGATCAGTTATTGGCTGAATCAGGCAATTCTGAATCGGAGTGGTCGAACTTACTGGCACGACTCTGTATTCATTTGCCGCCGAATATCGAAAGCAGTCTTCCCGTGCTCGTTGCGCACGAGGAAGCAAGATCAATGAGTTCAAAGGTACGGGTGGTCTTCCAGTAAAGCCTTGACCTACCAATTCCCCTTGAATGTTGATTGAACGATATTGCAGGCAATTGTCGATTCCAATATCCCTCCC
>DATKGA010000011.1:0-24176 GCA_035510935.1 Acidobacteriaceae bacterium
AGAATTATCCGAAATTGAAAATCATTGCTTCGGGTCATCGTGCATGGATTGAAGGCCGCATCTCGAAGCTCGGCCCAATCAATTCGATTTGCCTCGATGACAATCCAACAATAACTATTGAATAGCAGCGATACGCTAACAACGAATAGGGGGCTTTCAGCCCTTCTGAGGTTTGTTTGGGCCTCGGACCTTGGGCTTCGCCAAGGCTGGTATAGGACGCGCCGGTGGCGCTTTTAGGTGAGTCCTACATGGAGCAGACGGGCATGGACCCCACCCATGCCGGGATGAGACTCCGGCATGAATGGGGCACCCGGTTCAACATGACGGCGATAATTACATGGAGCCAGTGGGCATAGTGGTGCCGTCGGGCATGGTCATATCGGCCAGGGTGGACTTGGCTTTCTGATGGGTCTGTTGAATCGGGCTATCATGCTGCTTTTCAATCATCGCGAACATAGTCTTCATGTTGCAGGCGAGCTTGCCGGCGGAGGCAAGCGCGGCTGCGGAGACGGTGCCGCTGTAGCAGTTGAGGGAGGCGTTCTTGGTGGTGACGCCGATGGGCAGGACGTAGTGATAGGCGCCGGAGGGGAACTCCGGGGTGGGGCTGGTGATGCCGTTGCAGGCGTCCAACTGCGAGACGCTGATGATGCTGCCGTTGATGTCGCGGCCGCCGTAGATGGGGAAGCCGTCGAGCGCGATGCCGATGATGTGCGAGGGGCCGGTGGCCGTGTCGACCTGCGAGGTGACGCAGGTGGGATTGCCGTGGGCGTGCCAAGTCATGCCGTTGGAGTGGGAGTCGCACTGATCGAGGAAGTAGGCGGTCTGCTTGGTGCCCGTGCCGTCGGTGAAGGTGTAGGAGGCGTTGTCGGCGACGGCGGGCGTGCTGGCATCCATCTCAAACGAATTGAACATGGCGGTGCCCGAGATTAGGTAGCCAATGGCCCCGAGGCTGGTGGCGGTGGTGGCGGAGGCCTGGGTGGGGCAGATGTTGAAGGTGGCGGAGGAGCCCTCGAGTGAAGGTGCGATGACCGAGGCGTAGGAGATGACGGCCACAGGAGTATTGGTGACGGCGGTGTAGGCGACGGGCGTCTGGCCGGAGTTGGTGGGGGCAAGGTAGTAGGCGTTGGGTGTGTAGTCGGGCTTGCCGCTGGTGGTGAGGGTCATCTCACAGGAACTGGGAAAGCTTACTGAGACCGTGGAGCCGAAGGACATGGCCTTGTAGACGGCGGTGTAGGCATTGGGCGTACCGGAGGACGAAGATGACGCGGTGGAAGAAGCAGAGGTGGTGCTGCTTCCGCAGCCAACCGCGATGACTGCGCCGGAGAGAGCGACGGCGAGAAGTCGAGGGAGAGAGATTCGGCGGCCAGGGCCCAGGGCCAGATGAGCAAGAGCGTTCATGCGACTGTCCTTTCGGTGGTGCATTGTTCTCTGTGCGTTGAATGGAGCATTTTTCACAGTTACCGTGGTGTCGGAAAGCTCGTGCGATGTGGTTTTCTTTGAGAGAAAACCACGCAGGCTTCTTTCGCGCCACTCTACACCTACTGTGAAAATGCTCCAGGGGCCCGGAACGCGGGAGAGATACTTGATCGCACGGTATGACGGGGGTATAGGATGGGGGGATTACACGGGATGCAAGAAATCGCGGGGACGGGCGGGTAGAGATTAGCGGACAGCGAGCTAGAGGTCGCGGCGGCCTTCGAGGGCGCGGGTCATGGTGATCTCGTCGGCGTACTCGATGTCGGAGCCGGCGGGGACTCCAGTGGCGATGCGGGTGATGTGCAGGGTAGGCGCGATGCGGCGGATCTCATCGGCGAGGTAGGCGGCGGTGGCTTCGCCCTCGGTGGTGGGTGAGGTGGCGAGGATGACTTCGTGGATGGTGCGATCTAAAAATTGATTGCGCAAACCTTCGGAGCCGGCCTCGTCTTCGGCTGAGACTTCCGAACTGGCTGTATTCGCGGCGGGAGCGAGGCGGGTGAGGAGGCTGCTGATGCGGAGTTGCTCCGGGCCGACGCCGCCGATGGGCGAGAGCGTGCCGTGGAGGACGTGGTAGACGCCGTTGTAGCTGCGCGTCTTCTCGATGGTGGCGATGTTCGTGGGTTCTTCGAGGACGCAGACGGTGTGCTGGTCGCGGGCGGGACTGGTGCAGTAGAGGCAGGGATCGACATCGGTGATGTTGTTGCAGATGGAGCAGAGGCGCAGCTTCGCGCGCAGGACGAGGACGGAGTCTGCGAGGGCGCGGGCGTCGTCATCCGTGCCACGGAGAAGGTGAAACGCAATGCGCTGAGCGGATTTTGTGCCGATGCCGGGGAGCTTGCGCAGCTCGTCGATGAGGCGGGCGATGGGATCGGCGAAGCGTGCCATTGCTACTCCAGAGTTATTCCAGGCTTATTCCAGGCCGGGGAGGTTGAGGCCGCTCATGAGGCCGGCGACGGAAGATTTGACGGCCTCGTCTGCGCGGCGGCCAGCCTCGTTGATGGCGGCTGTGATGAGGTCTTCGAGGAGTTCGATGTCGCCGGTGGTGGCGCCGAGGGCGGTGGGTTCGATCTTGAGACGGAGGATTTCCTTTTTACCGTTCATGCGAACGGAGACCATGCCTCCGCCGGATTCGGCCTCGACGATGGTGGCGGCGAGCTTCTGCTCCATCTGGGCCTGCATCTCGCGGGCTTGAGACATCATTTCTTTCATCTTGCCGAGGTCTGGGAAGGGCATAGGGGAGGTCCGAGGTTCGAGGTTCGAGAAAAAACGCGAAGTGTTAGTCGGGTTCGCGGAGGTCGATGACGGTTTGGAGTTCGGCTGAGAAGAGCTTTTGCGCCTGCTGGACCATTGGATGCTCGAGGGCACGGGCCTGGATCGAGCCGCTGCGGGCGGGGCGCGGCTTTTTTGCGGGAGGCGCGGCGGCAGTGGCAAGAAGGGTGTGCTTGAGGATGCCAGCATCGCGCAGGACAGAGCGAAGAATTTTTTCGGCCTCGGGATTGAGGACGGCGGGGAGCATGGTTTTGGAGAGGGTGGTTTCAATGCGGGCTTCGCCGTTGATGATGGTCCAGAGGGCGTCGTCCATGGCTTCGGCGGCCGAGGTTTGAGCGGCAGCGGTGAGGGCCTGGACGACAGCGAGCTGGGGGTCGGGTGCTGTGCGGACAGGCACGGAATGTACAGGCGGAATGGTTGGCGCTGCGCTAGCGAACACAGGCTCGGGAAGCCGAACGTCAGGTTGCTGTTCGATGCGCTCTTCGAGCGGAGAAGGCATGGGGAACGGTATTGCATCCGGCTGGCTTACCGGCGTGGACATGGCCATTGGAAGGGTTTCGAGCGCGTGCTGTGCGGCGGATGCGATTGCAACAGCGGTTGCTCCGTGGGTTTCAGGGATGGGCTGCGGCACAGCGGAGGAGATGGGGATGGGCGCGGACATTTGGGGACTGCGGCGGAGCTTGTCCTGTTCGATGGGAGAGTAGGCGGGGATAGAGGAGGCTGTTGCTGTAGGAGAAGGCAACCCTCCCTGTCCGGAGATGGAACCGCCGATCGAGGATGGGGCACCCGAGCGCGGCAAGGATGGGGCACCCGGTTTGGTGGCAGGGAGCTGGCTGAGGGCCTCTTCGATGGGCAGGAGGCGGCGCAGGTGGACCAGCTTGAGGAGGCCAAGCTCGAAGTGGAAGCGCTGCTCTTGTCTATATCCCAATTCATCGAACGTTCGTAACATGACCTGCATGAAGCGGGAGAGCTCTTCCTCGCTGAAGAGGGCGGCGGTGCGTGCGGCGCGGCGTTGCTCGTCGGGCGAGATTTGCAGGAGCACGTTACCGAGACCCTCAGCGGATTCGCCCTCGGGCGAGAGGCCTGCGATTTTGGCGATGAGGGCGTTGCGCAGGTAGCGGACGCACTGGCGGCAGAGCTGGGCTGGGGAGTTGCCGGCGTCGAGGAGCTGGTTGGCGGCGGTCATAACATCGGCTGAGTTGTTGGCGTTGACAGCTTCGAAGATGCGCTCGAAGACGGCGTTGGGGACGGTGCCCATGAGCTCGCGAATCTGTGCGGCGTCGAGGCGGGCATGATCGGGCATTCCATCGGCTGAGGGCTCCATAGGCGCGGAGGCGATGGCCTGATCCATGATGGAGAGCGCGTCGCGCATGGAGCCGTCGCCAGCCTCGGCTAGGAGGGCGAGTGCAGAGTCGTCGGCGATGACACCTTCGTGTCCGGCAATAGCACGAAGCTGGCTGAGAATGTCAAGCAGCTTGACGGCGTGAAAGCTGAAGTGCTGGCAGCGCGAGCGGACGGTCTGGGGAATGTCCTCTGGCTGGGTGGTGGCCATCATGAAGATGATGTGGGGGGGCGGCTCTTCGAGGGTTTTGAGCAGGGCGTTGAAGGCGGCCTCGGTGATCTGGTGGGCCTCGTCGAGGATGTATATTTTGTAGCGGTCGCGGGCGGGAGCGTAGCGGGCGGCGTCGCGCAGCTCGCGAATCTCGTCGATGCCACGGTTGGTGGCGGCGTCGATTTCGATGACATCGACGGCGTTGCCGGCGCGGATTTCGGTACAGGATTCGCAGATCTCGCAGGGCTCGGCGGTGGGGCGCGCTGGACTGCCAATTGCATTTCTGCAATTCAAGGCCATGGCCAGGATGCGGGCGATGGTGGTTTTGCCGATGCCGCGATGGCCGCTGAAGATGTATCCGTGGGCAATGCGGTTCTGGTTGAGCGCGTTGGTGAGGGTGACGGTGACGTGGTTCTGGCCGACGACGTCGGCGAAGCGCTGGGGTCGGTACTTTCGGGCTAGAACCTGATAGGCCATGGACGAGATTGATTGTACCGCCCAGGAGGAGGCATAGCTGTGGATGGCCGCGCTGCGGATGATGGCAAGAACAAGCAACTGGCACCTACTGGTTGCGTACGAGGATGTGGCGGCTGTAACTTGGCTGTATGAAATTCAGGGCTTTTATTCTTCCATCACTGCTTACGGCAGCCAGTGTGTGCGCGCAGACCGCGGCAAAACCGATACAACCGAGCGGCGCGGCGAAGGCCCCCAACGCGCTGAGCGACTATGCTGCATTACGGGCCGACCTGCCGGGAACCGCGGGCGTGACGGTGAAGAATTTCACGCTGGAGCGGGAGGGCGGGAAGTTCACCTTCGATCAGGGAGATTTTTATTTTTACGCGCCGGTGGAAGGACGAGTGACGGGCGCGGTGTTCGTTGGCAAGGGCCGGTTTGACCTGATGGGGCAGGACCTGCTGCAGCAGCGTTCGCTTGCCCGGCTGACCAAGGGCGGCTCGATGCAGCAGGAGTTCAGCACGCTGGTGTTGCGCTTTGCCGACGACACGGCGGATGAGATTCGCAAGGCGTCTGCGGGAGCGAGTAAAGCGCCCCCGGAGGCGGTGCACGCGGCAGCCGAGGCTCTGGCAAAGGGTTTTCGCAAGGACCTGCATGAAAATGTAGAACTGCGGCTGCTGGCTGATGTGCTGGGCGACGGCGCAGACGGGATGGGCGATTTCTTTATGGCGTCGTTCCCCATGGGAGATTCACAGACGGGGAAAAATGTGCTGTTTCTAATAGACCCGGAGGGGACGTTCCACACCGCGCCCGACGAAGTGGAGCTGTCCACCTGGAATGACAACGAAGTCAATACGTGGATTTCGTATCTGATGGAGAACGCAAAAGAGGACGACCTGGGCAATCGGGTGCAGGTTACGGACCAGAGATTGGACGTGACGTTCGACCTTGCGGGCACGATGAAGGGTTCTGCTGATACCACGATGAAGGTGCTGAGGGACGGGTTACGCGTGGTGCGGTTGAACCTGTATCCGACGCTGCGCGTCTCCGGGGTGTACAGCGAGGACGGGAGTGCGCTGGATTTTGTGCAGGAGGCCAACGAGAACGATGGGGACTTTGCGGTGGTGCTGCCGCAGGCGGCGAAGCCGGGCGATACGCTGCGGCTGTTGACGGAATACAGCGGCGGGGACGCGCTGAAGGCGGACGGCAACAATACATACCACCTGGTCAACGGAGCCGAGGACCGCTGGTATCCCTCGGACCTGGCGGGGATGGTGGACACCGCCAACTTCCACATGACCTTCCATCTGCCGAAGAGCCTGCAACTGGTGGCCAGCGGAAAGCAGGTGAGCTTGGCGCCGGAGGGAGATTCCATGCAGAAGGCGGTGTGGGAGACGCAGGCGGCAATTCCCGTGGCGGGGTTCAACCTGGGCGACTTCAAGACAGGCGAGGAAAAGATCACCCAGGGGCCTATGGTGGACGCATACAGCGACGTGGACTTTCCGGACCAGTACAAGACGTTGCTGCAGACCGCTGCTCCTGGCAATCAGACGAGCGCGCAGGCGCTTAAGAGCGAGCTGTCGCAGGGAAAGGCGGCGCTACAGCTCTATTCGGACTACTTCGGCAAACTGCCCTATGACCATATGGCGCTGGCCCAGCAGAGCGCATGCAACTACGGCCATATCTGGCCGATGCTGGTCTCTCTGCCCGTCTGCGGCTTCTGGGACCCGACGGTGCAGCAAAAGCTTGGGATGTTCAATGACAGCTACTGGGGCGAGGTGACGCCGACCGAAGTGGCGCACCAGTGGTGGGGCGGGCTGATAGGGTTCTATAACTATCGCGACCAGTGGATGAGCGATGCCCTGGCCAGCTACTCGGTGGGGGTGTTCCTGAATGGCACATCGGCAAAGCCGGAGGACTACCGCGATTACTGGAAGGATAAGCAGAGGCTTCTTCTGACGAAGAACGATCAAGGAGTGCGACCGTTCGACCAGGGGCCGCTGACCATGGGGGAGAGGACGACGAACAGCAAGCCGGGCGAAGACCTGTACCAGGTGATGACGTCCTGCAAGGGAGCGTTCGTGGTGCATATGCTGGACATGTTGTACTGGACGCCTGCCTTTGGCGACAAACCGTTCCGGCTGGCGATGCAGAAGTTTGTTCGGGATTATACGGGCAAGACGGCGCGGACCGAAGATTTTAAAGCGGCGATGGAACGCTCCATGTCGCACGCGATGGATCTGCAAGGCAACGGCAAGCTGGACTGGTTCTTTAACGAATACGTATACGGCACGGAGCTGCCGCACTACGAGATCAGTTCGGAGTTTACGGTCGACAACAAAGGCATCACGAGCGTGCATATGAAGTTGACGCAGAGCAACGTGTCGCCGAATTTTGTGATGTTGATCCCGATCTATCTGGAGGTGAAGACTGGCGAGATCCATCAGATATTCAAAGTGGTGATCCATGGCAACGGAATGATCGACCAGACGCTACAACTGGGCAAGCTGCCTACGCCAGGCAAAGCGTTGGTGATCAACTACAACTCGGACGTGCTGAGCGACAATTAGAACGGCGTGAATCAGGTGCTTGCAGAGTTTTTGCGGCGTGCGAGACGGCCGCGGCGCTTGAGTTCGAGGTCGGAGAACATGGTTGCGCGGCAATTGGGAGCGGCGCAGAAGCAGTGCTGGTGTTCTTCGTCGGAGTCGTAGAGGTTGTACTCGTAGGTGAGTTCTTCCCCGGCGGCGATGTCGCGCAGGGCGGAGATGAAGATGCGGTCGCCGGCGTCCTGCTCGGTCTCGCAGTTGGGGTCGCAACTGTGGTTGATGAACATGGCCATGCCAAATCCGTCGATGACGGTGTTCCCCCCGCAGGAGAAGAGATAGGTGACGGGGCGACCCTCGTAACGAAGGTCGGCGACGGCCTTGGACATGCGCTGGCCATCGTACTCGCAGACGCGGGCTCCCTTGCGGATGGGACGCATGGTGTAGCATCCGGCGGCGTGGATGGAGGAGGAACGAACGATGAGTCCGGGAAGCATCATACTGGGCTGACTATAACAAACGCGGGAGGCAAGATCTGTGCAAGACGGTTGGAGGGGGCGAATCGTCTAAAATGAAGAGGAAGGGGAGCGCGATGCAGAGACGTGCTGGGGTGGTGCTGGTTGCGGCGGCGTGGGTCGCGGTTGCCTGCGGCGCACAGAGTACGCCGGCGACCGATCCCTTGCCGAAGCCCGACAGCGGCCCAGCGCCGTGTGCGGTGGCACCGCAGCCTGTACCATGCGGAGCGACTCCGACGGTCACGGGCAAGCCAAGCGCGTCTGAGCAGTTCCCGTTTCCCGGCGAGGATAGCGGGAGCAGTGTACCGCTGACTCAGGGGGCGACTGATCCGAAACTGAGTGGTGTTCCGAAGGCGCCAAACGCACCGGGTGCAGGTTCTGGAACGAGCTCCGGACCGACTTCCGAAACGGGGGCGGGAGCAGGGAAGACGGCAGCAGCGCTTCCATTTCCAGGCGAAGATGACAAGAGTGCGTGCGCGATCGGAGGCGCGGGCGGGGGCAGTTCAAGCAGCAGTTCCAGCAGCTCCGACAGTGGGGGCGGGGACGCCGCAACCGGGCCGGATGGAACAGCGGATGGAGCGGCGCTGCAGGACAAAGGCAGCGAAGGCAGTACGGGCAGGCACTTGCTGCATCGGGTGAATCCGGTGGGAACGAAGTTGCAGAGCGCGGACGAGCGCGAGGCTGAGGACCTGAGCGTGGCAAAGTTCTACACCGATTCGGGCGACCTGCAAGGGGCGTATATGCGCAGCCAGGATGCGGTAAAGACGGCGCCCGACGACCCGGAGGCGCACTTTGCGCTGGCCGAGGCGGCCTTGAAGTTGAACAAACGAGACGAAGCGATCACGGAATATACTGCGTGCCTGAAGCTGGATCCGGTGGACAAAGAGGCGAAGGCGGCGCGCAAGGCGCTGCAGCGGTTGAACCCGTAGGGATGTCAGGTGGGGCGGTTGCGGACGAGAGCTATCTTGGGGGCTGCGGGGCGGTGGTGCGGCGCGCTGGAAGAGTCCTGGGCGGCGTCGATGGGCGGTGTCGGCGCGTCGTCGTCGGGGTCGAGATCTTCATCGACGCGAAGGTATCGGCGCATATAGCGGAGGGGCTCCTCGGCGAGGGCGAGCTCACGCAGGTGATAACGCCAGGCATCGGGACGCGTGCTGCGCCTGGTGTATCCCTTGCGGGTTACGGTAGCGATGGTGCCATCGGCCTTGCGCCGGGTGAAGGTCTGATTGTCCACCTGAAAGGTGATGTGCTCACCGGCCTTCCAAAAGGTAGAGGCGAACTCATGGGAGAAGAGCAGTGCGTAGTAGCGGCGCTGCGCGCATAGAATTTCAACCGCCTGCTGAGTGGTCTCCCATGGCAGTCCCAGCTTTGCGATGTACCACTTGCGGAACTCGAAGCCGTTGGCCCTGGCCTGCGAGACAAGTAGATGAAGCAATTCGAAGCGGGTCATAGCGTGCTGACTACTGTGCTATCAGATGCATAACAAGGAGGCAAGAATAGATCGGAGGCAGTATTAAAATGTATCGAATCGGGTACCTTCCGATTGCGAAGCTGGCGTGGAAAGTGCATTATTACTGTTACATTCCCGGACTATGCTGCGGCCCATGGGAATGCATGTCCGTTTCGTACGGAAGATGGTGGAAGGCGCATGGAACACCTGGTTTGCCGGCCCACGGGTATTCAGGAGATTGCCAGCCATGGCTGTTAAATGTCCAAAGTGCCATGAACCCGACATCCGGAGGTCGCATCGCCGGGTACTCGATCTTTTATTGCGCAGCATCGGTATGGTCCCGTTGCGCTGCAACGTCTGCGAGCACCGTTTCTTCCGGTTTCGCAGAAGCCTGAGAACCTGACCGTCTGACGGAGGTTACACCTAGCCCCAGCCCGTCATCCACACTGGGGTGTGGCGGCGAGGAGAAGTTTCCGCAGTAGACGGAGCACGCTTCAGCACGCCTGAGTTCTCCAACTGCGTACGCATCGAAGATATAGTCAAGAGTGTCGGCATGGCGGGCTGAGCAGGCCGAGAATGGGAGTTTATAACTTTGCGCGCAAGGGGAGCAATGGGTTCGTTTGAATCCTGGTTCGCGATAAAAGACGGCCAGCGGAGAACCGGGAGGAGCGTGCGAAAGCCTGGACTGGCCCATGCGATTGTTCTACTGATGCTGACCGGGGTTGCGCCTATCTTCCGAACTGCCTCTGCAGCGCCGCAGACGAAGGCGGATGCGACGGCGCAGCACAGCGACCCTTTGAACTTCGATCCCGCGGTGCACGAGGTATATGAGCACTTCTATATTCTCGACTTCGATGGCTCGCTGAGCCGAGCAGAGGCGGTGCTGAGGGCGCATCCGCAGGAGCCGATGGCTTACGGGTATGTGCTGATGGCGACAGTGTTTCGCGAACTGTACCACCAGGACCTGCTGGATACGACTTACTACGCGCATGACAATTTTTTGACCTCGAAGCGGAATGTGCCTGTTCCGGAGGCCACGCGGCAGCGGATCGAGTCCCTGACCGATTCGGGCATCAAGCTGTGCGACGACCGAATCAAGGCCAATCCCAACGACAAGAACGCCTACTTTGCCCGCGGGTACATACGCGGGATGCATGCGGTGTTCATTACGCTGGTGGACCACAGCTATGTGGCGGCGGCGCGCCAGGGCTATGCGGCGCGCAACGACTCGGAACAGGCGTTGAAGATCGATCCGGATTATTCGGACGCCAAGATGGCGGTGGGGATCCAGAAGTTCGCGGTGGCCAGCTTGCCGCGCTGGGTGCGCATGGTAGTGGGCATTGTGGGTGTGGGCGGGAACAAGGAGCAGGGGTTGGCCCTGCTGCGCGACGCGGCCACTCACGGCGTGGTGACGAAGGTGGAATCGAGGACGGTGCTGTCGCTGTTTTTACGCCATGATGGACGCTACCCGGAGGCGCTGGCGGAGCAGCATGGGCTGGCGGTGGAATATCCGCACAATTATCTGTTCCGCCTGGAAGAGGCGAACCTGACCAAAGACGAAGGCAACGGGCAGGGGGCGATTGCGTTGTATAAGGAGGTGCTGGCGGATGCGGGAAAGTTGGGATACTTCATCGATGCGCGCCTGCAACTGGCGTGGTTCGGGTTGGCCGACACCGAGCGCGGGCAGAATGACATTGCGGACGCGGCGGAGAACTACCTGAAGGCCGCCGAGCAGCCCAACTGTAGCGATTGGCTGCGCAAGCGAGCACAATTGAACGCGGGAGAGATGTACGACCTGCTGCAGCAGAGGGCGAAGGCGGTAGGGCTATATCAGATGGCGGCGTCGGGCGGCGGCGACCAGTCGCAGAGCGACGCGGCGCGGCGGTTGATGAAGACGCCGTACACGGGGAAATAGGCGGCGACAGGGTCTCGTGGAACCAGGGAGACGATGCGTGCGTATAGAAGAGCGGGATATGTCAAAATAAGAGACTCCCGGAGGCGTGTGATGTATTGCTCTCATTGTGGAAGGCCGGTGGAGGCGGGGGCGCGGTTCTGCCCTGCGTGCGGTGCGGTTGTGCAGCCGGCGGGCTATATGCAGGCGCCGGTGTTTGGGCAGTTGATGCGGCCGCGTTATCCCCGCGTCTTCGGCGGGGTGTGCTCCGGACTGGCGCTGCACTATGGGTGGGACATTACCACGGTTCGCCTGCTGTGGGTGCTGTGCGTGCTGTTTGGGGGGACCGGAGTGCTGGCATACGTCATTGCTTGGATCGTGATTCCCGAGGCGCCGTACGTACTGCCTGAGAACAGCGCGGGGAGTGGGGTTTGAACGCTCGCATTGGAACGAACCCAGGCAAAGGCGCGGCGGTGGTGGCGGCGCGACTGTTCCACTCACGGCCATTCCACTATCAAGGGCGGGAGTTGTATTGCGATGGGGTGTCGCTGACGGAGCTGGCGGGGGCGCATGGAACACCGCTGTACGTCTACTCGGCTGAGCAGATCCGGTATCGGTTTGGGTTGTTTCAGGCAGCGCTGGCAGGACGCGAAGCGACGGTGTGCTATGCGGTGAAGGCGAACTCGTCGCTGGCGATTCTGCGGATACTGGCGGAGATGGGCGCGGGGTTCGATATTGTGAGCGGCGGCGAGTTGGAGCGGGTGCGCCGGGCGGATAAGGGCGCGCTGAAGCGAGTTGTATTTTCCGGCGCGGGCAAGCAGGAGTGGGAGATCGACGCGGCGCTGAAGGCCGGGATATTGATGTTCAACGTGGAGTCGGAGGCGGAGCTGAAGGTGCTGGCCGAACGGGCGAAGGCTCTGGGCGTGCGGGCAAGGTTTGCGCTGCGGGTGAATCCGGATGTGTTTGCGGAGACGCATCCGTATATTTCGACTGGACTGGGAAGTCATAAATTTGGGGTTGAGATCGGCTTGGCGCGGTCGATCTATCGCAGAGCAGCGCGCTCCAAGTGGCTGGATGCGGCGGGAGTGAGCGTCCACATCGGCTCGCAGATACGCGCAGTGGAACCGTTTGCGGCGGCGCTGGAGCGCGTGGCGAAGCTGGTTGGCGAGTTGCGAAAGGACGGGCACACGATTCGGACTGTGGATGCGGGCGGCGGATTGGGGATCGACTACCTGGATTCGCCGAAGGAGCCAAAGTTCGATGCGGCACGCAAGGTGAGGGAGTATGCGGCGGCGCTGGGCAAGGTTGCCGAAAGGCTGTGCGCGGTGCGTCTGCTGGTGGAGCCGGGGCGGTTTGTGGTGGCGCAGGCGGGCGGGCTGCTGACGCGGGTGGTAGTCGTTAAGAAAAATGGCACGAAGACGTTTGTAATTACGGATGCGGCGATGAACGACCTGATTCGGCCGGCGCTGTACCAGGCCCACCATGAGATTCTGCCGGTGGCGAAGGGGCGCGGAGTGACGGCGAAGGTGGATGTGGTGGGGCCGATCTGCGAGTCGGGGGATTTCTTCGCTCACGACCGGGCTATGCCGAAGGTTAAGGCGGCCGAGCTGGTGCTGCTGCTGGACGCAGGGGCATACGGGATGAGCCAGGCTTCGAACTACAACACGCGCGCGCGGGCGGCGGAGGTGCTGGTGGATGGGGACAAGGCGCGGCTGATCCGGCGGCGGGAGACGCTGCGGGAGATGATGGCGGCGGAGATTGTGTAGGTTCGAGGTTCGCGGTTCAAGGTTCAAGGTTATTGAAGCTCATGCTGAACTGATGGTGGCTTTCTTCGTTTGTGTATCGCTGATAATCTAGCCTGACAACGGCCCCCTAGGAAAACCTATGCCAGAGACACCGGAGATCCCGGAAGAGTTGTCGCTTGCCGAGGAGGCGGAGGTGTTTGCCGAGCCGGTTACGGTCGTGCCCGGCGATACCAACTCAGATCCAGACGCCCTGACCCATGAGGAGCACGCCCCTATGATCGATATCCACGACGCACACCATGCGGCGAATAGCTGGAAGGAGTTCTTCGTCCATATTGCGACCATCGTGCTTGGCCTGCTCATCGCGATTGGGTTGGAGCAGGGGGTCGAGTACATCCACCATCGGCGCGAGCTGGCCGATGCGCGCAAGGAGCTGGCCATTGAGCGCAAGATCGACATCGTCCGCTTCTCGGTCTTGACGGAGGAGTTCCATCGCATCGTTCCCATCCTGGAAAACAACCTCGCGATCTTCGTCTATCTGCGCCAGCACCCCGGCAAGCCAATGCCTGCGAGCTACGGCACACTGCGCTGGACCACCATGGGTATGAGCATGGTGGATGGCGCCTGGGTGGCCGCGCAGCACAACGGAGCCGTTGACTACATGCCGCAGTCCGAGGCACGCAGCAACTCTGAGCTCTATATCCGTCTCAATGTACTTACGCAGGCGGTCCGCGATGCGCGCACCGCTGTCGCTGAGTGCACACGTTTCAAGATCGTCGATCCCGATGCTACGCACCTCTCGCCCGAGCAGCTTGACCATGAGATCGACCTGGTCTCCAGGGCGTTATTCGCCTACCGGAACATCGCCTCCGTCATGACCAACTTCCACGAGACCTTTGCCGAATTTACCCCTGCTCCATCCCGGTCCGAATATAGGGCGATTGCCCATGTAACGCAATCCGCCGACGATCTGGGAGACGCAGAGGCAGCGCAGCGCGAGATCGACAGGTTCAGGAACTATGAAGGCTCGCTCGACCAGAACGAAGGCCCGGAGTAAGCCCCCCAAGCCTATGCCCGAAACCGACCCCATTCCGATTGAAGCCCAATCCTGCGAAGCAGCGGAGATTGTTGATATTCCTGAGACTGTGAAGGAGGAGGTGACGCCTGTGATTGAAGTTCACGAGCCGCATGAAGGTGTACATAGCTGGAAGGACGCGCTGATCCATATTGCGATTATTGTGGTTGGGTTGCTGATTGCGCTGGGGCTGGACGAGACGGCGGAGTACATCCACCACCGGCACGAGGCGCGGCACGCGCGCGAGCTGCTGGTGGAGGAGATGGCTGCAAACGGCCTCATGGTGCAGAGCGCAAGGTATACGCTGGCCATGCACGAGGACTATCTGTTCAACGATCTGGCCGTGCTGGCGCGTTTTCGCCGGCACGCCCTGACCGCGCACGACCGCATCGTACTGTATCATCCTCCCGGTCAGCTTGCCGATTCTGCCTGGCAGGCCGCGCAGCAGAGCGGCGCCACGGATTATTTCTCGTATGAGGAGATTCACCAATATTGGAGGCTGTATACCTTCCAGAGCCAATTCAACAGCACGATGAACGACAACATGATTGCGCTGCAGAATGCGCAGACGATGTTTTACCTGAGCGCGGCGGACCGGTTCGATCAGGCTAAATCCGCGCCCTCGGAGGAGTTTTACGGAAGACGCGGCGACGCCGCCGCCCATGCGGCGTACGAGAAAGAGTCGCCACACGCCGACAAACTACAGAGCCTGACCGCGGCACAGCTCGATCGCCTGGTGCAGACGATTCAAGAGGGGATCTACCAGGACGAGAAGCTGATCAATCGCTGCGATTGGCTTGCCGAGGATTATAAGGAGATGGGCCATTAAGAGGCGGACGAACCGGGATGATTGGGGCACCCGGCGAAAAGCAGATTCCTCCGCTGCGCTGCGGAATGACAAGCAAAGAACATGCAACGTCAAAGACGAAATGCGGGGGTCCCTCCACTTCGCTGCGCTTCGGTCGGGATGACGGCTTGTTGGGACGCGGGATAAGCTAGGACGCGCACGCGACACGCATCAGTGCATGGTCCAGCCGTGCATGCCTGCCTGAAAGCTGCGGCGGTCGAGGCGGGGCAGTGAGGGCGCGAGCTTGTGGGGGAAGAGCGGGTAGTGGCGCGCGGCGATGAGGAGGTCCGCAACGCACCAGACATCCTGCTCGGAGGTCATCCAGTGCTGGCTGTCCAGGCGGGCGAGATTTACCGGCCGGGAGTAGGAGCGCAGGGTTCGTTCGCCGCGGAGGTTGTAGTAGTTCTCGAAGTAGCTGAGGGCAAGCTCGCGCAGGGTGCGGTAGATGGGCGCGCGGAAGCGCAGGCCGGCGAAGTTTGACTTGGCAATGCCTCCCCAGAGGCCATGTTCGCGGTAGAGGGCGATGACGTGGTCGTCGTCGTGAATGGCTTCGAGATCCATGAGCAGGGGTGGGTGACCGTTGATGCGGAGTGCGGCAGCGGCAAGCAACGCTCCCTCCAGACAGTGACCCTTGCGCTCGCGCAGGGCGCGCGCGGGCGACCATGCGGTGTTGGCGTACTGGTAGGGTAAGGCGTCCAGGAAGCGCTGGATTTTTGCGGGGGTGTTGAGTGCGCGGAGGGTGCGCAGGTCTTTTGGCTGCAAGCCGAAGGGCGAGAGGTCGAAGGTCTGGTGCCGGCGGGTTTGGGTTTTCGACGGGTGCTTAGGTTGAGAAGGCAATGGCGTGGCTCGTGATATGGAGGGTCTGGATACTGAGGGTCTGGGGAATTATATCGAGGCGAGTGATAGACCCATGTATCAAAATCGAGAGATGGGGCAGCCGCATCGAATGAGCATGGCGATTGCGAGTGGGGCGCGGATAGGGCATGTGCATCTGAAGGTGGCGGACCTGGATCGGGCGCTGGCGTTTTATAGCGGCGTGCTTGGGTTTGAGCTGACGCAGCGGATGGGGCGGTCGGTGGCGTTTGTGTCTGCGGGCGGATACCACCACCACATTGGGTTGAACACCTGGGAGAGCGAGGGGGGAGGGCCGCCGCCGGCGGGAACGACGGGGCTGTATCATCTGGCGATTCTGTATCCCACGCGGGCGGAGCTGGGCGCGGCGCTGCGGTCGCTGAGGAAGCATGGCGTAGAGCTGGATGGTGCGGCCGACCATGGAGTGAGCGAGGCGCTGTATCTGCACGACCCGGATGGGAATGGGGTGGAGCTGTACTGGGACCGGCCAGAGGCAGAGTGGCCGAGAGATGCGCAGGGCGGTATTGCGATGGTGACGCGGCCGCTGGATTTGGAGGGGTTGCTGGCGGCGTGACGATGAGTGGAGCCGTACATCCCCCATCGCGTGATCTAGACGCCCGATAAATGGGGCACCCGGTTGCATTCGCCGTGCTAAAATCGTACGTTGCGTGAGGCTGGCGATGGGTTGCTGGCTGCGCCCAGATCGGCTTGCTGAGCCAGCCAGACTGCAAATCGAGGATTAGAGGGACGACATGTCAGGCCATTCAAAGTGGGCGACCATCAAGCATAAGAAGGGCGCGACCGACGCCAAGCGGGGAAAGATCTTTACCCGGCTGATCAAGGAGATTACGATAGCGGCGAAGGGCGGGGGGGGCGATCCGGACGGCAACCCTCGGCTGCGCACGGCGATCCTGGCGGCCAAGGCGGAGAACATGCCCGCGGAGAACATCAAGCGGGCGATCCAGCGGGGCACGGGTGAACTGGAGGGGCTGAGCTACGAAGAAATTGTGTACGAGGGTTACGGGCCGGGTGGCGTGGCCATCATGGTGCAGGTGCTGACGGACAACAAAAACCGGGCGGTGAGCGAGATCCGGCACGCCTTCCAGAAGAACAACGGGAACCTGGGCGAATCAGGGTCGGTGGGCTACCTGTTCAGCAAGAAGGGCGTGATCGCGGTGGAGAAATCCGCGGTGAATGAGGACAAGCTGACCGAGATTGTGCTGGAGGCGGGCGCGGACGACCTGTCGGACGAGGGCGAGACGTGGGAAGTAGTGACTGGGCCGAAAGAGTTTGACGCAGTACTGGAGGCGATCAAGGCGGCGGGTATCAAGGCGGAGTACGCCGAGGTGACGATGGTGGCATCGACCCAGCAGAGGCTGGAAGGCACCCAGGCGACAGCGATGATGCGGCTGCTGGAGGTGCTGGAAGACCTGGACGACACGCAGAATGTGTACACCAACTTCGATATGGACGAGGCTACCGTAGCGGCGAATGCCGGATAGGTACTCCGCGCGGCGAGTTTTGATGAGGAGGCCGCCGGAGCGCCGGCGGCTTTCTTCTGTGCGGGAATTGAATTGGATTAAGGAACGGAGCAATTCATTGAACGGCATGAGGATCTTGATTGGGATTGCGGCGGTATCGGCGCTAATGACGAGCGCGGCCGGGGCGCAGGGTTCTTTGAGTAGGTCGAATGTTTCGATCAACAACCCGGTGCAGCAGCAGGTGAGGCCCTTCAACTTTGGTGCGCTGGTGCAGAGCGGATTTGGCGTGACCGAAGACCGCGGAGGATTCACATTCTTTATGGCGGGAGTGCACGCGGGCAAGGTGTTGACGGAGAACTCGGGCCATGGGAAGCTGCGCGGGAACTTTGAGTTCGGAATGGAGCTGTTTCCGTTCTGGCAGTCGTATACGCCGATCACCTATCGGCAGAATTGCACGGTTGCCACGGGACCGTTCGGCGGCCTGGGGGCAGTGTGTACCTCAGCTCCTTTCCCGATTGGCGGGACGTTTACCGGGGTGAGTCTTACTCCGATTATTCTGCGCTGGAATTTTTCCGGAAATCGACGCTTTGCGCCGTGGGCGCAGGGTGCGGGCGGACTGCTATGGACGACCCATAAGTATCCTTCGTTCGGCGGGCCTCCGATCCCCAATAATAATGGAGGGTTCACCTACAGTACACTGGGCGATAACGGGCCGAACGACGATACCAGCGTGTGGAACTTCACGCCGCAGTTTGGCGTGGGAGTGCATTACTTTACACGGGCGAACCGATCGATTGACCTGGGGGCGAACGCGATCCATATCTCGAGCGCATCGCTGGGCGACAAGAACCCGGGGATCAACGCAAGTGTACAGTTCACCCTGGGATACAGTTGGTGGAAGTGAGAGTATGCCTTCGCATGTGAATCCGAATGCGGTGATTGAATGCGTGCCCAACTTTTCGGAGGGCACGGATGAGGCCAAGGTCGCGTCGATTGTGGCTGCGATGCGCGTGGACGGAGTGCGCCTGCTGGACTGGTCGCTGGACGTGGCGCACAACCGGAGCGTGGTGACGATTGCGGGATCGCCGTCCGGGGTCTTCGAGTCGGCGGTGCGCGGGGTCGGACGGGCGGCGCAACTGATCGATCTGACCAGGCAGAAGGGGGAACATCCGCGGATTGGCGCGGCGGACGTGGTGCCGTTTGTGCCAGTGAGCGGGGTGTCGCTGGCGGAGTGCGCGATGATGGCGCGCCAGGCGGGGCTGGAGATATGGCGCCGATACGGGGTCCCGGTGTACTTCTATGAGGCTGCGGCGGCGCGTCCGGACCGGGTGAACCTGGAGGACGTGCGGAGGGGGCAGTTCGAGGGGCTGCTGGAGACGGCACATCGCGATGCGTCACGGCGCCCGGATGTCGGCGGCCCTGAGATCCATCCGACGGCCGGGGCCAGCGCGGTGGGCGCGCGCAGCTTTCTGATTGCATACAACATTTATCTGGATTCGCCGAAGACGCAGGCCCAGGCGGGAGGCGGGTTGCCGCTGGCCGCGCAGGCTGACATTGCTGCTGCGCGCGCTGTTGCCCGTGCCATCCGCGCCTCCACGGGCGGACTACAGGGGGTGAAGGCGATCGGAGTGAGCGTGAACGGGAGGGCACAGGTGAGTATGAATATTACGGATTTCCATACCACCGCGATGAGCCGTGTGCACGACAAGGTGCGAGAGCTTGCGCGAACGCATGGTGCGGTAGCGGCGGAGGGCGAAGTCATAGGACTGATTCCTCTGGAGGCTTACGAACCGCAGGCGGAGTGGCTGCGCGAGATTCCCAACTTCGATCCGGAGGCCAAAGTGCTGGAACGCAGGCTGGAGCAGCCTCTGCCTTGGCCCGCGGGGTGAACGGGCAGCGCCAATGGCTGCCTGGAGCAGTTGAGTGGGCCGCGAATGTGGTCACAGCATGGGCAAACCTTTTTGTATGGGATACGTCCAAGCAAATGACTGGTACTTGCCTCGATCGTTGATTCAGAGAACAATAGAACGGTGATTCATAGAACAGTAGGTCGTTGATTCAGAAAACAATAGAACGGTGGTACAGGATGCGAAGCGCATCCGGCAGTTCAACAACCACCGAGTTACGGGAGTTCATAGTGCGCAACTTTGTTACCGAATTACGATCCAGATTCAACCGGCAGGGAAGACGACAGTTGGCGACGGCTGCAGGGCTGACGGTCTTGCTGTCGCTGATGGCGTCGATGGCCCACGCCGAACAGCTTTCCAGCGATGCCAAAGCATCGATTCCGCACGACGTACAACAGATCATCATGGTGGACTACCACGCGATGCAGAACTCGACGGTGGCAATGAGCCTGAAGGAGCACGTGATGCCTCCCGAACTGAAGAGTCTGGAGTCTGCGCTGGAGCGATCCGGGCTGAAGGTGGACGAGGACACGGACGCGCTTGCCTTCGCCGCCTTTCGGTCCGTGACTCCCAGTCCCGACAACAAGGGAACGGTTGAAGTGGAGCGGATGGTGGGTATCGCGCAGGGACAGTTCCATACCCGCGACATTCTGGCCAACTTTACCAAGAACAAGGTGAAGCCGGTGATGGTGCGCAACAACAGCATCTATCCCATGGGCTCGACCGGCATGAGCGTGGTGTTTCTGAACCAGACGACGATGGTGTTTGGCGACAAGGACGCGGTGCGCGCGGCTGTGGACGCACGCGATGGATTTGTGCCAAATTTTCTGACCGACAGCGATCTGGTGAGCGACATGGGCGCGGTGGACAGCCACGCGATCTGGAGCCTGCTGGACGCCAAGGGCACGCAGATCATGATGCGTGGCGTGCTGGGCAATGCGTCGCAATTGGCCGACTACGATACGGTGAAGAACCGGATGAAGGGTTCGCGCTACACCATGGATTTTTCCAATGGGGTGAAGTTCGACATGTCGGTGAACATGTCCGACACGCTGACGGCGGCTACCTGTGCGACCGTGCTTAAGGGAGTGCTTCTATTGAAGAAGCAGCAGGGATCGCCCATGGAGAAGACAGCGCTGGATGAGACGACCATCGATTCCGGTTCGGGCGCGCTTACGGTGGTGTACTCGTCCTCGGATAGCCAATTTAACAATCTTCTGACGTCTCCGCTGTTCCAGACGGTCGTGAAGTAGACGAAGGATTTCTTACAATTTAAGAGAAGCCCGGTGCCTGCCAAGGCTGCGGGCTTTTTTATTTGCCTCATGTGCAAAACCTGAGGAGATCGGCAACGACGAGGCGAAGCTATTTAGTGTGCATCCATTACCTGGGAATCATGGACGATCCGAACTCTGATGCCCATGCCCGCGACGGGTCCGCCGAGCGTTTATCGGCTATGCAGTCCTGGCGTGAGGAAGGCTACGCAGGCGAGATACGCGGAACGAGTATTATGGATAGTCGTTGAGCAGGTACTCCATGGGCCAAGGAGTTATTGCGATGAAGAGGCTAGGCAGGCTGGGCGAGTTGATTGCGGTTTGCGTGGTGGTGGCGACGGGATATGGGGTGACGCAGACGGCACAACCCCGCCCCGCGACGCATCGAACGAAGTTCTCTCAGCCCACCGAGATTCAGGGCTATCCATGCGCCGAGGGATATGCGTGGCTCTACTCGGACGGCAAGCTGGAGAGCTGCGCGGTCTCGCGTGAGTTTGCGCTTGGCGAGGCAATGTTGCCTTCGGGATCGATCCTCCATCTCCTGCTGGACGGACGACCGAAGTTCGCAGTGCTTCAGCACAACTCCGTTGTTGCGGGAGTGAAGTGCAGCGGCGGCAATTGGCTACTGGGGCCGAGCGAGGGTTCGATGACGGTGTTCTATCCCAGTGGGAAGCTGGAGCAGTGCTGGCTGGCCGGAGACCAGAGCGTTCAAGGGGTCCCATGTATGACTGCGGGATTCATCGGATTGTTCGGAGACGGTGCTCGGCGCGACGGCGGGGTAAAGTTCTACGAGAGCGGAAAGCTGGAGTCATGCACGCTGGCGAAGGACTTTGGCGGGAAGCGGCGGGGAGAGCACTTCCAGCAGGGGCAGTGAGTGAGGCTTAGAGGATGTCTGGATCAGGGCTTGACATTCCCTCGGCGGCTAAAGCCGCATTGGAAATAGGCGCTTACGGCGGGACTAAAGTCCCGCCCTTTCAAAACGGGGGCTGATTCATCGAATTCTGTGTGAGCGCGGAATCTATAATCGTGGACGAGGGAGAGTCGCATGGGCGCTGTGTTGATCTTTGTGTGGAACGCGACGCGAGGCAGCCGGCTGCGGCCCTGGCGGAGCGAATTCCTGAAGTGGCGGATGGAGACGTTTACTGGACTACACGCGGAAGAGATCGAGTTGCGCGACTTCCTACGGCTTCTGTATGGCGAACGTAAGCAGGTAGCGCGCTATCTGCGTTGGCTCTCGGAGATGAGGGGCTACGCGCACGCGGGTGAGAAGAACTGACGGCGAGACGGGACGCAGGGCGATTGAACGTGGGTCACTGTGCTGACACTTACTTTTTGGGCTTCGATACACTCGCCGGATAGATGGAAATCAGATACTTCGCCTGGTCGCTGTCAGGTTGATCGATTTCCATGTGTCCACCGTATTCGCTGAGCCGGGTCCGGAAGTAATAGACTTTGCGTGCCTCCGCGGTGAAATGCGCGAAGGCAAGGTTTTGGCCGGGCTCGAAGTTAGACTGCACGTTGGCGCAGATGTGGTGCTCTCCGGGGCCGACGGAGACGGTGAAGACGGCGTTATCCCGGTAGGCGCCGACCCACGCTCCGTCCAGGCCGACTTTCAAGGTGTAGTGTCGGGCCTCGCTGAGCTGGCCTTCGTCCTGGATGAAGTAGACGAGGGCTTTGCCGGGTGCGGGAAGAACGGGAGCAAGCGGAGTGGAGGCTTCGTGCGCGCTAAAGGTTACCTTGTCAGGACCGCAGGCGGAAGTGAGAGACGAGGGTTGACTATGAGCGAATGCAGACACTAAAAAAAGCACAAGCAGGAAGGTGGCTTTCATGAGACTTCTCCGCACACGTGCCAATTTTATACTCAGTCGAGCGGAGGCAACGATTTCATAGGTCTCGAAGTCGAGACCTGATGAGCCCGGCAGGCATCAGATGGAGTAATAGAACAAAGCTGAAAGCGCGGAAGGATGGGGCGAAAGCGATGGGGAGTTGGGTAAAGCTACAGGCGGAGGATGGGCACGAGCTGGGGGCGTACGTTGCGACTCCCGCGCAGGAGCCGGTTGGGGCGCTGGTGGTGGTACAGGAGATCTTCGGCGTGAACAAGTCGATTCGCGGGGTTGCGGACGCGTATGCGAGCGAGGGCTTTCTGGCGATTGCGCCCGCGCTGTTTGACCGCTTCGAGCGCGACCTGGAACTGGGCTACGGCGAAGAGGACATGAAGAAGGCGTTCGCGATTTATCCGAAGCTGGATCCGGATCTTTCGCTGATGGATATTGCGGCGGCCTTCCACTATGGGAAGCAGGCGGGCAAAGCGACGGGTGTGATGGGGTTCTGCTATGGCGGCCTCACCAGTTGGCTCTCGGCAACGAGGGGCGAGAGGTTAAAGATGCAGCCCGATTGCTGCATTGGATACTACGCCGGTGGCATTGGCAAGGTGGCCACGGAGGAGCCGGTGTGCCCGGTACTGCTGCACTTTGGCGCGGCGGACACCCACATCGGGAGCGACCAGATCGATGCAGTGCGAGCGGCGCATCCTGAGGTTGAGATTTATATATATAACGGTGTGGGCCACGCATTTGCGAACCCGGACCGGCCAAGCTACAACGAGGAGGCGGCGAAGCTGGCCTATACGCGCTCGTTGGCGTTTCTGAGGAAGAATCTGGCATGAAGCGGCAGTTTATTTGAGGGATACGAATTGCAGCGTTCTCGCTTGCGGTGCTATCCTTGACGGAGACACTACGACTGCGAGTGAACTAGAGATCAGGAGCAACAACTGCTGTGTTGGAATCGGTAAAGAAGACAGGAATTATTGAGAAGTTTCGTACGCACGAGACGGACACCGGGAGTCCGGAGGTTCAGATCGCCCTCCTGAGCGAACGTATTGGCGAGTTGACCGAGCACTTCAAGATGCACAAGAAGGACCACGGCTCCCGCCGAGGACTTCTGATGCTTGTGAGCAAGCGGCGCGGTCTGCTGGATTATCTGAAGAAGTGCGATGCGGACCGGTACCGTGAGGTGATCGGGAAGCTAGGCATCCGCAAGTAAACGCACTGGGACAACCCCTCATTATGGAAGAGAGCAAGACCCGACGCACCCCGGCAGTCTACTTCACGCACAGCCGCATCGGTCGATGCAGCCGGAGTTGCTGATGGCGGGAGAGATGGTCCATCGAAAAACGAACGGATGCACCGCACTGGCTGCTGACCGGTTGGGCCGAGTCATGGTTCAGGGTGGCGAGCCACGGATTTTGAACATGCACTCTGCCATGGGCCACGAGGAAGGCCACACGGGGAGACGTCCCTGAGCGCTTGAATAAGCGGCGCACTACCAAGTTCCCAACTAGATAAAAACGACGATTAAGAGAAGAGGCAAACGATGAAGCAGGAAGTCACAGTAGAGCTTGCCGGCGGCAAGCGCATTACCTTTGAGACGGGACGGTTGGCCAAGCAGGCCTCCGGTTCCGCGCTTGTAACCAGTGGAGACAACGTAGTTCTGGCATCGGCCGTGGCCGCGCCCGACCCGAAAGAAGGCATCGACTTCTTCCCGCTGACGGTGGAATATCGCGAGAACACATATGCGGGCGGACGCATTCCAGGTGGCTTCATCAAGCGCGAGGGACGCCCCAGCGAAAAAGAGATTCTGACCTGCCGGCAGATTGACCGGCCGATCCGTCCGCTTTTCCCGGAGACCTTTCGCAACGAGACGCAGGTGGTTGCGTTCGTCTATTCGGCGGACAAGGAGAACGACCCGGACGTGCTGGGCATCAACGGCGCCAGCTGCGCGCTGGCCCTTTCGGACATTCCCTTCCATGGGCCGGTAGGCGCTGTGCGAGTGGGCATTGTGGACGGCCAGCTG
>DATKGA010000012.1:0-9413 GCA_035510935.1 Acidobacteriaceae bacterium
GATCTCCGGCTGGGAGAGCACGGCGATTGAGAACCACTCGGGGATCGTGGACAACCTGAGGAACTTCAAGAGCGACCCAACGCCCATTATGGCGACGCTGTTGCCAGTGCGGCCGGTGGCGAAGCAGAGGGCAATGTGTACGCAGCAGGGTGAGATGGCAACGTTCGATCTGTATCTGCTGAACGACACAGACCGGGCCGCAACGGGAACGTTGACGCTTTCGGCGGTAACGCCTTCGGGAAAGATAATCAAGTTCGCGGAGTTTCCTGCGCCGGAGTGGAAGCGGGACCAGTTCAGCTATCTGGTGAAGGAGGCGTTTGTAACTCCGAGGCTGACGGAATGGGGGCTGTGGAGGTTCCGGTTTGCGCTGAACTCTGCGCCTGCAAATACGCAGACGAAGGCGATCTGGGTGGCAGACACCTGGAGGAGCGTCCAGGTTGCAGGAGTCCACCACAATGGGTTCACGGTGATGGAAGACATCGCGGTCGGCGTTTCGGGAATCACTCCGGCTCTGCGCCGCCAACTGGCCTCGACCCCTGGGGCACAGGTGCAGGACTTCAAGGCGGGTGAAAGATACGACGTGATCGTTTCCGGCGGCGTTGTCACGGGAGCGGCCACTACGCAGAACGCGGGCGAGATTACCGGCCAGGAGGCGCAGCCGAGTGGAGCGGCGAGGCGGCCTGTGGTGCAGGCGGGCGTGCTGGCGGACGGCATTCTGGAGGCGGTGCGGGCGGGGACGCCGCTGCTGGCGATTCCGCAGACCGACGCGCTCTCCGACGGAGTAGCCAGGCAGCTTGCGACCGCCGGGGCGTTCACCTACAACGGAACGGTGGGCGACCTGCGCGCTCCGTGGATGGGTAACTGGTATTTTGTGCGCAAACACGCGCTGTACGAGGGCATGCCGGTGGACCAGGCGATGGGCATCCACTACCAGGCGAGAGGTAATGAGTCGAATGGGCTACTCATCGACCGAGCGCCGGGCGGTGCGGAGGTGGAGATCGTGGCCGCCTACTCGCGCGACCACAGTCGGCAGATTGGCGCGGGAACATTCACAACTAAACTCGGCGCGGGCAAGATCGTCTACCACCGCGTGCCGGAGTTGCAGCCGGTGCTACAGGGAAGATTTTTGGCGAATGCACTAAGGTGGCTGGTGAGCTTTCCTTGATCCCACCCATGCACAAAGGCGTGCATGGATGGGGCACCCGAGCTGCGATGGCTGACGAGTTGAGTATTGGGATTGCCGACTTATCGGATACGCAAGACAAAAGAGGCAGCCGCGATGGGCTGCCTCTTCGATTGCCGCGGGTTTTGCTAGCAGCTTACTTTTTGGCGGGTGTTGTGCGATGAGCCGGAGTTGCCGTCTTGGTTGCCGCCTTGGGCAGCACCACATCGCAATCCTTCATGATGATCATGACTGGGTTGGGGGTGAAGGAGTCGTAGGTGCCGGTAAGAGTGACTGTCTGGCCAACCGCGGTAGCCGCTGTATTTGCGTCCGCCTTGGCCTGGGCTGCGGCAACTTCTTTCTTATAGGCGAGCTTCTGAGCGGGAGTTGCACTGGCTTTGAGCTCGGGAACCTCCTCAGGAGGCGCAAGGTTGAAGGTGAAGTCGGCGGTCTTAGCCTGCTTGGCACCGTCGGTCACGGCCACTGTCAGCACGGTTGGCGAGGATGTAATGACCAGCGTATCCGGTATGGTAAACGTCTTGCCTTTGATGGTGTCCCATACCTTGGCAGCGTCATCCGGTGATCCGTACTGAAAGACCATCTCCTTGTCTTCGGTGGCGAGCGTGGAGAGATCGGGAGTACCAACGATAATGTTGTGGATCTTTTCCGCGGGAGTCAGTCCAGGCTTGATGGTTGCGAAGAAACCATCGGGCGGATTCAGATTCGCCTTGGCTGTGGCGACAAATGCATCATAGCCATCGTCTCCGTCGTGATAATGGTGGTAACAATACTTTGGCGTGGCTGCGTACTGCGTCTTGTATGGCTCAGGCGCAAGGGCCACAAAGCGGCTGCCATAGAAGGCGCAGTTGAGAAGATCAGGTGGAGTCGACTCGAAGTATGCCACTCCAAGGTAGTAGGTGTCCTGAAGCTGTGGGCCAAGAGTCTGAGTCTGCGCCAGTGGGACAGAAGCAAGTTCTTTTTTGTAGGCATCGATTGCGGTTGCTGTGTCCTTTTTATTCAAGGCAGCAGTGGCGATGATGCTGTAGAAAGACGGAACCGCGGATGCCTTGAGCGTCTGGAAGTCTGCGTCCGGCATATCCGCAGGCTTGGGCGCTGCGAAGGCGACGACTCCCTTCTGCGCATAACCGGCAGCGGCGTCCAGCGCGGCCTGCTTGCCTGGGTCTGTATCCGGCAGAGCGGCGGCTGCTGACTTGCGCAGAACCGCCTCGCCATAGAGCGCGCGTAGATTGTTGGGATCCAGCTTGAGGATGCGGTCCGCCGCGTCCAGCGTCTTGGTCGCGTCGAACTGACTGTAGGCGGTCATCAGGAGCACCATGGTGCCGACCCTGATATTGGGGCACGCCGAGGTAGGAAAGTCGGTGAGGTACTTCTCAATACCCGCTGCCTTGGCCTGAGGATTGCTCTGGCCTATCGCGTTGTTGTAGGCCGTGTACTCCGCGTCGGGAAGCGCACATGTGGCGGCGGCTTGTGCGCCGAGGTTGACGGGCTGGGCGGCAGCCGGAGCGGCGGTCTGGGCCAACGCGCACGATACACCCGATGCGATCACGACACACGCCAGGAGAGTGGCTAAGACTACCTTCTTCATGCAAGACTCCTCATTCAATTTAAAAAGATACCTGCCACCCGGTGGTCCCGGAGGTCAAGATGGTTCTCGTCTACGCGAGTGGAACCAGTCTGCCCTTTTAACGCAGGGACAGTTGCGACCCACTAGAAGCTGATTATAGGAATCTCGATCTCCTGTTGCAAGTTCCAGAGAAAAAGGTGGGGGGTCTGTTCGGGATAGCGACGCGGGCGGTCATGATTTGGGCCCGTGGTCTGGGCCGGTGGGCGAAGCGGAGTGGAGTTGTGCAGGTGTAACCAGCCTCCCTGTACGATCCACTCGTTCGCGCATCCCAGTGTTCGCTGGATTCGCCCAGCCTCCAATCGCACTCGCTTGCTATACTGAAAGTGTTCGGGCTGCATCCGCCGGCAGGCCAGGCGGAGTGGCACTGGAGTCGATCATGAGCGTTACCCCGCTTCGCCCCGCCGCAGCATCAGCACCCCCGCGTAGAATCACCTCTGACACACTCCTCCAGAAAAAACTTGCCCACCGACCCATCTCCGCGATAACCGCGTATGACTATCCCATTGCGCGCCTTGTAGACGAGGCCGGCATCGACCTGGTGCTGGTGGGCGACTCGCTGGGGATGGTCGTTCTGGGCTATGAAAACACGCTGCCAGTGACCCTGGAGGAGATGCTGCACCATACCAACGCTGTGGCTCGCGCGCTGCGCCGCGCCTTCCTTGTGGCCGACATGCCGTACGGCTCCTATCAGGCCAGCCTGCGCGACGCCGTCCGCAACGGGCTTCGCCTGATCAAAGAGGCTGGGGCGCAGGCCGTAAAGATCGAAGGTGGCAGCGCGCGCGCCAAACTTGTGCGGCGGCTGACCGAGGCCGAGGTCCCCGTGGTGGGCCACATCGGGCTGACGCCTCAATCGGTGCACAGCATGGGGGGCTACCGCGTGCAGGGCAAAAGCCTTGAAGCATTTGAGCGCCTATCGGCGGACGCTCACGCGCTGGAAGACGCCGGGGCCATCGCCATCGTTCTGGAAGGCATTCCGCGCGAGCTGGCGGCAACCATTACCTCTCACTGTTCCATCCCTACCATCGGCATCGGCGCAGGGCCCGAGTGCGACGGACAGATCCTGGTCTTCCACGATCTGTTCAACCTTAGCTTTTCGCCATCCGCCAAGTTCAGCCGTCAATATGCCGACGGCGCGGCCTTTTTCACCTCCGCGCTTACACGCTACCGCGATGACGTGACCGCCCACAGATTCCCCAGTGACGCGGAGAGTTACCACCTGCCACGCGAGGTCCAAGCGGCGCTGGAAGCCGCACACCCCCGCGCCCGCAAGGCGTAAGGACGGACTGCAATGCTGCTCTGCAAGACCATCGACGAGATACGTTCCTCATGCCGCTCTGTACGGAACGCGGAACATACCCTGGGCCTTGTTCCCACCATGGGAGCGTTGCACGCGGGCCATCTGTCGCTGGTATCCGCGGCACGCGCCGAGTGCGACGCGGTGGTGGCAAGCATCTTCGTCAACCCCATGCAGTTCGGCCCGCAGGAAGACTACGATGCCTATCCGCGCGATTTCGATGCCGACTGCCGCAAGCTGGAAACGGCCGGTGTCCATGCGCTGTTCGCTCCGCCGGTGGAAGAGATGGTTCCTGCCGGCAACACAAGCTATGTGGATACGGGCGAGCTTGGCTCACGTCTGGACGGAGCTTCGCGCCCAGGTCATTTTCGCGGCGTAGCCACCATCGTTGCTCGGCTCTTCCACATTGTGCAGCCAGACCACGCCTACTTTGGCCAGAAGGACGCGGCGCAGATCGCCGTGCTTAGGCGCATGGTGCGCGACCTCAACTTCCCTGTGCATCTTGTCGCCTGCCCCATCGTCCGAGAGCAGGATGGCCTCGCGCTCAGCTCGCGCAACCGCTATCTGTCGCCCTGTGAGCGCCGCCGTGCACTGATCCTGTCGCGCGCCCTGGCGGCAGCCCAACTGCTCGCGCAACACGGTGAGAGCAGCGCCGATGTGCTGCGCGCGGAGATGCTGAAAACATTTGCGGCAGACGGCGAAGTGCGCGTGGACTACGCTGCGGTCGTCGATCCTGAGACGCTGCTGCCGGTGGATGAGGTCTCTGGCGGAGCACTGATCGCCGTCGCTGCATGGATCGGAAGCACACGGCTGATCGACAATCTGTTGCTAGCGCCGCGCGTTGTTACGGGCGTTCAAGAGATCGGGCTTGAGTTGTCTGTATGGCATTGACTTTACAGTAGTAAATCAACCCAGAAGAGATATGCACTGTTCGGTGCATGGCCTATGTATCTCGCTAAGGCCTTGCGGTGGTCCAGAGATCGTGCAGATGCAAGACGCCGAGGACCTCGCCGCTGGGTGCGACAACGATCAGCGAAGTAATCTTGCGCGCCTCCATCAGGGCGAGCGCTTCGCCGGCGAAGGCATCCGGAGCAATGGTTACCGGATGCGGGTTCATGATCTCGCCCGCCGTGTGCGCCAGGGCGTTCTGCCCATCGCGTTCCAACAGCCGTCGCAGGTCGCCATCGGAGATCATCCCTAGTAAGGCATTTGCGTCGCCAAGAACGGTCGTCATCCCAAGCTTTTTGTGCGACATTTCATGGATAACTTGAACCATCGGTGTAACTGCTGCGACATGAGGCAGATCTTCTCCGGAGTGCATCAGGTCGCCCACCCGCGACAGGCGGCGTCCAAGCAGTCCGCCAGCGTGCAGTTGGGCAAAGTCCTCCGCCGCAAATCCGCGGCTGTGACTGACCTCCAGCGCCAGCGCGTCTCCCAAGGCAAGCATTACAGTGGTGGAAGCTGTTGGGGCAAGGTTCAGCTCGCCGGCCTCCGCTGCAACTCCTGCGTCGAGCCACACATGGCTGGCCTGAGCCAGGGTTGAGCTGCCCGAGCCGCACAGGCTGATCACTTGGCAACCAAGCCGCGCCAGCGAAGGCAGCAGGGCGAGCACCTCTTCCGTCTCGCCGCCGGCGGAGAGCGCCACCACCAGATCGCCCTGCGCGATCATACCCAGATCGCCATGCAGTGCCTCGGCCGGATGCAGAAAGTGCGCGGGAGTTCCTGTCGAGCATAAAGTGGCGGCGATCTTGCGCGCGATCAGCCCGCTTTTGCCCATGCCCACAAGGATGATGCGATTACCTCTGTCCGCCGTCTCTACGACCAACTCGACTGATCGAGCAAACGGGGCAAGCATGGGTCCATCCAGGCGCATGGCGAGTTCCAGCAGAGCGCGCGCTTCTGTACGTACTACCTCCGACGGACGTGTGCGCTGAACTTGGACAGGGATGGCCATGTGCTTGAGAGACCTCTCCGATGCTAGCAGAGGAAGGCCCGGATATCGAGCCTGCGGCAGGTTGCGTCCTCTCATAGCAGGTTGACGTACCCAAAGCCATCGGTGTTCTACTTCTATGCATGAACGCAATGCTCCGATCATGTCGCCAATCGTTTCTCTACCTTCTGGCCCTGCTTGCTTTCGCCTGGGTTTCCGGCGAAGGGTTTCAATGGCTGCTTCGCTGGCGAGCTGAAAGACTGCTCTCCGACGTGCGCTCGCTGACGGTGAATCGCAGCGGATGGACGGATGCACAGCAGATGATGAAGAAATGGGGCCAATGGAGCGTACCCACGGCAAGCTGCACCGCGGAATCCTGCACCTACCAGATCAACCTCATCCAGTCGCTTCTACCGGTGCTGGGAGGCACTCCCGAAAAAGGAGCTATAAACTGGCTACCGAAGATGGTGGGGCATCTGGGCCTGCGCAGCGCCGCGGCCCGCGCCGGGTTCACTGTGCAACGCGGCGTGGTGACGGAGAAGTGGTTTGGAGAACAGGTGACCGTGCCCGTACAGGATTGGGACCTCTCTGTAGGCTTTGTTCCGTATCTCTCGGTTTCGTCCCATGCAAGCGCTAAATTTCACGATCACCTGCGCGACCCGGACCAGGTGTTTGCAAACCGGCTGGTTCGGATCTATCCGCATGGCATGAATGCCAGTTTCGCGCCCGATGAGGACCCGTCGGAGCAGGCATTGCTGCTGGACTACCGATTCGACTGCATTACTCAGATCCGGCCCTGCCGCGATGTTGCCGAGATACTGCCCGAAGGGTGGCGAACCTTTCAGGAGGAGCAGCATCCGCCCAACACACGGTAAACTCTAAGGACAGAGGCCAGCGAATCGCGCTCGCCCGGAAGGGTTTCCACGAAGTGATGCGAAGAGCGCTCCTACTATTGACCATGGCCGCCGGAATCGCGCTGGTCGCGTGGTCAGGATGGCAGAACCTGCGCCAGCGCCGCACCCTGCTACAGGTGCAGCAGGACAGGCGCGTCGACCTGATTCCCGACACGCAGAGTGCAGCCGGAGACGACTTCGGCGGCGAATCAAAGTTGAAAGGCAGGCCCGCGCCAGCCTTTACGCTGCCCGATCTTGACGGCAAAAAGGTCTCACTGAGCGACTTCAAGGGCCACCCATTGCTGATCAACTACTGGGGCACCTACTGCGCGCCCTGCAAGATCGAGATGCCCTGGCTGCAGGAGTTCAGCAAAAAGTACGCAGGCGATGGCTTCCAGGTTGTAGGTATTACCTACGACTCCGAGGTTGGACACGACACCATAGCCCGGGACACCAAGCAACTGGGCGTAACCTACCCGATTCTGCTCTCTGACGCGAAGGCCGAGAAAGACTACCTGAGCAACTCCGAGGTGCTGCCTATGTCGTTTTACGTTGACAAGGCGGGCAAAGTGATTGAGGTGAGCGCCGGCCTCGGCAGCAAAGACCAGTTGGAAGCCATGGTGAAAGAGATTATTGTGGCAGGCGGCAAGTGAGGACGAATCGACATCCGTTCGCGTTGGTTGCGGCCGTGACGCTGATTGCTGGTGCCATCGCTCAGTTCGGCAATACACAAGCCATTAATATGAACGCGCCGGCAACGCCAAAGTCCTACGTGCAGTTTGCCGCCGAGCCGCAGACTGTTGCAGCCAACAAGCAAGCCGATCTGGAGCTACGATTTCAGATCGTCCCCGGATATCACATTAACTCGCACACACCGAAGTCGAAGTTCCTGATCCCGACCGCGTTGACTCTGCAGCCTTCGCCTGGAGTCAAGCCCGGCTCGCCGGAATTTCCGGCTGGACGGCTTTATAGCTTCGCCTTCGACCCAGCCGACAAGCTGGATGTATACGCCGACAACTTCATTGTGAAGTTGCCGGTGGTGGCCACGACGGGAGAGCATACCGTCGACGCGACGCTAAAGTATCAGGCCTGCGATAACGCATCCTGCTACCCGCCGAAGACGCTTGCGGTGAAGATCTTTTTTACCGCGAGGTAGCCCGACACCATAGATGTTATGGGTTGCCGTACCATGTACCGCGCAACTGCATGGACTATGCGAATGCGGGCCGGTGCTGTTTCAATGGAGTTTGCAGCTTTGCAACGAGGATTGGCGGAAGAAGAATGGAAGAGTTCAGAAGACTGACGCGGCTACCCCCGTATGTATTCAATATTACCGGCACGCTGAAGGCCGAGGCCCGCAAGCGCGGCGAAGACATCATCGACTTCGGCATGGGCAACCCCGACGGCGCGACTCCGAAGCACATCGTCGACAAGCTGATCGAAGCCGCGCAGAAGACCGCAACCCATCGCTACTCGCTCTCGCGCGGGCTGCCCCGCCTGCGCAAGGCCATCTGCGACTGGTACCAGCGCCGCTATGCCGTGGAGCTTGATCCCGAGACCGAGGCCATCGTCACGATTGGATCCAAGGAGGGCATCGCCCACCTCTGCCTCGCCATGCTGGACCACGAAGACACCGTTGCGGTGCCCAATCCCAGCTATCCCATCCACATCTTCGGGCCTGTGATTGCAGGCTCGAAGATCCAGACCATCGCACTGGAAGACACGGACGAGACTGCGCTGATCGAGACCCTGGAGCGCGAACTGCCGCTCATGAATCCACGCCCCAAGATGCTGATCCTCAACTTCCCTGCCAACCCCACCACGCAGTGCGTCGAGCTATCTTTCTTTGAGCGACTGGTGCCGCTGTGCAAGGACCTGGGCATTTACATCATCCACGACCTCGCGTATGCCGACCTGGTCTTCGACGGCTACCGCGCACCCAGTATTCTGGAGGTTCCCGGTGCAAAAGAGATCGCCGTAGAGTTCTTCACGCTGTCAAAGAGCTATAACATGCCGGGCTGGCGGGTCGGTTTCATGGTCGGCTGCCCCAAGCTGGTGGCCGCGCTGGGCCGCATCAAGAGCTACTTCGACTACGGGACGTTTACTCCGATTCAGGTGGCGTCGATTGCCGCGCTGGATGGCCCGCAGCAGTGCGTGCTGGACATTGTTGCGAACTACAAGTCCCGCCGCGACGTACTTGTCACTGGCATGAACAAGCTGGGTTGGCAGGTCGAGTCACCCAAAGCAACGATGTTTGTATGGGCGAAGATTCCGGAGCAGTTCCGCGCGATGGGATCGCTGGATTTTTCAAAAAAGCTACTGATCGATGCAAAGACGGCGGTCAGCCCCGGCATCGGCTTCGGCGATCACGGCGACAACTTTGTCCGCTTCGCGCTGATCGAGAACGAAGAGCGCACCCGCCAGGCGCTGCGCGGCATGAAGCAGATGTTCAAGGCGGGATAAGCCAAGCGGACTATTACCGAGGACTG
>DATKGA010000013.1:0-38483 GCA_035510935.1 Acidobacteriaceae bacterium
GTGGTGTGGGGGGCAGAGCGCACAAATTCGGGATTCTCGGCGGCCTCGCGCGCGATTTGCTGCAGCGCGTCGATGAGCAGATCGAGCTCTTCGCGGCTCTCGCTCTCGGTTGGCTCGATCATCATGGCGCCGTGCACGATCATGGGGAAGCTGACGGTGTAGGGGTGAAAGCCGTAGTCGATGAGGCGCTTGGCGATGTCGCCGGTGCGGACGCCGTTGGCGGACTGCAGGCGATCGGAGAAGACGACCTCGTGCAGGGTGGGCGTGGTGAAGGGAAGATCGAAGACGCCAGAGAGTTTGGCGCGAATGTAGTTGGCGTTGAGCACGGCGTCCTCGGTGGTTTGGCGCAGGCCGTCGGGACCGTTGGCCAGGATGTAGGCGAGCGCGCGGACGAACATCCCGAAGTTGCCGTAGAACATGCGCACACGGCCCACGGAGTGCGGACGGTTGTAGTCGAGGCCGAGTGCGCCGTTGGGGCGGGTGACGAGGATGGGCGTGGGAAGGAAAGGCTCCAGGATTTTTTTGCAGGCGACGGGGCCGGAGCCGGGGCCACCGCCTCCGTGGGGCGTGGAAAAGGTTTTGTGCAGGTTGAGGTGCATGACGTCGACGCCGAAGTCGCCGGGGCGCGTCTTGCCGACCAGCGCGTTCATGTTGGCGCCGTCCATGTAGAGCAGCGCGCCCTTGGCGTGCAGGATGTCGGCGATGCGGTGAATCTCGCTCTCGAAGACGCCGATGGTGGAGGGGTTGGTGAGCATGAGCGCGGCGGTGTCCTCGTCCACCATGCGCTCAAGCTCGGCGATATCGACCATGCCCTGCGCGTTGGATTTAAGGTTGGCGACCTGGTAACCACAGACGGCAGCAGTTGCGGGATTTGTCCCGTGGGCGGAGTCGGGGATGAGGATTTTTTTGCGTGGGTTGCCCTTTGACTCGTGGTAGGCGCGGGCGAGCAGAATGCCGGTGAACTCGCCGTGTGCTCCGGCGGCGGGTTGCAGCGTGATGGCGTCCATGCCGGTGATTTCGATGAGGCAGGCTGACAAGAGCTTCATGATGCCGAGGCAGCCTTGACTGAGCGATTCGGGCTGGTAGGGGTGGGCATCGGCGATGCCTTCGAGGCGGGAGACGAGCTCGTTGACGCGCGGGTTGTACTTCATGGTGCAACTGCCCAGCGGATACATGCCGAGATCGATGGCGTAGTTCCACGTAGACAGGCGCGTGAAGTGGCGAATGATTTCGATCTCGGACAGCTCGGGCATGACGCCGAGGGTGGCGCGTACGGCGGACCCCAGGAGCTCTTCTGGATTCACAGAAGGCACGTCGAGTTCGGCGAGGCGATAGGCTTTTTTGCCGGGCGACGACTTCTCGAAGATGAGGCCCTCGTTCTGATTGACGTGGGTGGTGGCCTTCTTGGGTGTGCCGACGAATTTGTCTTCTGCCATAGCTAAAACTCCTGTGCGTCGGCTTCATCGCCGGTGGCGGAGAAGCTGCCTGATTCGGGGCTGTCCACATCTTCTTCGCGGAGGGAGAGGGCGAAGACGATGCCGTTGACGAATTCGATGGTCAGCGCCTCATCTTCTTCCAGCATTGCCTTCTCGACCGTCTCGCCAATCAGCGAGCAGAGGGCGTTGCGATACTCCGGCTCGCCGAAGGCCACGGAGAAATCGGTGAGCAGGACGTGCGGCCAGTCGTAGAGCTTTAGCAGCGGCTCGCCGAAGCGGAGTTGGAGATAGTCCTCCACAAACTCGACCGACTTTAGTTCCTCGGATTCGATGGCGCTAATGTCCATCAGGCCCTCGTCAACTCTGCTGGAGCGAATGCGCGCAGACTGGCGGCTGCGGCGTCCATCTGCGTGCGCGTGGTTAGTTCGGTGGCGCACCAGAGGCTGGCGTTGGGGCCAAGCTCGGGGTACCAGCGGGCTAGGGGAAGGCCGCCGATGATCTTGTGTTCGAGCAGCGCGGCGTTGGTCTCGTCGGCGGTGGCGGAATGCTCGACGACGAATTCGTGGAAGCGCGGCGCGCCGTCGAATAGGAGCTTTGCGCTGTTGGCTGCGGTGAGGACGGATCTAAGGTACGCGGCCTTCGCGAGGTTGTGTTCGGCGAGTTCGCGCAGGCCCTGCTTGCCATAGACGGTGAGGAAGATGGTGGCCATCATGGCGACCAGCGCCTGGTTGGTGCAGATGTTGGAGGTCGCCTTCTCGCGGCGGATGTGCTGCTCGCGGGTGGAGAGGGTGAGGACGTAGCCGCGCTTGCCGTCGGCGTCCACGGTTTCGCCGACGAGACGGCCGGGCATCTGGCGCATGAACTTTTCCTTGCAGGCGAGGACTCCGCAGTACGGGCCGCCGTAGCTGATGGCGACGCCGAAGGACTGCGCTTCGAGCGAGACGATGTCCGCCTCGGCGGGCGGGCGGACGATACCGAGAGACAGGGCTTCGGCGATGGAGACGATGAGGAGCGCACCCTTGGCGTGAGCGAGGGTGGCGATGGCGGCAACATCCTCAATGGTGCCAAAGAAGTTGGGCGACTGGATGAGGACGCAGGCGGTTTCGGAGGTGATGGCAGCGTCGAGCGCGGCCAGATCGACTCGGCCATTGGCGGTGTAGCCAACTTCGCTGATGGGAATTTCCTGATGTTGCGCGTAGGTGGCGAGGACTTCGCGGTACTCCGGATGCACGGTGCGGGCGACGATGGCGCGGTCGCGACCGGTGATGCGGACGGCCATCATCATGGCCTCCGCCGCTCCTGTAGACCCGTCGTACATGGAGGCGTTGGCGATCTCCATGCCGGTGAGCTCGCAGATCATGGTCTGGAACTCGAACATGGCTTGCAGGGTGCCCTGCGCGATCTCCGGCTGATAGGGGGTGTAGCTGGTAAGGAACTCGCCGCGCAGGACGAGCGAGTCGATGATGACGGGCTTGTAGTGGCGATAGACGCCGGCGCCGAGGAAGCTGGAGTAGCCGGTGGCGTTCGACTCGGCGAAGGCGCGGAAGCGGTCGACGATCTCCGACTCGGAGTGCTGGCGAGGGACGGCGAGGTCGCGCCGGAGTTGATACTCGGCGGGGATGGTGGAGAAGAGCGCGTCGATGGAGGCAGCGCCGATGTCCGCGAGCATCTCTTTGCGGTCGGCGGGCGACTTGGGTAGATAGCGCATCAGTGACCCGTCTCCTCGGCGACGAAGGCTTCGTACTGGTCGGCGGATAGGAGCGCGTTCAGCTCGGCTGGGTTGGTGAGCGTGAGCTTGAGCATCCATGTGGTGTTGGCGTCGGCGTTGACCTGCTCGGGCGCGTCCTTCAGGGCATCATTTACCGCGGTGACGGTGCCCGAAGCGGGTGAGAAGAGATCGCTGACGGCCTTGACGCTCTCCACCGAGCCGAAGATCTTGCCTGCCTCGAGCGTGTCGCCTACCTTGGGCAGATCGACGAAGACGATGTCGCCCAGCGAGTTCTGCGCGTAGTCCGTTATGCCAACGGTCCCGGTTGCGCCATCGACCGAGATCCATTCGTGTTCTTTCGTATAGCGATACGCTGCAGGGTACGCCATGTGCGCGCCTCCAAACTTGGTTAAGTAGTGTCTGTACTTAGTGTATTCGCCAGTCAGGTGGATTTCTTTGGCCGTTTATAGAACGGGGTTGCGACCACCTTTGCCTTTACGAGCTGGCCGCGAATCTCGACGGCAACGACTTCGTCGAGGGCAGAGTACTGCACGGGGACGTAGGCCAGGGCGATGTTCTTCTGGAGGAAGGGCGCAGGGGAGCCGCTGGTAATCTCGCCGATGCGCTGGCCGGCGACGGTGCAGACGGGATAGCCGTCGCGTCCGATTCCGCGCTCGATCATCTCCAGGCCGACGAGCTTGCGCGTGGGACCTCCGGCGGCCTGCATGGCGGCGAGTGCGGCGCGGCCTACGAAGTCCGTGCCTTTATCGAGCTTGGCGTAGCGGCCAAGATTTGCCTCGAAGACGTTGATGGTGTCGGAGATCTCGTGGCCGTACAGCGCCATGGCGGATTCGAGGCGGAGGGTGTTGCGCGCGCCGAGGCCGCAGGGAAGGATGCCGAACTCCGCGCCGGCGTTGAGGACCTCGCCCCAGACGCGGGAGCTGGTGGGCTCGTCGGAGGGGATGTAGATCTCGAAGCCGTCCTCGCCGGTGTATCCGGTGCGCGCGATCATGACGTTGTAGAGGCCGCAGACCTTGCCGAAGGTGAACCAGTAATTCCTGATGGCGGTGAGGTCGGTGTCGGTGAGCTTGGCGAGGGTTGCTTCGGCCTTTGGGCCCTGGATGGCGAGCTGGGTATAGAAGTCGCTGTAGTCGCTGATGTGGATGCTGGGCATGGCGCCGACCTGCTTGCGCACCCAGGCGACGTCTTTGTCGCGCGTGCCTGCGTTGATGACGAGGAGATAGTCGTTGTCACTGAGCTTGTGGACGACGACATCGTCGACGAATGTGCCGTCGGGCGTGAGCATTGCGGAGTATTGCGCCTGGCCGACGGCCAGCCTGGATGCATCGTTCATGCAGAGACGCTGCACCGCGGCCAGTGAGCCGGGCCCGCGAAACTGAATGTCTCCCATATGCGAGACGTCGAAGAGACCGACGCCGGTGCGCACGGACCTATGCTCGGCGATGAGGCCGGAGTATTCGACCGGCATGTCCCACCCGCCGAAGTCGACCATTTTGGCGCGGTGCGCGCGGTGGGTGGCGTTGAGGGCGGTCTTTCGCAGAGGTAGCGTTGTGTCGGATGCAGTGCTCATGGAAGTCCCCTATGAGAAGACTTTACACTGCGAGGCGGCGCTCTACTGTACGGGGTTGATGGTCCTGATGTTGGCCAGCGGGGGCATGTGTCCAAGGGCAATCCACGCTCCGAGCAAGCCAAACAGCACGGAGAGGCATGTACCGATCATCCAGATGTTATCGCTGTCCACGGAGGAGCGCGGACCGGAGGAGCTATGCCATCGGGAGGCGACCTTGAGGGCAAGAAAACCCGCGACCAGTTGGATCCCGCTGCCGGGAAGCATGAACGCGCCGGTGTAGATGGTCCTTTCCAGGATGCCCACTAACCAACTGAGGCGGGACTTATGGTGGTCCGGGTCGGGGGGATGGTGTTTGCGGACGTACGGCCACAGGGTTTTTTCGATCAGCAGCCAGAGCACGATATGGCCCGCAAGAATGGAAAACGCAAAACCGGCAATCAGACGCAGCACAGACAGTTCCTCCTGCTGACGAACCTTATCGGCAGAGATGATGATAGAGCGGAATCAAAGCGCGCACATTTAAGGGTAGCTAGGAGGCCTGGGAGGTTTGCTTGGCGGCTTCGCGCTTGGCCTTGCGGCGGCTGAGGACAGAGCTGCGCCGGGTGCGCGCCCGCTCGCTGGCGTGGTCGATTTTTTTCCAGAAGGCGATGAAATAATCGACCGCCGAGATGATGGAGACGATGGTCATCCAATAGATGGCCCAGAGGGCGATCATATGGACGGCGACGATGAATCCTGCGCCCTGTTTTGTGGGAAACCAGATCCAGTAGTCCCAGTGATGGGCGAGAATGGCGGCGACCACGGAGACGATCTGGATGACGGTCTTGAGCTTGCCGATCTCGGAGGCGTCGATGGTGAAGCCCTCGGAGGCGGCGATGGAGCGCAGGCCGGAGACGAGGAATTCGCGGCCAATAATAATGACGGCGATCCAGGGAGGCACGATGCGGGGGTTGTAGGCCACCAGAATGATGTAGGCGGCGGTGACCATGAGCTTGTCGGCCAGCGGGTCCAGCAACATGCCCAGGGTGGTGATCTGCTTGCGGCGGCGGGCGAGGTAGCCGTCCAGGCCGTCTGTGATGGAGGCCAGGATGAAGACGCTGGAGGCGATGATCTCCTGCTCGCCGCCCATCAGGCCGTGGGGGGCGTGGTTGGCGGGGAAGGCCGGCGACAGTATCCACATCAGCAGCGGCACGGTGGCAATGCGTGTGAGCGTGATGGAGTTGGGCAGGTTCATGGGCCTCGGGTTGCCGCGCCGTGTGCATGCTGCGCGAGGGTCCGCGCAGAGATAATCGGGGCCGCGACTCCAGCAGGAGGTACGGCCATAACTAAGTAGAAGCAGACATTAGCATTCTGCCACAGCCGGAAGGCGGGTGGAGGCGCAGGCCGTTTGAGTGCTTAACAAACAAAGCAACGCGGCATGAGATTGCCTTCGCGGCGGGGATGTGCGCCGCAGCCATCGAGAGCTCCCGGCCTCACGACAGCCTCGTAAATCGCGGGTCGAGCGTGGTAGATTGGCAGATGTCCTCCCATGCCCTGGGTTCTCGGGCCGGTACTCCCATGTCCCTCACCACTCGCACCCTTCGGCGTTCGGCCCTCTGCCTTCTGGGTATGCTGCCGGTTGCCTGCTGTGGGCAGCAGGCGCAGCAGTTCAAGGGTGTGCCCGATGTGGAGCTGACCGGGGGCCGCGTCACCAGCTTTCTGACCGGGAGTTTTCAGGTGCCGGGCAACGGGGTGGACATCCTGTACATTAACGCCCCCGCACTCACGCCTAACACCAATGGGATTCCTACCGAGGGAATTCTCGCCGGGGAAGATCTGAATCAGAATGGAAGCGGCCTGCAAGATCTGGGACAGAACCAGATCATCTTTACCGGTGCCACGAACGTGGTTGCCGCGGTGGGCGACTTCAATGCCGACCATTTCAATGATTACGCCTTCGCGATCTCTGGAGTTACTGCCAATAACCTGTGCATCTACTATGGCACGGGCGCGGGCACTGCACAGGGCAGCATTAGCTCCTACAACGCAGGCAGCCCCGCCAACGCTTACCCTCCGACCCTGGGCGGGTACAGCGGGTGTACGACGTTTTCGCCTATTGGGAATAAGCCTGCCAATTTCACCACCATCGCTGCTCTGCCCTTCACGACCGGAGGTTTGCCACAACTGCTGGTGGAAGACAGCGCCAACAACGAACTCTATGTCTTCTCCAACCTTGGCGCGACCGGCATTACGCTGCCCGGCATTACGCTTTTGATGTCCGTCCCATTGGCTGCTACCGGAGGCGCGGGGCCGATCTACCTCGGCGACTTCAACGACGACGGCGACACCGACTTCATCATTAATGGGCAGACGAACCACAACGCGACGGTTTTCCAGGGCAACGGTAACGGCGGGTTTACTCCGTCGCAGCCCTATACCTTCGCCAGCGGCGTGTACTCCATGCTGATGCAGAACATGGATGGCGTCAAGGACACGAAGGGCAAACTTATTCAGGACATGGTGGTGGAAGGCAGCAGCGGCGCCATCCAGATATTTCCCGGCAAAGGAGATGGCACCTTTGCGACGACCAGCGAAGGCGGCACGGGTTCCGGCGATCCACACACCGGGGATGGGGGCCAGCTTGCGGCCATTGACCCCACCACCCTGAATATCCTCACCACCACACCCATCGGCCTCAGCGTACTCACAGCCCCGAGCGGCACCTTGAACTACACGCTGCAGGGCATCTACAACATTGGGCCGGGCCGCTCGTCGTACGCGCTGGCGCAGATATTCAATACGACCCAGTATCTTGACTTTGCCGTGGACTCGCCCGAGGGGATTGCCATTGTGCAGGGCGACGGCAATGGGGACGGTGGATTCTCGACCTCCCAGGCCTACTCCGCGCTGGCTCCGGCGCTGGGCGCAACGGTGGGGCAGTACAGGAACCTGGCGCACAACGCGAGCGGCTGCCTGGACGTGGCAGTGGCAACGGGTGCCACCGTCAGCAATGCCGTGCAGGGGCAGTTGCTCACGAGCAATGCCAGTTGCAACGGCACATTCAATACATTTAACGGCATAACCAATACCTCAGCCGGGCCAAGCGGCGTGCAAGCTGGCCTGTGGTCGAACATCCTATCAGGCGACTTCAATGGCGATGGAGTGACCGATCTTGCCTACTCGCTGACCGGCTACCCGCTGCCTGTGCCGGGCACGACCAGCGTTCCCGGCCTCTTTGTGCAGTTCGGCAATGGAGACGGGACGTTCCAGGCACCGGTGGCGATGAGTGTGGGAGCGCCGAATAGCAATAGCTTTTACGGCGAGAGCACGGTGGGCGACTTCAATGGCGACGGAATCAGTGATCTCGCTAACATCGATCTGCTGTACCAGGACACGCTGCTGGGACAGAAGTCAGGATCGTTTGCACTGGGGTTAAATCATCAGAGCACTACCAATCAGAACTTCAACGTGGTTGCGGCTGGACACTTCAGCGCGGGTGCAAGCAATAAGCCTGCGGACCTGCTAGTCCAATCGGGGCCATCCCTGATTCCATATGTGAACAGCGGCGATGGCATCCACTTCAACCCGATGCCGGCGATCACCTGGCCGTTGCAGGCGGGCACCATCCTGTTGACGGACGTGAATGGAGACGGCAAGGCCGATATCGTCGCACTGAGCTACAACACGGCTGCCAATCCACAGAACCCGGTCACAACCGCGCCTGACGTCCTGATGATTTTCTATGGCAATGGGGACGGCACGTTCGGTCAGCCGGTGACGACCTCCACGCCGAATGTTCTGATCAATTTAAGCCGCAACTTCTATATGGCCGCGGTGGCGGACATGAACGGAGACACGCTGCCCGACCTTGTGCTGAGCGATGGGTATGTGGTGGGCATCCTGTACAACCAGGGCGGCGGCAGCTTCGTAAGCGACTGGGCCAAGTGCGGCGCGACCGGCAAAGCTCCTTGCGACGAGGAGCACTTCCTGGCCGGGCAGGGCATCAACTCCGTGTCGGTGCAGAGCGTGCGCGGGGGCACCAGACCCGACATAGTGGTGGCCAATGGCGGAGCGACGATCTCGAACCCAATTGTGCTGCTGGGAAACACGCCACAGACTTCGCTGAGCCTTACCCCCAACCCGGTGGTGAACACCGGCGGCATCACGGTGCTGCTGAACAACATCACCTCGCTACCGACGACGGGAACGCTTGTAGCAGCGCCTGAGCCGAGCAGTTATGGGGCTACGTTCACCATTACCGCGACGTTGACCTCGACCGCGAACATAGCGCCCACGGGCCTGGTGGCGTTCTATTTCGATGGAACACTGCTGGGCTCGGAGGCACTCACGGCCATGGGAGCCACTACTTCCAGCGCGACCTACACGGTAGCGGCCGGCAATACCTATGGGGGCGGAACGCACACGCTGACCGCAACCTATGGCGGAGATGCAAACAATTCGCAGAATAATACCCTGAGCGGCACGCACACGATTAAGAATGCCACGACCACCACCACGCTCGATCTCTGCATTGGGCCGAGTCTCGCATGCCCCTCCACGGGTACAGTTACACCGACTCCTATGTACGTTGCCAACTTGTCCATGATCTATGGTCAGACCTACAACGGAATCGAGGAGGTTACGGCTGCCATCCCTAACACGTTGCTCGGCAATCTTATTTTTTCTGACCTGTACAACGGGATATCGTCCGTGCTGTGTACTCTTTCCCCCCTGTCCACTACTCCCTGCCCGGTGAATGTGGGAACGGGGACGCCGGTTGGCGTCAATGTGCTTACGGCGGCGTATGTGCCCGGAACGGCCGACACAGTGAATGCGGGATCAACCTCGGCCCCGGTGACGATCACGGTGACTCCCGACACGCCGGTGGTGACGGTCCTTGGGTCGCCCAATCCATCGCCGCAGGGGCAGGCGGTTACGTTGACCGCGACGCTGGCTGGGCCCTATGCGCCGCTTGGGACTGCGACCTCGCCGGTGGGTCTATACATTCCGCCCCTCGGCCCGGTTGTCTTCATGAACGGCAGCACGGTGCTATGCACTTCGCCCCTGGTAGTTGGCGGCAGCGGTGTAAACAGCACAGCGACGTGCACCACCTCGGCCCTGCCGGTGGGGACGGACACGATTACGGCGAGCTACGCGGCGACGCTGGACTTCAACGCGGCGAGCGGCTCCACCACGGAGACCATCAGCGCGCTGATTCCGCCAAGCTTCACGATCAGCGTAACGCCGAGCCCGGTGAGCGCAGGGGTTGGGAATGCCGTAGACCTGACGGTGACGGTGACTGGGCAGGACGGCTTTGCCGAGGGCGTGAATCTGAGTTGCGGCAACCTTCCTAATGAGGCGAACTGCTTCTTTGCGCAAGCGGCGATTGCGAGTGGAGGCGGATCGAGTCCTCTGCTGGTTGAGACGAGCGCGCCGCATAACTGCGGCGACAGCTCGCCCTACTTCGTTGGCGGCAACGGCGGCGGACCGGGCGTGGCTCCCTTGGCGCTGCCTGCGCTGGCTGGGCTTGTGGCGTTGTTCCTGCCCGGCAGGCGCCGATGGTTGCGCGCGTTGCTGGCCGCGGTGCTGCTGGCGGGAGCTACGCAGATCGTGGGATGCGGCAACTGCACCGACCTGGGCACGAAGCCGGGGACCTATACCTTCCAGGTGATTGGCACATCGACCGGCACAGGCCAGGTGCAGTCGCAGACGGTGACGCTGACGATAACGATTTGAAGGCAGCGCGGAGAATCGGGTTCGAGGTGAGGGGTTGCTGCTTCGCGCGACAAAGAGCTGCGACTGGATCGAGCGTGTTTCTGTTCATGGTTACCGAGGCTCCATAAATTGCATGACCGAGTTACCGACGGAAATTCGAAGAGCACCCTTTGGTAATGCACGGGGGATTAGGGAGGAAATTGACTTTCTGCTGTGATTAGATGAGTGCAGTAAGTACATAGAGAGCCTTGACGGACGAATGCTGAGTGCCCCTCTCCCAGGGTTGTGCACGCTTTAGTATTTCGATCCAATGTATTTCGTTCCAAGGGCCGAGCGTTTGATTATGAAGTTGATCAAGAGCATACATTTCATCCAGTGCCCCATTTCAGGTGGGGCACTTGCTGTTTCTGCCAGCACGGGCTGAAGCAGGAGACAGCTTGATCGCGCGAGTGGGAGTCCATCGATAGTCCCTATTGATCTTCTGATCTTCGCCGCGCAATTTATGATGGAGACACAGGTTATGACCACACGGTCCGCACATCCCGCTGCGTCTGCCATCCCCACGGTCAGTGACTTCCTCAAGCTGGGCCGCGAGCATACGCTCGTTCCGGTATACCGCACGCTGACGGCGGACCTGGAGACGCCGGTGTCGGCGTTCCTGCGGGTTGCGCAGGAGGAGCCGGAGGCGTTTCTGCTGGAGTCGGTGGAGGGCGGCGAACACGTTGGGCGGTATACGTTCATCGGGATTGAGCCCTATAAGAAGATTGTGTCGCGGGGAACGGCGATTACGGTGGAGGAGGGCGGCAGGCGGCGCAGCTTCGAGGGCGACATCTTCGCGGAGCTGAAACGAGCGCTGGGAGGGCATACTCCGGCGCGACTGGCGGGATTGCCCCCGTTTACAGCGGGCGCGGTGGGATTCTTTTCCTACGATGTGGTGCGGCAGATCGAGCGGCTGCCTTCGCTGGCGAAGGACGAGTTGGGCGTGCCGGATGCCTGCCTGATGTTCTTCGACCAGGTGCTGGCGTTCGACCATGTGAAGAAGGAGATTCTACTGATTGTTACGGCAGACCTGACGCGGAATGGGGCGGCGGGCAGTGCGTCCGTCAAAGCAGCGCAGGCGGCGTATGCGCGCGCGGTGAAGCGGCTGGATCGGTTGGAGAAAAGGCTGGCGCGGGCGCTGCCCAAGCCGGGCAGATCGCGTGGGAAAAAGCTGGGGCCGCTGAAGCTGAAGTCTCGCACGCCGAAGGCGACGTTCCTGAAGTCGGTGTTGAAGACGAAGGAGTACATTGCGTCGGGCGACGTGTTTCAGTGTGTGCTGTCGCAGCGCTTCGATTGCGTTCCGGGCGTGGATGCATTCGACGTGTACCGCGCGCTGCGGATTGTGAATCCGTCGCCGTATATGTATTTTTTGCGCTTTGGGATGGAGGGAGCAGGCAGCAAACCCACGCCTGCAAAGACCAGACGTGGGGCACCCGCTTTGCCGCTGGCGCATATCGTGGGGTCGTCGCCGGAGTTGCTGGTGCGAGTGCATGGGCGGACGGTGGAGTACAGGCCGATTGCGGGGACGCGGCCGCGCAGTGCGGACGAGGTAGAGGACCGGGCTTTTGAAGCGGACCTGCGGGCGGATGAAAAAGAGGTTGCCGAGCATGTAATGCTGGTGGACCTGGGGCGCAACGACGTGGGCCGGGTGAGCGAGTATGGCAGCGTCAAGGTGAAGGACCTGATGTTTGTGGAGCGCTACAGCCATGTGATGCACCTGGTCAGTTCGCTGGAAGGGAAGCTGAAGCCGGAGTTGGAGGCGATCGATGCGTTCCGCGCGTGCTTCCCGGCGGGGACGCTGAGCGGCGCGCCCAAGATTCGCGCGATGGAGATTATCGAGGAGCTGGAGCCGGCGCGACGGGGCGTCTACGGCGGCAGCATTTTGTATGCGGATTTTTCTGGAAATTTAGACTCATGCATCGCGATTCGTACGCTGTTCATGAACGGCGAGCAGGGGCACATCCAGGCGGGCGCGGGGATTGTGGCGGACTCCGTGCCGGAGAATGAGTTTGTGGAGTGCGCGAACAAGGCGCGCGCCGTGGTGCGGGCGATTGAGCGGGCGCGCGGTTAATCTCCGTCCGAGGCGGGCGTCGGTGCTAGGCTATTGTTATGCAGGTTGTCGTCGAAATTCCGGATGGTCTTGCTTCGCAACTCATCGCTGCGGGCCAGAACCCGGCACGCGCCATTCTCGAAGATGCGCTGGTTCAGGCCTATCGAGAGAGCCGTATCTCCGGTTCCCAACTGATGGAAACCCTCGGAATCCCGACCCGTTATGAGTTGGACGGCTTCCTCAAGGCCCGTCAGGTCTGGATCGAGTACAGCACAGACGAACTCAATGCAGATCGGGCAACCATGGAGCGGGTGCTCTCCGAAAAGAGTCAGAAGAGAGTGTGATCGTTTGTGCTGGGTGTGTGTGACACTACACCGCTGAATTATCTGGTACAGATTGAGCTGATTGATCTTATTCCCCGACTCTACGAACAGGCTTGTATCCCGCAAGCAGTTTTTCGTGAACTGTTGCATCCCGCAGCGCCGTCTTCCGTGCGTCAGTGGGCGTACAGTTTGCCAAAGTGGATTTCCGTCCGGCACGCGGGCGCTATTACCGATCCGACAATAGGTGCATTGGATAGAGGCGAACGAGAGGCCATTGCTCTCGCTACTTCACTTGGGGCACAGTTCCTGCTGACGGACGATTACAGGGCACGTGTTGCAGCGCGAAATCGCGGTGTTGCCACTTTGACGACGCTGCTCATCCTGGACGCGGCCGCGGACCGAGGTTGGATTTCGTTCCGCGATGCCGCGGAGCGATTGCTGCAAACAAACTTCCGCGTCGACCCTTTCACAATCGAGCAGTTGGTGGAAAAGCATTCATAAACGATAATCGAAGGTCTAATGGTCTTTGTACTCGACAACTACGATTCGTTTACCTACAACCTGGTGCAGTACATGGGCGAGCTTGGGGCGGAGATGGTGGTGCGCCGCAACGACGAGCTGACAGCGGCGGAGGTCGAGGCGCTGCGACCGTCGCACATTCTGATCTCTCCGGGACCGTGTACGCCGGAGGACGCGGGCATCTCGATCGAGCTGATCCGGCACTTTGCACGGCTGGCGGAGGCGGGCGGACGGCGGGTGCCGTTGCTTGGGGTCTGTCTTGGACACCAGGCGATTGGCGCGGCCTTTGGTGGGAAGGTGGTGCGCGCGGCGAAGCTGATGCACGGTAAGACCAGCGAGGTGGAGCACGACCGGCGGACGATCTTCGCGGGGATTCCATCGCCGATGACCAGCACGCGCTACCACTCTCTGATTGTGGCCGAGGAGGGGTTGCCGGACGAACTGGAGATTTCCGCGCGGACGGCTGGGCCGGGCGGGACTGGCACGATTATGGGGCTGCGCCACAGGCAGTTGCCGATCGAGGGCGTGCAGTTCCATCCCGAGAGCGTGCTCACGGTGCATGGCAAGAAGATCATTTCAAATTTTTTGAAGATGTAGGGTGAACGCATGAGGCTGCGAATTGCATCGAGGCGCGAGCTACCGCTGATAATGGCGATGGCATGCGCGCTGGCTATGCCGATGCGAGCGCAGCAACTGATTGGCTATGTCGCAACCAAGGATGCGGACGTTGTGGGGGCGAAGGATACGGTGGAGGGCCGCTCCGTGCTTGCCGGTTCGGTGAGCGTGACGGCGAAGGACCACACCGCTCCGATTGAGCTGGCACGCGGGGGGACGGTGCGCGTCTGCCAGACCAGCGTGCTGCACCTGAGCGAGAGCCGCGAGATGATGGTGGCCGCTCCGCTGCTGTTCTCGCTGGACCGCGGCGCCATCGAGATCCAGACAGCGGCGACGCCTACCGATGCGGTCATGACTCCTGACCTGCGCTTCACGGCGCGCAGCGGCGGCGCGCTGGACCTGCGCCTGCGGGTTGCCGGCAACGGCGATACCTGCGTGGAGAACCGCGGCATGGGAGCACCCATGCTCACTGTTTCGGACCCCTTTGGCGATGCGACATATGAGTTGACGGCCGGGCAGCATGTGCTGTTTGAGCACGGCAGCGTGCACGAGGTGGTGGACCACGAGACATCGCCGTGCGGATGTCCGGATGAGAAGGGCGTTTCGGTGGCCGACGCTGTGCTTGCGCCGGCCGCCGCGCAACACCCCTTCCCGGTGGCCATCAGCGAAGGACTGGCTCCGGAGGCCGAGGTGCCGCAGGCCCCAGCGGGCGAGGTACATACCCAGGTGAGCGAAACGATGATCTATAACGCGCAACCAAGCGCCCTGGCAGAGGGGAGCACACCGTCCGCGACAGCACCCGCTCCCGCGCCACCGGCCAACGATCTGGTGCATGTGGTGGGACGCTTCTTCCGCAGGATCTTTCGACACGTATAAGGCGGGATCAGGGTCAACGAAAGCGACGAAGCGGTCAAGCCGGAAGGCGCAGGGATTTGTGGTCGCGACCGGTGACGAGGCAGAGAGCTTCGACCACGAGGTTGTGGTCTTCGCGTTCGGGCAGGCCGGAGACTGTGACCGCGCCAACAATTCCAGAGCCAGTAACGTGGATGGGGAAGCAGCCTCCGTGGGCAGCATAGTCTTCCAACGGAAGGTCGTAGCGCTCGGGGAAGCTGAGGCCGGACTGCTCGAGCAGACGGCCGATGTGGTAGGAACTCTTGTGAAAACGCGCAACGACGTTGATTTTGCGCGCGACCCATCGCTGGTTGTCGGGGGTGGTGCCGTCGAGCGCACAGTAAAAGAGCTGCTGGTGCGGCGATCCGAAGCGGCGGACGTCAATGACGATGTTTAAATTGCGCGCGATAGCGAGATCGCGCAGCGTTGTGCCGATCTGCCAGGCGGCGTCGGGAGTGAAGCCGGGCAGTGTTAGGGTGGACTCCTGGGTCACGAGAGCGGCAATATCGTCTTCGATCGGCATGGAACTCCTGGCACGCCCATTGGGTCGCCATGGGCGATATGGTGTAGGATACCCGGTTGGAGCCGTAGGTGAGCCGTCCTGGTCCGGATTATTATCGGCGAGCGCGGTGTATGCGAAGCGTACGGCTGGAGGGAACGATGAGGAGTTTGGGGATTTCGAGGGTAGGGATGGGCGTGGCGGCGGTCGTGTTGGCATCGACGCTGGCGTATGGGCAAGACCCGGCGGACCAGACGCCGTGGGCTCCGGTGCGGCCTGCGCAGGGTGCGGCGGCGGCGCAGGGTGCGAGGCCGATGCGCGGAGGGCCGCAGGAGGCGCTTCCGCAGATGCCGATGAATGGCGGCGATGTGAACCGCGACGAGATCATCGGGCAGGAGCGCGCGAAACTGGAGGCGCTGAAGCGCGGGGACGTGTCGGCGGTGGGCGCGGCCCTGACCGATGACGCCGTGTTTGTGGACGCGAACGGGATACTGCGCAAGCCGGAGCTGCTGAAGCTGCTGGGGGATGTGAAGCTGAAGGAGTACACGATGAGCGATGTGCGGCTAGTGCCGGTGTCGCCGGACAACGGGGTGGTGTCTTATACGTTGACGGAGAGCGGGACACGGCAGGGCCACGCGTTCTCCGCGAAGGTGTTTGTCTCGTCGGCGTGGGTGAGGAATGGGCGGCAGTTTCAGTGTGTCTTCAGCCAGGAGACGGCGGCCCCGCCAGCGGCTGCGAAGTAGAGGGCCATCCAGGGCCGGGGCAGCGGGCGAGGTTGCGAGAGCGGCAGGAGTGCTGCGCGGCGGCGGGTTTTGCGCTTCCCCCAACCACGGTTTTCTTGACAGGGAGCGCGGGGTTACGCGAGACTTAGAGGGCTGGGCCTGTTCCGCGGGCCCTGGGCGGCAGTCTGTGCGCGGAAGGCGCGCAGGGCATCTGCGCGAGTCGAGGCAGGTGTTGACTGATCGCCGCCAGCAGCTTTCACGACAAGCACCTCCAGGCCAGGTTGCGGGTCCAGTCGCAACTCCGGGGACATGCTCCGGCGATGATCGGTGTGCGACGGGTTGAAGACGAGTTGCAAGGCAAAGCAAGTTTAGTTGGAAGGATGGAAGGTCAGATGGGATCGAGTGCTTTCTCCGCGCAGCCACTTCTGTTGATGCTGATTTTTTTCGCGTTGATGTATTTCCTGATGATCGCGCCCAACCAGAGGAAGCAGAAGAAGTGGCAGTTGATGCTGAGCCAGTTGAAGAGCGGTGACAAGGTGACCACCAACGGCGGTATTCGCGGCGTCATACTTTCGGTAAAAGACGATGTGGTGCTGATTCGCGTTGCACCGGACAATATCAAGCTGGAATTTGTGAAGAGCGCCATCGCCGCGGTAACGACGGCGGACGAGTAAAACAGTGGGTAGTGCATAGTTGTCAGGGGCCGACGACGTGGGTTGCCACGCGGGGTTTGGATAAAGGAAGCAATGAGCAAGAATTTGAAGGGCAAGACAGCGGGCATCATCGCGATACTGGTTGTGTTCTGCTATGGCTTTTTGGGCATTCCGCATGGGGTGACGCCGGCCGCGCTGCAGCAGGCGCTTACCGACCACATTAAACTGGGGCTCGACCTCAAGGGCGGGACGCACCTGGTGCTGAAGGTGCATGTGGACGAGGCGGTTGGCTCGACCACGGACCGCGATGTGCAGCGTCTTGAGGAAGACCTGCAGAAGGCGGGGATCACCGGGGAGACGATCCACAAGCTGGACCCGGTGGCGCATCCCGACCAGATCACCATCAGCGGCATTCCGGCGGACAAGTCGGGCGACACGCGGTCGCTGCTGGATGGCACCGACTACGTCAACTATGACGTGGTGTCGAGCTCCGACGGCAGCGAGAAGCTGACGATGAAGCAGGGCGCGATCCGCGACCTGGAAGCGTCCACTCTTGACCACACTATCGAAACCATCAACGAGCGGGTGAACGCACTTGGGGTTGCCGAGACGCTGGTGCAGCCGTATAACCTGGGCAGCAACGAGGTGCTGGTGGAGCTGCCGGGAATCTCCGATCCGGCCCGGGTGGAAGACGCCATCAAGTCGCAGTCGAAGCTGGAGGTTTACGCCGTAGTCAGTGGCCCATACGAGAACGACCAGGCAGCGATGACGGCGCTGAACGGCGTGGTGCCTCCCGAGGACCAACTGGTGCATGGCAACATCACGCCGAACTCTCCGGAACAGGTTTATTTGCTGGAGCGGGCGAGCGTTGTGGAGGGTAACGACTTCCGCGATGCGCAGCCCTCGACGGACCAGAATGGCCGTCCGGACCTGGATTTCACACTGACGACGGAAGCAGGCGACCGCTTCTACAAGTACACCTCAGCGCACTCCAAGGACAGTTCGAGCCCAGGTTCGATGGCGATTGTACTGGGCAACAAGATCCGTGAAGTGGCATCGATCAACTCGGCGATCCGCGACCGGGGCGAGATCACCGGGACCTTTACCAAGGACGAGGTGGACAACCTATCGCTGATGCTGCGAACCGGGGCGCTGCCTGCGTCGATCGAGACCCTGGAGACGCGCACGGTGGGGGCGAGCCTGGGAGTGGCATCGATCCACCAGGGAGTGGTTGCGGCCATCGTGGGAATGCTGGCGGTGATGGTGTTCATGCTGGTCTACTATCGCGGCGCGGGCATTAACGCGGACCTTGCGCTGATTTTGAACCTGGTGATCCTGCTCGGGTTCATGGGAATCGCGGGAGCCACACTGACACTGCCGGGGATGGCAGGCGTCATCCTGACCATTGGTATGGGCGTGGACTCGAATGTGCTGATCTTCGAGCGCATCCGCGAAGAGCTGCGTGCCGGTAAGACGGCGGCGGTGGCCGTGCAGCAGGGTTTTGGCCACGCGTGGATCACCATCGTCGATACCCACGTTACGACGATCGTTTCCGCTGGCATTTTGTTTATCTTCGGGACCGGCCCGGTGAAGGGCTTCGCGGTGACCCTGACCTTCGGGCTGCTGGCCAACCTGTTCACCGCCGTATTCGTCTCGCGTACCATCTTCGACGCGAACATTGCACGGAAGGAACGCGGCGCGGCCTTGTCGATTTAGGAGATACTCAGCGAATTAGCGAGTCAGCAAGTTAGCGAAATTGCAAATAAGAGGCGATGCGCGGCACGCCAGAGGAAAGCAAAGTGGAACTGTTTCGAGACGCAAAGATCGACTGGCTGGGCAGGAAGTGGTACTTCCTCAGCTTCTCGCTGATATTTTCCGTGGCGGGCGTACTGAGCATGTTGTTCTGGCACGGCATACCCCGCGGCGTGGACTTCAAGGGCGGCACCGAGATCCAGGTGCAGTTTGCCAGCACACCCAACGAGAACCAGATCCGGCAGGCCCTCTCCAGCGCGGGGGTGAAGGACTCCATCGTGTATCCGATCAGCGACACACGTGGCCAATCGGCCAACATGGAGGTCATTTCGCTGCCTGAGTCCTCCGACAGCGCGCACGATACCGGGAGCACGCAAGTGCAGGCCGCACTGAATTGCGGAGGACCGGGATCGAATTGCACGATCCAGAAGGTCGACATCGTCGGCCCCACCGCGGGCACGCAGCTACAGCACCAGGCCGAACTGGCGACTGTTTACTCGCTGATTGGGATGCTGGTCTATCTATGGTTCCGCTTCGAGATGATCTACGGTGTGGCCGCCGTGGTTGCGGTGTTTCACGACACGCTGATCACGGTGGGGGCCTTCAGCCTGACCAACCAGGAGATCACGCTGACGGTGATCGCGGCCATCCTGACCCTGATTGGATACTCGATGAACGACACCATCGTGGTGTTCGACCGCATCCGCGAGAACCTGGCCCTGTCGCGCCGGGAATCGCTGCCGGACGTGGTAAACCGCAGCATCAACCAGACGCTGACCCGGACCGTGATCTCGTCCGGACTGACCTTCCTTACGGTGATGAGCTTGTTCCTGTTTGGCGGGCCGGTGCTGCGCGGCTTCTCTTTTGCCCTGGTAGTGGGCATTGTGATTGGGACGTATTCGTCGATTGCGGTGGCTGCGCCCATGCTGGTGGCGTATCAGGACTGGCGCAAGAGCCGGGGCAAGGTTTCGAATCTGCCGGCGAAGCGCGCCAGGGCTTAAAATGGCTGATCCACAGGCCCGGGTTTTCAGAAGTATGCGATTTTGTGTAAGATTCTTGGACGAACCAGTTTCATTGGTCCTGACTCCAGCGGACACTGAGATGGGGGACGCGGGAACAAATTAGACCGGCGCGGTGTCTAAGCTGGGTAGAACATTTTTAGCGAGGCTGTCCATGTTTGAAAGTTCCTTGATGGAATCCGGCGGTCAGCTCAAGACCAAAACAGGCCGGTGGATGTTTGTGACGGGCGCAATCAATCTGTCCATCCTGATCATTGTTCTCCTGATTCCGCTGCTGTATCCCGATGCACTTCCGAGGATGGCCCTTACGGCCCTGCTGGTAGCACCGCCGCCGCCGCCTCCACCGCCTCCACCGCCGCCGCCGCAGAAGATTGTGCCTGTAAAGATCGTCTCCGAGATTGACTCGGGCCTGCACGCGCCGACCAAGATTCCCAAAGATATCAAGATGATTCATGAAGAGGCGCCTCCGTCGGCAGGTGCAGGAGTCGCGGGCATGCAGGGCATGGGCGAAGGTTCTGGCAATGGTGTGGCGGGTGGACTTTTTGCCGGCATGGGGACGGCCCCACCCGTAGTACCGAGGGCGGTGGCGAAGCCGACCGGGCCGATCAAGGTGTCGAGCGGAACAGTAGCCGGCAACATTATTTCCAAGCCCGAACCGGTCTATCCTGCGATTGCCAAGGCGGCACACGTTCAGGGAGCAGTCATCCTTCATGCCATCATCTCGAAAGATGGCACGATCGAGAACCTGTCGGTTATGAGCGGCAACGGAATGCTGGTGAACGCCGCCCGGGATGCGGTCAGCCGCTGGCGCTATAAACCGTATCTACTGAACGGGGAACCCGTTGAGGTGGAGACCAGCATTACAGTCAACTTTACCTTCGGCGGCGGATAGCCGGAGCAGTTCCAGCAGAGGTTGGTTTCAAGCAGTTCACGTTTTAGATGCAGAGCCGGAAGATTGAGAGTGTGTGTCCGGCTTGTAGCAGATCAGGTTTCTTGTAGCAGATCAGGTTTTTAGATCGACCGAGTCCAAATGTTGTATAGAAATCAGGAGGAAAGATTCCAGTGATTCTCGCTTATCTCGCAAACTTCGCTCACGTACCCGCGACTCTCGCCATGTGGTTTCAAGGCGAGGCCCCGACGGTCAGCTTCAGCATCGGCGGTCTGATCTCCAACATGGGATGGCCGGCGCGCGTCATCGCGATCATCCTGTTCATCATGTCGATCTGGTCGTTGGCGGTCATGATCGACCGGTGGCTGTACTTCAACGCAGCAAAAAAGCAGTCGCGTGAATTTGCGCCGAAGGTTGCGGGCGCGCTGAAGGATGGCCGCCTGGATGAGGCGATCAAGCTTGGCGACCGCAGCAAGAAGTCTCATCTTGCCGAGGTGGTGACCGCGGGCCTGCAGGAGTTCCGCAGCTTCGGTTCGGGCGGCACCATCACCGAGGAGCAGGTGGAAAGCTCGCAGCGCGCTCTGGAACGTTCCGAAGCCATTGTTCACGCCAAGCTGAAGCGCGGCCTGGGCGGACTGGCGACCATCGGTTCCACGGCGCCGTTCATCGGGCTGCTGGGCACCGTGATCGGAATCCTTAACGCCTTCCAGGCCATTGCCACCCAGAAGACCTCGGGTATCGGCGCGGTCGCCGGAGGTATCTCGGAGGCCCTGGTCACCACGGCGTTCGGACTCTTTGTCGCCATCCCCGCCGTCATGACGTTCAACTACTTCACCAACAAGGTGGAGGCGTTCGACGTCGAGATGGATAACAGCTCGAGCGAACTGGTTGACTACTTTATCAAGCAGAGCCACCGGTAAGAAGGGCTCTCTGCCTGGCATGGGCAGGGAAACAGCGGGACCACACGGGATAGCATGGCCCTCGGAGGCCGGCAAGCGAACGGCCTCCGAAGCCTCTTCAACCGGTGAGCGGCTGACGGCAAGCACGGCACAGCCCATCAACGAGCGAACGGACAAACCATTATGGGTATCAACAAACGCGACGAAGGTAAAAAGGTCAACTCCAACATCAACGTGACGCCGATGGTGGATGTGATGCTGGTGCTGCTGATCATCTTCATGGTCATTACGCCGATGCTGAACAACAAGGTCAACGTCACGCTGCCGACAGCGACGGCTGCGATCATCATGGAGAACGCAAACAAGGAAGACGCGATCACCGTTGCGGTGACGCGCGACGGTAAGGCGTTCCTTGGCGCAGACCAGGTAACCCCCGACCAACTGGGGCCAAAGATCGCCGCCAAGCTGGAGAACAAGACCGACAAGGAAGTCTACCTGCGGGCGGATGTACGCGCCAAATACGGCAAGGTAATGGATGTCATCGACGACATCCGGACGGCTGGAGTCAGTGAGCTTGGCATGATCACGGAGAAGCGCGATTCGGACGAGCCAGTGCAGAAGTAAGCAGTACCAGCCGGCGCAGTGCCGGGCGGCCGTGAGAGAACGGCCGATCGCAACAGAAGGTCTAAGGAGATTGCTATGGGAATGGGCGGTGGTGGTGGTACAGGGCATGCGATGTCGGAGATCAACGTTACGCCGCTGATTGACGTTCTGCTGGTGCTACTGATTATCTTTATGGTGATCGTACCGGTGACGCCGAAGGGGCTGAACACGCTGATTCCGCAGCCACCGAAGGACAAGTCGGCGCCGCCGCCTGAGCAGACGATCGTTGTTCAGGTGCTGGCGAACGGTGCTGGGGAGCCTTCGTACAAGATCAATGAGACGGCCTTCAACAAGTCTGAGATTGAGCCCAAGCTGGCAGAGATATTCGCCACTCGCCAGGAGAAGGTGATGTTTGTCAAAGGCGATCCGGACCTTGACTTCAGTAAGGTTGCGGAGGTGATCGACTTTGGCCATCAGGCGGATGTGGACAACATCGGACTGATTACGCCGCAGGTGGAAGCTGGGCATTAAGTTATACGGTTTAGCCTGGATATGGATTTAGCCTGGATACGCATATAGCAAAGGGGGGAGGCCATGCGGCCTTCCCTTTTTGCGTTACACCAAAGGGATGAGCTTCAGGATTCCAGGGCTTCGTTTACATCGCGGACCAGATTGCGCAGATAGCTGCGCCGGTTGAGCAGGGCGACCATGGCGTCACGAATGGCCAGCTTTGCGGGCGCGTCCTTGGAGTCGAGTGCGGCGTCCCACTTTGCCCACAGGGATTCCAGTTCGGCCTGCGTGGCGGACATTCTGGCGTCGAAGCCGGATTTGGCGGCGAGCAGATCGCTGCGCAACTGCGGGTCGTCCTCTCCTATTTTTTTTGCCATACGCATCTCTTCAAGCTGCATGTTCAGTTCAAAGGCCTCTTCCAGCATGTCTTCGGGGACGATCTGCTTCTTGGCTGTGCCGCTGGCTCGCGCGGCCTCGGTGGCAGACTTCGACTGCTCCTCCAGCTCGATGCCTTCCATCTTGAGGAGGTATTCGGTGCGCGCGACGGGGTCCTTCAGGGTGCGGTAGGCATCGTTGAGGCGAGAGCTTTCGGCGAGGGCCGCGGCCTGGGCTTCGGGCGATTTGGAGGCGAAGCGGTCGGGATGCAGCTTGCGGCTGAGGGCGTAAAAGCTCTTCTCCAGCGCGGCGAGGTCGATGACCAGATGCGCTGGGAGGGAGAAGATGGCGAAGTAGGTGGGGTGTTCGTCGTTGCTCATGGATTGCATTGGATGACCGATTTAGCTGAGTGGATTTTTGTCCAGTGCTGCGATGAAGTGAATACCTGGGACATTGAGACGCTGGAGTGCGTGATCGTTGGTGATGAAAAGCTCGACGTTTGCTGCGGCTGCACAACTAAGCTGGATTGCGTCTGGGGGCTTGATGCTCTTGTCTTCCCTCAATCGCGCATAGATATCCGCGGCCTTGACGTCGAAGGGAATTATGGTGCCAGTTTGAAGTATTGCGTCGCGATATTTTGCGGCCAACGCCGGATTTCCTGATCGGCATGGGCCAACCTGTACCTCTCCGAGGGTCATCGTCGATGTGAGCAGTTCGTCGCGGCGTTCCAACATGCGAGTGCGCAGTGTGCGAACTTGCTGGGAAAATGGCTGCCCTCCCTCGAACAGATAGACGAAGAGGTTGGTATCCCAAAAAACGCGGCTCAACGGGATGCCTCCCAACCAGATCGGAGCGAGTTCACATAATCGTCGGCTGAGCCGGTGCCCCACATACCTGCGCCGGTGCCTGCGAGTTCGAGCAATGGGTCAATCACCTGGGTGTGCTCCGAGGGTTTGTTCCACAAGGTCTCGTACCACTGTCGAAGGTACGCGTATTCCGCCGGTAGCTTGTCCCAGTCAGGGTGGGTTCGTCCACCCGACCGTTCAGGATCAATGCGATCTCCATTGCGATACAGGCGCCGGTCGCCATTTCCGGTTGCGAAGAGAATGCAAGCACGATTCGGCTGGCGCTTGCGGTTGGCAACACAATGTTGATTGACGTGCTGCCAGATACTCTTGAAAGCACCTTTCGTCAGGCGAAGATTCACTGCCGATTGCACAATTGTTTCGGTTGGGAAGGAGCGATCGTCTCCGGCTCTATGTTGAAGCACAGCTGTGGCGATCCAGACCGCATCGGCGACAGTGAGATCGGCGTTGTCGGGGAGTTGCTCGGTTGGGTTTGGGGATGTAGTTAGGCTCATCGGGCACCTCTCATGCCAAGCGAATCAGCCAAGAATGAACTCCGCAAGGATCTGTAGCACCGAAAGCATAGGTCATGGTGCCGCAGGCGAGTAATTCGTCGGTTTTGAATGGAGCAAAGCGCTGAATGTTTGCCGCAACCTTGACAGTCGAATCTCATAAGAAACACCTCTCCAAGCCGTCTGGAGTGAATCTAGAACAGTGAGAGGCTAATGTCAAGAAGATTTTTAGTAATTTACTAAATATCTATGTAGAGAAAGATGAGCCGCAGCCGCAGGATTTGGTGGAGTGGGGGTTGATGAAATTGAAGGCCTGGCGCATGAGGGTCTCTTCGTAGTCGAGGACCATGCCGCTGAGGTAGATGAAGCTCTTGGGGTCAACGAAGATGCGGATCGACGGCGCATCCGTGAGCGTTGGGTCGAGATGCGTCTGCGAGAAGGAGAAGATACGGTCGCGCTCGCGGGGGTGCGAGTCGAAGCGGATGTTGTAGCTGAGGCCGGAGCAGCCGCCTCCGGTGATGCCGACGCGCAGACCGCCCGCGGCGGGCGATATGTTCTCCTTTGCCATGGCGACGCGGATGCGCTTCAGCGCTCGCGCAGTGACTTGAATGCCCTTGGAACCCGAGGGTTCGCCATCCGCTGTAATCGCGGGCGGAGTTGGTGCGTGAGCCGCCGGCGGCGCGGCCGCTGCTCCGGTGGGGGTTTCGGTTTGGAGGGTGACCATGGACATTTCGTGCGGCTTTCTGTGCGGCTATAGGTCGGGCCTACAGCCCTCTGTTCTTTTACGGCACCCTAACCTGGGGCGTTGCCCCAGGCTGGTATAGATCGCGCCTTCAGCGCGAGGCTTGTCGCACAGGAAGGCGCTGCCGCAAGCCGGCTGCTTAGTTGGCTGCCCCGACTGCGACGGGGGCCTCTTCCGCCACGCCGTTCTTCTTCTTCCAGTCGCCGATGGCGGCGCGGATGGCGTCTTCGGCGAGGACCGAGCAGTGGATCTTGACCGGCGGCAGGGCGAGCTCCTTGACGATGTCGGTGTTGGTGATGGTGAGCGCCTCGCTGACGGTGCGGCCCTTGACCCACTCGGTGGCCAGCGACGAGCTGGCGATGGCCGAGCCGCAGCCAAAGGTCTTGAACTTGGCGTCCTCGATGACCTGGGTCTGGGGGTTGACTCGGATCTGCAGACGCATAACATCGCCGCACTCCGGCGCGCCGACCAGTCCGGTGCCGACACTGTCGGACGACTTGTCCAGTGTGCCGACGTTGCGGGGATTCTCGTAGTGATCTACTACCTTGTCGCTGTATGCCATGATGTTTTCTCCTCGTTCGCGGCTATTTGTTAGATGATTTTCTATACCTTTGGGTGCATCTTTGACTTTGACCTCAGGGGCTAAAGCCCCACGCTATTTCTAGAAATATATGTCGGGCTTACAGCCCTCTGGTTCTTTCTTGCTGCCCCCAACCCAGGCCTACGGCCTAGGCTGGTATGTTGCGCGCCGTTGGCGCTGTAATTCAGTGCGCGGCCCATTCGATCTTGGTGAGGTCGATACCATCCAGCACCATCTCGTAGAGCGGGCTAAGCTCGCGCAGCTTACGCACCACGTCGATGATCTTGTCGGCGACATAGTCGACTTCGGCTTTGGTATTGAAGCGGCCGAGGCCGAAGCGGATGGAGCTGTGGGCGATCTCGTCGCCCAGGCCGAGGGCCTTGAGGACGTAGCTGGGCTCGAGCGTGGCCGAGGTGCAGGCTGAGCCGGAGCTGACGGCGATGTCGTTGATACCCATGAGGAGCGACTCGCCCTCGACGTAGACGAAGCTCATGTTGAGGTTGCCGGGCAGGTGGTGCTCCATATTGCCGTTGACCTGGGTGTAGTCGAGGGCGGTCTCCAGCTTTTTCTTGAGGTAGTCGCGGAGTTCGAGTTCGCGAGCAGCCTCGGCTGCCATCTCGGTCCTAGCGATCTCACAGGCTGCGCCCATGCCAACGATGCCAGGGACGTTGAGGGTGCCGGAGCGCATACCACGCTCGTGGCCGCCGCCGTTGATCTGCTCGGTGATCTGAACGCGGGGGTTGCGACGGCGGACGTAGAGTGCGCCAACACCCTTGGGGCCGTATAGCTTGTGCGCCGAGATGGAGAGGACATCGATGTTATCGGCCTGCACATCGACGGGAATCTTGCCGACCGCCTGGACGGCGTCGGTGTGGAAGAGGACACCCTTCTCGTGGCAGATCTTACCGATCTCGCGGATGGGTTGGACGACGCCGATTTCGTTGTTGGCGTACATGATGGAGACGAGAATGGTCTTTTCGGGGCCCTCGGTGACGATGGCGCGGCGGAGGTCGTCGAGATCGATGAGGCCGTCGGCCAGCACGGGCAGATAGGTGACGCGGTAGCCCATCTTCTCCAGCTTCTTGCAGGTGTCCAGGACGGCCTTGTGCTCGGTGACCTGGGTGATGATGTGGTTGCCGCGTTCGCGGTACATCTCGGCGATGCCCTTGATGGCGAGGTTGTCGCTCTCGGTGGCGCCGGAGGTGAAGATGATCTCCTTGGAGGTGGCGCCGATGAGCTTGGCGACCTGCTCGCGGGCGATGTCGACGGCCTTCTCCGCCTCCCAGCCGAACTGGTGGTTGCGGCTGGCGGCGTTGCCGAACTTGCCGGTGAAGTAGGGCATCATGGCTTCGAGCACGCGGGGATCGAGCGGCGTAGTGGCGTGGTTGTCCATATAGAGGGGAAGATGCACCCCCTCGGGCAGCGGGGTTTCCGAGTGGGTGATGACAACCCCTGTGCTGTTGGTGCCCGGGACCGCACTGTTGTGGCCGATCCCATTCCCGTTCTGGCTGTTCCCATTCTGAAGACTCATTGCGTTGCTCCTCTGTGGTTCAAATTCCCTCAGGGCTAAAGCCCCAAATTTTTATGACGCTCACGGACGGGCTAAAGCCTGTCCCTATCAAAAACGCCGGCGAATCAGGCCAGGATGCTGACCAGTTTGCGGCCCGGTGTAACGGCTTCGTCGCCGCGCGTAGCTTCCGCCGTCTCGGTAAGGTCGCTGATGCGGATGTTGCTGAGCAGGTCCTTGATGCTGTCGTTCACCTTACCCAGTGGTTCTTTGATCGTGCAGTGGCCGGCAAGGTCGCATGATCCGTGGATGGTGATGCAGCTGGTGATGAAGAGCGGCCCATCGATGGCGCGGATCACCTCAAAGGCCGAGATCTTCGAGGCTGGCCTCGCCAGCGCGTAGCCTCCATTGGTTCCGGCGTGGGAGACCAGCAGTCCGGCGCGCGCCAGCGTCTGCAAAATTTTGGCCAGTAGCGGCGGAGGGATGTGGTAGGCCTGGGCGATGTCCTTGGCGCTTTGAGCGACCGGGCTCCCTGCTCCGGCGGCAGACGAGCTGCCTGGTTGCTCGGCCAGATACTTGAGTGCCATCAGCCCGTAATCCGCTTTTTTGGTCAAACGAAGCATTGGGTCCCTCTCTCGCCGGATTCTGCGATGCAGGCCGAAACGGCAGGAGTTGGTCTGCCAGCACCAATCCGACCGTATTGGTCCTATTTAGTGTACGGCGGATGAGGTCCGGTTGCAAGTCTTCAGCAAGAGCGAGGCAGCGATTGCTGGGACCAGGTGCCGGCGTCCCAATCCTGGGGGAGATTCACATGGCTTCAAACCGGGGACACTACTATTGTGGCAGGACAAAATTTGAATTCCCGATTGACAAGAGGTTTGAGCAAAGGCAAGATTTTCTAATAGCCTAAGATACCTCCCCCTATGCCGGCATCATGCAAACATCCGCAGGTCCGCGTTGTCGCCCGCGAGGAGGACGCTGAATTTGTTGTGTGCCAACTGTGCGGCGAGGTCTTCGACGCGGCGGAGTTCTCCGACATCCTCAATGAGGTCAATGAAGAGGGGCTGTCTGCCGACAGTCTCGCGTCCGGCGACAAAGCCTGAAACAGGAGCCATGCTTCGCGGCAGGGGATGCATTAGTTGGTGGCTGGCTCGGGCGCGCTGATCCTACGGACCACAATCCACGCATACTGCGCCGCGGAGATGGGCGCGAGCCAGGCGATCGATCGCAGGAGCCAGACGCGCAGCATCAACGCGTCCATCGAGGGCCACACCTGTTCCACCAGCACCACGGTGAGGCCAACGATCTGCACCAGCGTGTTGAGCTTGCCCAGCAGGCTGGGGCGGAAGTCGCGCAGCGTTCCGGTGGCAAACAGCAGGGTCGCGATCAGCAGGATTCCCAGGTCGCGGCTGAGGACCAGCACGGTGACGTAGCGCGGCACCAGATTCATGTGGGTGAGCACTACGAAGAGCGTGCTGAGGAGCAGCTTGTCGGCGATGGGATCGAGATAAAGGCCGAGCGCCGTGTACTGCTTGGTCATGCGCGCCGCCATCCCATCCAGGCCGTCGCTGAAACCTGCCAACACGAACAGAGCAAATGCCAGCGCGTGCCGCCCGTCTAGGATGGCGATGACCAGAAACGGGATGATGAAGAGGCGCAACAGCGTGAGCAGATTGGGAGCGGCGCGGAACTGACGCAAGAAATTCATGGATTGAGGGCACGTCCATCGTAGTGCATTTTTCTGCTTACTGCGGAACAGGATGGGGCGTGATGTGCTTTTCTCCGCTGTTTGCGCTGACACGCCCAGCAATTTAGACTGAATAAGTTGCAACCGCCGCCCGCCCGGGCTGGCTGCAGGCGCGTAGCTCAGTTGGTTAGAGCGCTACCTTGACACGGTAGAGGTCAGGAGTTCGAGTCTCCTCGTGCCTACCATTCCATTCCATACTGGATTTGAATCTCCGATCTCTCTTCGAGCGATGGCGGGGGCTTGTTTTGAAGATTGCGGGCTGTGATTTGGGTCACATACTGCGATCCGCACAAGCCACATGCTAAGAGGAGAAGAATACGGAGCACGATGAGATGAGGCAATGGAAGAGTCTGTTCCGAAGTCTTGTCTGTGTGATGCAAGCGATCGAATGTCACCGTTTGGCCGCCTTCTTCCCGGGAGGTTTCCGCCATGAAGAGCAACTCTCCGCGCCAGTTGAGTTTCTGGTTGAGGAGAATCCCTGAAGCTGAACCCGGCAAGAGGAATGGCTCCAGCCCTTCGCGATGCAAACAGGCAGCCCGTTGGCTCATGGGGGCGAGTCTGGTCCTGCTGCTGGCCTACAGTCAGTCACTGGCTTGCCAGACGACCGCACCGAAAGGGAAAGATGATACGGCGGACGATGGCTTTTATTCTCCCTATGCCATTGCGGTAGATGGCAGCGGCAACGTGTACATCGACGATAGCTACAACAACCGTGTGCTGAAGGAGACGCCGTCGGGGGACAGCTACAAGCAGAGCATCGTGGTGTGATGCGATCTGTCCAACTCCTCTGGAGTTGCGGTGGATGGCAGCGGCAACGTCTACATCGCCGACAGCGGCAACAACCATGTGCTGAAGGAGACTCCGAAGGGAAGCAGCTATACCCAGAGCATGATCGGCTGCGACATGGAATATCCCTATGGAGTTGCGGTGGATGGCAACGGGAATGTGTACATCGCCGATACCGGGAATAGCCGTGTGCTGAAGGAGACGCTGACTGGTGGCGCCTACACGCAGAGCGTCATCCTGGACAGCGGCTTGTCGTATCCCACTGGATTGGCGGTAGACGGTAGCGGCAATGTTTACCTGGTCGACAGCAATCATGACCGAGTATTGAAGCTGACGCCGGCTGAGGGGAGCTATGAGCAGAGCATCGTGGTGGACAGCGACTTGAATGCACCGCGCGGCGCGGCGGTGGATGACAGCGGCAACGTGTACATCGCCGACACAAGCAACAACCGCGTACTGAAGGAGACGCTAACTGGAGGCAACCTCATCGAGAGATCGGTAGGCATCGGCTTCATGCTGCCGGAGAGCGTAGCGGTGGATAGCCACGGGAATGTCTATGTCGGCGATACCGAGCACCGGCGTACGGTCAAAGAGACAGTATCGGGTGGCGTCTACACGCCGAGTTTCGTGGGCACCGGCACGCGCTTTCCGGGTGGCCAGGACGAGGATTAGAGGCCGCGTCTCCATGACGCCGGTTCGGCTTCCCGCTGGCTCCGCGCTGGACCTGAGAGCCTGGCTTCTGCCAAAGGCGCATCAGGAGGTGCGAAAGAGGGCCTTGAAGCCGTAATCCATGTGCTGTTGGATGTGGCAGTGGAAGAGTGCGAGGCCGGGCTGATTGGCGGTAAATTCCACGGTGGCGCGACCGTAAAAGGGGACGACGACAGTATCTTTAAACACGCCGGAGGTGGGCTTGCCGTTGAGGTCGACGATCTCCCAGATGTGGCGGTGCAGGTGCAGGGGGTGGGCGTCATCGGTGCGGTTGCGGAAGGTGATGCGGTAGCGCTGGCCTTCCTGCAGGACGAACTCGTTGGCGTGCGGGTAGGGCTTGCCGTTGACGAGGAAGATGTTGAACTTTCCGACGCCGCCTGGGACCTTCTCGAAGATCATGTCGATAGGCTCGACCTGCTGCGAAGATGGGGTCGCAACGCCAGGCTTGTTGCCGAAGACGGTGCAGTCATAGATGAGTGAGGCGGGTTTGATCCACAGCGGCTGCTTGTGCTGGTTGGCGTACTCGACGATGACGCCGAGGCCTGCGTTGCGAATGTCGTCTTCGGGTGCGCCGAGGATCCAGATGCCTGGGTTGTTCATCTCAACGATGGCGCAGATTCGTTCCCCAGCGCCGAGGAAGAGTGTCTCAACGAGAGCCGGATTCGGAACAGGATTGCCGTCCAGGGCGGTGACCTGGAACTTGTGGCCTCCGAGCGCGATGCGGCGGTTCTCGATGGCGCTGGCATTGAGGAAGTGGAATAGGACACGCTGGCCCGCCGAGACGCGTATCGGTTCGCCCGCGCCAAGGGCCTTACCGTTAATGGAATAGGTGTTGGAGTTGACCTCGAGCCCGTTAGGCGCCGTGTTGAGGACAGCGGGACGCTCGGGCTGAGGGGCGGTGGGATCGTCCTCTTCGTCCATATCGACCATCTGGCCGGAGAAGAACGGCTCCCAGTCGCGCAGGGCAAGGAAGAGTTCCTGGTCGTAATGGCCGGGATCGTTGGCGCTGTCGACATAGACGAAGCCGAATTGGCCTGTATAGGCGCCCTTGTGCAGGTCGTCCATCGCCATGACATGGGTGTGGTACCAGCGGCTTCCAGCGGGGCCTGGAGTGAGTTGAATGCGGCGGTGGCCGTGGGGCGGAACGAAGGGAGACCCCTCCTCCTCCGCGCCATCCACATCGGGAGGAATAAGCATGCCATGCCAGTGGACGAGTTCAGGGGTGTCGGTATCGTTGATGATATCGACAGTGACCGGCTTGCCTTCCTTCATGCGGAGAACAGGGCCGGGAGAGGTGCCGTTATAGCCGATGGTGGACAGGATGCGGTCGGGGGCGAGTTCGACTGTGACAGGAGCAATGCGGAGGGTGTAATCCGCCTGAGTGAGCGGCGCCGGGGCAGCAGGCGGCATTGCCATGCCGTCCTGCGCCAGGAGCGGTAGCGTTGGTGCCGCGGCCTGTGCCAGGGCCATGCCTCCGAGTTTGAGGAGATCGCGCCTTTTCACTGTCTTGTCCCTTCCCCGGAACGCGTATGCCTGCATCGTCTCACGCGCCAGAGGGCCGGGACAAGGGTGAGGGCCGGGGCCGCTGAAGCCACTGCGACCAACTATGGGTTATTCTCGTCTAATCATTTGAACGGCAAGTGTTTTTCAACTCTATTCTCTCGCACACGTCCCTCCGCGGAGGTCCAGTATGAAGTTCTTTCGGGTTGCACTTGTGACCGTTGCGCTTGCAACCTGCTCCGCGGGGCTATGGGCGTTCCAGCGGATTGCGGATTTCGGCTTCGGTAACGACGACTCGCCAAGTAACGTGAAGGCGGAGTTCTACTGGTCGCGACTGGCCTACAGCGCCAATATGGCGAGCTTTGGCGGCGGGTACGGCGGCTATGGCGGCGGCTATGGCAGGGGGGGGGGATTCAACTCCTGGTCGCGCGACTACCCCAAGGCCGACCGCCAGTTTCTGATTGCCATGCACCGGCTGACCCGTATCGATGGACGCTCGACGGAGCAGGTGGTAACGCTCGATTCCGACGAGATATTCAACTATCCCTGGGTTTACGCGGTCCAGGTGCAGACCTGGACGTTCACCGACGACGAGGCGAAGCGGTTGCGCGAGTACCTGATGAAGGGCGGCTTCCTGATGGTGGACGACTTCCATGGCACGGAAGATTGGGAGAACTTCATGAACGGCATGCGCCAGGTGCTGCCGGACCGACCCGTGGAGGACCTGCAGAGCGGCGACGAGATATTTCACACTCTCTATGACATTGACGACAAGATGCAGATTCCCGGAGAACAGTACGTGAGAAGCGGCCGTACCTACGAGAAGGATGGCTATCAGCCAAAGTGGCGCGCCATCCGCGACGACAAGGGCCGGATCATCGTCGCCATCTGCCACAACATGCACCTGGGCGACGCCTGGGAGTGGGCCGATGACCCGCAGTACCCGGAGACCTTCGCATCCATGGCCTTCCGCGTAGGGCTGGATTACATCATTTACGGGATGACTCATTAGTCTCGCCTCCAACCTCCCGAGACGACTTCAACGTTGTACAAGCCACCGCAGCAGTGCATTCATGACTGGAAACACGCATGTTTCAGTTTTTTTTCAAGTACCCGAGTCCGGTCTTTACCAAGGGACGGTTCGTGCTGCTCGGCGCGTGGCCAGCGTGGCTGCTGCTGGTGCTGATTGTGGTCTGCGCCGCAGGGCTGGGGCTGCTGATCCGTTGGAGGCTGCGCAAAGACGCGGCCAAACTGCGAGGCTGGCAGGCTGTGGTGATTTGGGGAACACAGACGGTGCTGGTTGCGCTGGTGCTGCTGCTTCTTTGGCAGCCGGCGATGCTGGTGTCGGAGCTGAGCTCGCAGCAGAACATCATTGCCGTGGTGGTGGACAACTCGCGCAGCATGAGTATCGCGGACAGCGATGGCAAGACTCGCGAAGCCGCGGCGCTGGCGGCGCTGGAGGGCAGCGTACTGGCCGGGTTGAATAAGCGATTCCAGACGCGCATCTACCGGCTTGGCGGCGAACTGAAGCGGGTGGATGAGACAAAGGGAATTGCGCCGGACGAAGCGTCCACCCACATCAGCGATAGCCTGAAGCAACTGCTAACGGAGACATCGGACCTGCCGGTGGGAGCGATCCTGCTGCTGAGCGACGGCGGTGAAAATACGACGGGGATGGGCGGCTCGGGGATCGGCATGGATACCCTGCAGGCGCTGCGCAACCGCCAGATACCGGTGCATACGGTGGGCTTCGGCAAAGAGCAGCCCGAGCATGATGTAGAGATGGAAGACGTCAGCGTTGCGGCGACCGCGACCGCCAATGCGCGCATTGTCACGACTGTAAGCCTGATGCAGCACGGCTATGCAGGCCAGAAGGCGACGCTGACTGTACGCAACGGAGACAAGACAGTGGCGGACCGCGAGATCACATTGGCGCCGGACGGGCGCATCCAGACCGAGCCGCTGTTCTTTCCCGTAGGCGACGCGGGCGCGAGGACCCTGACGTTTAGCATCGAACCGCTGGCGGGAGAAGAAAATCTAACCAACAATGCTGTGACACGGCCCATCCTGGTGAGCGACGCCAAGCGAAAGATTTTATATGTGGAAGGCGAGCCGCGCTGGGAGTACAAGTTCATCCGGCGCGCGGAAGAAGACGATCCGACGGTGCAGCTGGTGTCCATGCTGCGCACCAGCGAAAACAAGATCTACCGGCAGGGCCTCACTGATCCCAACGAGCTGGCTGACGGCTTTCCAGTACGGCCGGAGGACCTGTTCGGTTATGCAGGCATCATTATCGGCTCTGTTTCGGCCGATTATTTCACGCCGCTGCAACAGGAGATGCTGCGTGAGTATGTCGATCGGCGCGGAGGCGGCGTCCTCTTTCTGGGCGGGCAATCGTCGCTGAGCGATGGGGGCTGGGCGGCATCCAGCCTGAACGATCTGCTGCCGACCTTTCTGCCGTCGGGGACCCACAATTTTGTTCGCAACTCCGCCACGGTGGAGCTGACGGCGGAAGGGATGGACTCGCCTGTCACGCGCCTGCTCGACGATCCGGAGAAGAACGCGGAGCGCTGGAAGAAGCTGACCTATCTGGCCGACTATGAGGACGCGGGCACGCCCAAGCCCGGGGCCACGGTGCTGGCCGATCTGACGGTAGGACGCCGCACACTGCCACTGCTGATCACCCAGAGTTACGGCCACGGCCGCACAGCCATCATGGCGACAGGCGGTACATGGCGCTGGCAGATGAGCGAAGCTCTGGGCGATCCTTCGCACGATCTGTTCTGGCAACAGCTTCTGCGCTGGCTGGTGGCGGAGTCACCCGGTCCGGTGAGCGCCACGATGCCGACCCGGGTGCTGATGGATGAGGGACAGGTGCAGTTGACGGCGCAGGTGCGTGACCGGCAGTTTCAACCGGCGGCAGACGCACATGTCACGGCGCACATCGTTGGGCCAGAGGGCTTGAATGCAATGCTGGACATGACGCCATCGCAGGACACGCCTGGTCAATATCAAGCCGAGTGGACCGCGGAGAAGCAAGGCCCCTATCTGGCCGAGGTGACGGCGGAGTCGGCGGGCAGTACGGCCCAGGAACTGGGACGCAGCACACTGACCTTTCAACGCGAAGACGGGGCCGCGGAAAACTTCCATACCGAGCAGAACCGGCACCTGCTGGAGCAACTGGCATCGGCAACCGGCGGGCGATATTGGAAGCCCTCCGAGTTGAAAGACCTGCCGCGGGACATCTCCTTCTCCGAGGCAGGCATTTCCGTTCGCAACACCAAAGAACTGTGGGACATGCCGATCGTCTTCCTTCTGTTGCTTGGGCTGCCGATTGCCGAGTGGTTGCTGCGCCGCAAGTGGGGTGTGCTATGAAACGAGTTCTGTTGCTGACGATGCTATGCACCATCACGCTGCATGCGCGCGCCGCTACTTATTACGTCATAGTGGCCGGACTGGGCGGCGAACCGGATTATGTGCAGCGCTTCACGGCGGCGGCAAACGATCTGGACAAGATATACAAGTCCGCGGAGGGCACAGTTCACGTCACTACACTGACCGGAGCACAGGCCACGGCCGCGCACTTGCGAGAGACGCTGGGCGGGGTGGCGCGCGACGCCAAAGCGGAAGACGATTTCGTGCTTATTCTGATCGGGCACGGAACCTTTGACGGCGTCGAGTACAAGTTCAACCTGGTGGGGTTGGACGTGAGCGCGTCGGAGATTGCCTCGATGTGCAACCGCATCGCCGCCCGACGCCAGCTAGTGGTGGACACAACCAGCGCCAGCGGCGGAGCGGTGCAGGCGCTGGAGCGGCCGGGACGGGCCGTGATCGCGGCCACGAAAACCGGCACGGAAAAAAACGCGACGGTATTTGCGCGCTTCTGGGTTGAAGCGTTCCAGGACCCATCCGCCGATACCGACAAGAGCGAGTCCATCAGCGCCATGGAGGCCTATACCTACGCCGCCAAGAAGACGGCGGAGTTTTACGATTCGCAGAAGCGGCTTGCCACCGAGCACGCGGTGTTCAACGATACGGGATCGGGAGAACCGGTGCGCGAGGCGGGAAACGGGCAAGGCATGCTGCTGTCCAACTTCACCCTGCTACGCCTGGGCACAAGCCAGATGGCGGCCAACGATCCGGCCAAGCGAGCGTTGCTGGCGAAGAAGGACGATCTGGAGCAACAGATCGACATGCTGAAGTACCAGAAAGCCGCCATGGATCCCGCGGACTACAAAAAACAATTGACCGACGCGCTGGTGGAGCTGGCCAAGGTGCAGGAAGAGATGGACAAATGAAGCGCGCGGTCCCCATTCTGGCACTCCTGATGGCAGGCAGCCTGGCGGCGCACGCAGCCGTGCCCGCGGATTGCTGGGCATTGCGCAAGCATGGCCATGCCACCCAGGCGGTTTCCTGCTTCGATGGCCTGACGCAAAGCGGCGATGCCTACAATCGCGCGGAAGGCTTCTGGGGTCTGGAAGAGTGGGAGCAGGCGAAGCAACAGTTTGAAATTGCTCTAAAGCAGCCGAAGAGCCTGGCGATATGGAGTGTGCGCTATGGGATGTTGTTGCACGAGCGCTTCAACGATACCGATGCGGCCAGCCTCTTCCAGGAAGCGCTGGCGAAGGACCCGTCGAACGCCGAAGCTTATGTTGGGCTGGCCACCGTATCCGCGGATGGATTCGACAGCAAAGCCGGGGAGTATGCGGCGAAGGCGATCGCGCTGGACCCAAAGCTGGCCGAAGCCCATGAGTTGCTGGCCGATCTTGAGCTGACCAATGACGATACCGATACGGCCGTGGCCGAGGCGGACAAGGCCATCGCGCTGGAGGACGATGCGCTGGACGCGATGGCAACACACGCCGCGGTCGAGCTGATCGCCGACCGCCCTCCCGATGCCTGGCTGGCCAAGATCCATGCGATCAACCCCGGCTACGGAGAGGCATACGTCCACATCGCACGTCAGCTCGAACTGCACTACCGGTACGAAGATGCGGTCACGTACTATCGCAAGGCGATTGAGGTTGAGCCGCGCCTGTGGGTTGCGCATTCGGAGTTGGGCATCGACCTCATGCGGCTGGGCAAGGAAGATGAACCGTACACGGAACTGGAACTGAGTTACAACAATGACTATCGCGATGCGGGGACAGTCAACAGCCTGAAATTGCTGGACAGCTATAAAAACTACGACACCTTCAGCGACCCAACGACGATCATTAAATTGGACAAGGCAGAAGCCGGGCAACTGCTTCCCTACATGCAGGCGGAGCTGCATACGATCATCGCAACCTACGAAAAGAAGTACCGCATGACGCTTCCCGGCCCGGTGCAGGTTGAGGTGTATCCCAACCACGAGGACTTCGCGGTGCGCACCACGGGCATGCCCGGCCTGGGCGCTCTGGGCGTAACCTTCGGCGAAGTGATTGCGATGGACAGTCCATCCGCGCGCAAGCCGGGCGACTTCAACTGGGGTTCCACGCTATGGCATGAGATGAGCCACGTTTTCATCCTTACGGCCACCAATCATCGCGTGCCGCGCTGGTTTACGGAGGGACTGGCCGTGCATGAGGAGGGCAAGCGCTCGCCTGAGTGGAGCTACCGCGCGACCCCCGAAGTGCTGATCGCGATCCGCGACAAGAAGCTGCTGCCGGTGGCCGATCTCGATCGCGGCTTTGTCATTCCACAGTATCCGTCGCAGGTGATCGTCTCTTACTTCCAGGCGGGCACCATCTGCGACTTTATTGAGACGAAGTGGAGCGAAGACAAGCTGCTGGATATGGTGCACTCCTTTGCGCGACTGCAGACCACAACGCAGGCGATCCAGCAGAATCTCGGTATATCGACGGAGCAGTTCGATCAGCAATATCTGGCATGGATCAACCAGAAGTATGGCACGGAGGCCGCGCACTTCGACGAATGGAAGGACAAGCTGAAGGCGCTGGTTACCGCGGCGGAGCAGAAGCAGTACGACACCGTGCTGCAGCAGGGGCCCGCGGTCATCGCGATGTATCCCGAGTATGTGGACGATGCAAACGCCTACGAGCTGATGGCCGAGGCGGACCAGGCACGGGGCGATGCCAAGTCGGAGACCGCGATTCTGACCGCGTATGAACATGAGGGCGGCCAGATGCCGGATGATTTAAAACACCTGGCAACGCTGGAAGAAGCCGCTGGACAACCGGCAGAGGCGGAGGCGACCCTCGAGCGGATCAACTATATATACCCGGTCAAGGATGAGGACCTGCATCGGCGACTTGGCGATTTGCTGTATGCGCAGAAACAGTACGATGGTGCAATCCGCGAATACAACGTACTTGCGGTGTCGAACCCCGTGGACAAGGCGGGCGCGCAGTTTGACCTGGCCCAGGCTTACTTTGCCGCGGGACAGATGGACAAGGCCGAAGACAGTGTGCTGGGAGCGCTGGAAACCGCTCCCGGCTACCGACCAGCGCAGAAGTTGCTGCTGGAGTTGCAGAAAACGCCCGTAAAACCGAACTGACGAGAAGGGGAATACATGGGATCTTTTGCAGGATTGAACCAGGATGCGGCACAACTGCAGCAGCGCATCGAGCGCTTCCACGGGGTGCGCGAAGAAATTCTCAAGCAGGTGCGCGATGTGATCGTGGGCCAGGAAGAAGTGATCGAGCAGGTTTTGATCGCCCTCTTCGTCGGAGGGCACTGCCTCATCACCGGACTGCCGGGCACGGCCAAGACGCTGCTGGTGCGCACGCTCTCAGACGCGTTGGGCCTCAACTTCCGGCGCATCCAG
>DATKGA010000014.1:0-7692 GCA_035510935.1 Acidobacteriaceae bacterium
ATCCTAATGTTAGCTGAAATTAATACCTGTCTGTAGACTGCATCGTCAGGGGGAATTGAATTGAAGAAAACAGTAAATTGGTCGTCATAGCTTTTAGAGATCGAGTTAAAGGAGCAGGGCCAACTTACATTCAAGCCGTCATAGTTGTGTTCAATATGCAGTCGATCAAAAGGCTTAGCGTTGCGAAGAGTCTGATCTATTTCTGTTGGTGATGGTCTAGACGGTTTTTTTTCGGCATCATGTGCCAGATGAGAAATAATGTTGTTTGTCGTACTCGTGAAAGTCTGGTTGATGCTTTCGCCAACTGCAATAGGCGAAGCGGACGGCGAACCGCTAACCACAATGCTCGTGGCGTTCCCGGTGCCTTTAACCAATGCAGTAGACGCCTTCTTGGGCTTTCGCTTCACAAGTATAGTAATGAGCGCTGCGGCTATGGAACACCCGCCAGCAATCCAACCGGCAATCACGGTTTCGCTCGTGCGTTTTAGTGTAACGCACCCAATGAGATGCGCAGATCTCCACCCGTCATATCCTTCGGCTTCTCCATCCGCAGCAGCCCAAGCATCGTCGGACTTATATCCCGCAGGCTTCCATCCGGCCGCAGGCTCAGCGTCCCCTTCGCCGCGTCCGTCACCAGGATCAGCGGCACCGGGTTCGTCGTATGCGCAGTATGCGGCCCGCCCGTCACCGGGTCGATCAGCATCTCCGCGTTCCCATGGTCCGCCGTCACCAGCAGGCTCCCTCCCCGTTGCTTCACCGCCTGGTACACGCGTCCCAGTTGGGTGTCCACCGTCTCCACCGCCCGCACCGTCGGCTCCATCTTGCCAGAGTGTCCCACCATGTCCGCATTCGCAAAGTTCACAATGATCACGTCGAACGCCGTGTCAGCCACCGCCTTCACCACCGCATCCGCAATCCCCGCCGCAGACATCTCCGGAGCCAGATCGTACGTCGCCACCTTCTGCGATGGCACCAGCACGCGGTCCTCGCCGCCAAACGGCTTCTCAATCCCGCCGTTGAAGAAGTACGTCACATGCGCGTACTTCTCAGTCTCCGCCACGCGCAGGTTGCGTATGTTGCCCTGCGCCATTAGGTTGGCCAGCAGGTTGTCCATCGACTCCGCAGGAATCACAATCGGCAGCTTGTAGTTCTTGTCGTACTGCGTCATTTGGACGTAGTGCAGCCCCGTCGGCACCGTGTTGCGCGGAATCTCCAGGTCCAGCTCCACCGCCTTCGGCAGGTCCATCCCGTCCTTCGCTGTCAGTCCACCCGTCGTTGCAGAAACATTCCGCGCCAGCACCCGCGTAATCTGCCGCGCCCTGTCCGCCCGATAGTTGAAGTTGATCACCGCATCGTTGTCCCGAATCGGCCCCACAGCGCGTCCCGCCGCATCCACCACCGTAAACGGAGGAATGAACTCGTCCGTCGTCCCGCTGTTGTACAGCTCCTTCACCCGCGCCAGTGCATCTGTATAAGTCCCGCCCACCGGATGCCCGGTCACCAGCGCATCAAAGGCCTGGCGCTCCTTCTCCCAGCGCAGGTCGCGGTCCATCGCGTAGTAGCGCCCACTCACGCTGGCCAGTTGCCCCACGCCCGTCGCGCGGAACTGCGCCAGCAGCTCTTCGATATATCCCACCCCGCCCGTCGGCGACGTGTCGCGGCCATCCATGAACGCATGTACGTACACCCGCTTCAGCCTCTTCTGCGCCGCCAGCCGCAGCAGCGCGTACAGGTGCCTCTGCTGCGAATGCACCCCGCCGTCACTCAACAACCCGATCAGGTGCAGCGCGCTTCCCTTCTCCTGCGCATGCGCCACCGCCGCCAGCAGCGTCGGGTCGGTATAGAAGCTCCCATCTGCAATCGCCGCGTCGATGCGCGTAATATCCATGCGCACAATCCGTCCCGCGCCCAGGTTCAGGTGGCCCACTTCGCTGTTGCCCATCTGCCCGTCCGGCAGCCCCACAAAGTGGTCACTCGCATGCAGCAGCGTGTTGGGATAATCCCTCAGCAGCGCGTCATATACCGGCTTGCGCGCCATGGCAATCGCATTGCCGTTGGTCGCTGCCCGGTAGCCCCACCCATCCAGTATCGTCAGAACAATTGGTTTCGCCATGTGTGCAGTCAGAATACCAAGCCCACCGCACAACCAGTGTGAGACGATCACTCTAATGCGGCGCCGGCTCGGGTGTAATGCCGCTAGTTCGCCGATGGCCTCTCAACATGGTCGATCATCAGTGTCTCCACGTGGCCCTTCGCTGGCTCAAGTCGCAGTCCAAGCTGCTCCTGCACTGCCGTAAATATCGATGTCTCGGAGTCCGTCAACATTGGCGGTCCGACCCTACACGATTGAATCACTTAGCCGTTTGAACGTTACAGTCGGTCAGTTTGTAGTGCCAGACTTCGTGATGGCTCTCCCGGTTGATCGCAACTTGCTCAGGTAATTGAAATCCGCCAACGCTCTGATAGGTATAGGTGAGGATTATCCGGTTGCCCGGCCTGAAATCTCCATCCTCGCCTTGCCTGAACGAGGCCAAAAGAAAGCCCTGCGGGCCCGGACGAAAGTCTGTTTCCCGGCGATCGGAGGCAGATCCCTGCGCCGCTTCGCTCTGGAGACTCATGTCGCGCGCGAGCAACATCTCGACATCAAAAGTTTGGATCTTGAGTTCGAGCTTGTAGCCTGACTCGGACGGCTCAACGTGGACGGGCGTGCCTTCCGGCGGAAGCATCGCGTTATTGCTGGCGGCCAACCAGTTATTCAAGCTGAACTGCACAGCGTGTTCGAGGAGACCTTCCGCTATCCCTCCATGGGGAAGCTTGTCCACTTCACTCTCGGTCATCCCAGCTGACACGGCAACGTCCTGGCGAGCGACCGTGACGCGATTGCGAATGGGCTGAATGAGGTTTGCGATCTCTTCGTCCGTTCCTTCGTCGCCGACGCGTACGGCCTCGGTGAAGTGCTGCCTCCAATTGAACTCTATAGCGCAGTCGAAGGATTGGAGGTTCCTTTCAAAGGGAGCGTCATACTTCGCGCGGGCCTGCTTTAGGAACGTTGCATCATCGGTTGCTGTCTGTGCGTGGCAAAACGCTGCGCAAAGGCTGAAAACCAAGGTTGAGTAGAAAAGTCGCATGATCTTGCCTATTCCCCGTTCCCTATTCCCTGCTCACTGCCTCTACGCGTAGCTGCTCACGCTGTTCGCGTTCTTCGCTCCGCGCTCCTGGCTGATCTTCTCCACGTATCCGCTCGTCTTCAGTGCAGCCAGCGGCTCGGCCGGCAGCTTGCGCGCCTCGCGCCATTCTTTCACCATTGGTCGTACATCCACCCAGAACGCGCCGCGGAACAGCTCTTCGGCCTGCACTAGATTGCACGACTGCTGCGCCGCGCTTAGCTTCTCCAGGTCCACCAGGGCCGCTTTAGCAAACAGCTCCTGCGCCGTCACCACCGACTGCACCATCGCCTCCATCTTGCCCTTCAGGTTATGGCTCTGGTCGATCATGTACGCAATCCCCGCAACCGCCGGCGAATCGCTCGACAGGATCTCGTGGAAGATGCGGAACAGTTGGTATGGGTCAATCGATCCCAGCGTCAGGTCGTCGTCCGCATACTTCCGGTCATTGAAGTGGAATCCGCCCAGCGCATTCAGGTGCAGCAGCCACGTCACAATCTGTTCGATATTGCATCCCTGCAGGTGGTGCCCTGTATCCACCAACACCTTGGCCTTCGGCCCCGCCGCGCGCGCCAACGACAGCGCCATGCCCCAGTCCGCAATGTCCGTGTGGTAGAACGCCGGCTCAAACGGCTTATACTCCACCAGCATTCTCTGCTCTTCGCCCAGTGCCGCATGGGTTGCGCTCAGCGCGTGTTCCAGCCACTCAATCCGCTTGTGCATCGACTGCGTCCCCGGATAGTTCGATCCATCCGCCAGCCATATCGACACGTCCTTCGATCCCAGCGCCCGCCCAATCTCCACCGAGTCCAGCAGGTGCGCCACCGCATTGCCGCGAATCTCCGCGCTCGGGTTGGCAATCGACCCGTACTTATACTCCTGCGACTGAAACAGGTTCGGGTTGATCGAGCCCGGCTTCACCCCATACTTCTTCTCCAGCCGCAGCAACTCCGCAACGTCGCCCTTGCCGTTGGGCAGGTCCCACAGCACATGCAGCGCCACCGTCGGACTCGCGCCCGTCAGCTTGTTCACCTCGCCCGCATCGCTGAACTTCTCCTCCAGCGTCGTCGCCGCGCCCGCCTGGGCAAACCTGCCGAACCGAGTCCCCGTATTGGCAAAGCCCCACGATGGGACCTCGATCCGGAATCCATCCAGCGCCTTGAATACCCGCTCCGCGCTCGCGGCGGAAGCTCCACTGCCTTGACTCATAACCAACCCCTTAGCCGTAACAACAGCAATGTTGAAAATATACTCCCCACGCAAACCCATCCGCCAACCCGCCGGGCCGAGGTTATGCCACTTTAACAATCATCTCCGATAAGCGCTTTATGTTAGTTTGTTGGCTGGAGGTTTCACCGCAATGGGCAAGTGGCAGGGAAAGATCGGCATCGTAGGCGCGGGCAGCGTGGGGGCGACCATCGCCTACGCCTGTCTGATTAAAGGAATCGGCAAGCATATCAGTCTGTATGACGTAGCTAAATCCAGGGTCGACGCCGAGGTCCTCGACCTCAACCATGGCGTGCAGTTTATGCCCATGGCCACCATCGACGGCTCCGACGACATCAACGTCATGGCGGATTGCGACGTCATCGTCATCTCCGCCGGCGCGCGCCAAAAGCCCGGCCAGTCCCGCATCGAGCTGGCCGGAATCAACGCCGAAATGACCCGCACCATGGTTCCCAACCTGCTCAAGGTCGCTCCCGACGCCACCATCATGATGGTCACCAACCCAGTCGACGTCCTCACCTACGTCGCCCTCAAGGTCAGCGGCCTCCCCATCCACCGCGTCTTCGGCAGCGGCACCGTTCTCGATAGCGCCCGCTTCCGCTACATGATCGCCCAGCACTGCGGCGTAGCCGTGCAAAGTGTGCATGGCTACATCGTTGCCGAACACGGAGACACCGAGATCCCTCTCTGGTCCACCACCACCATCGGAGGCGTCCCCGTGCAGAGCTGGGAGATGCCAGGCCACGGCCCGCTCACCGCCGACGACGAAAAGAAGATCCTGCACGGCGTGCGCAACTCCGCCGAACTCATCATCCAGGGCAAGGGTGCCACCAACTACGCCATCGGTCTCGCCGGTTCTACCATCCTCCAGGCCCTCCTCTGGAACGAGCATCGCGTGCTTCCCGTCAGCTCCCTGCTCACCGATTACCGCGGTATCAGCGACGTCTGCATCTCGGTTCCCACGGTCGTCGGACACAGGGGCATCGAGCGCCTTCTGCCCACACCCATGACCGACCATGAGGTGGACGGCCTGCGCGCCAGCGCCGACTCCATCCGCAACGTCATCCGTACCCTCGGCTTCTGATGTTACCTTCCCACCACGCGATTGGGTTCCCCGTGTCTCGTCTTTGAGACATGGGATTCCTGTCGTCGCTCATTTCCACAATGCAGCCACGTCAGGTAAGATGGAACCGCTCTGTATTTTCCTCCCGATTCAGACGATTCTTCAACAAATTCAACTTATGCAATAGCGAGGCATCTTGGGACCTAATCCGTTTCTCGGAGTCATCTTCCACTGGATCGGCGGCTTCTGCTCCGCCACCAACTTCATCCCCTTCCGCGGCATCAAGCGCTGGTCGTGGGAGGTCTACTGGATCATCCAGGGATTTGCCGCATGGATCGTCGCGCCCCCACTGCTCGCATATATCTTTGTGCCCCACGTCTTCGCTATCCTGCGCACGGCCTACGCCAGCAATCCCAGGGACGTGCAGTATGCCCTGCTCTTCGGTGCCCTCTGGGGGGTCGGCGGAATCACCTTCGGCCTCGCCATCCGCTACCTCGGTATCGCACTCGGATACGCCATCGCTCTCGGCCTCTGCGCGGTCTTCGGCACCCTCGTTCCACCCATCTACCACGGCCAGATTGTCGCCTTCGCCCATCAGACTTCCGGGCAAATCATTCTCTTCGGTGTCCTTGTATGCCTGCTCGGCGTCGCCGTCAACGGCGCAGCCGGTTACTCAAAAGAAAACGAAATCACCCCTGAAGAGAAGCTCGAATCCGGCGAACTCGACTTCTTCTTCGGCAGAGGCATCGCCATCGCCGTCCTCGCCGGCTTTATGAGTTCCTTCTTCGCCTTCGGCCTCGACGCCGGAAAGCCCATCGCCGCCCTCGCCCGCACCCAACTGCTCGCCGCACATCGTATGGATCTCTGGGCCAATCTCCCCGTCCTCATCGTCGTCCTGTGGGGTGGCTTCTTCACCAACTTTATCTGGTCCGCCATCCTCATCTTCCAAAACGACTCCATCCGCCAGTTCGGCGGTGAACCCGGCCTCAACCCCATGCGCGCCGCTCCCACCGCAGGAGACACCCTCGTCGACTTCGACCCCCTCGACGCCTCCACCTACGATCGTGTCGCGCCCACCACCCTGATCGCCAACTATCTCTTCGCCGCCCTCGCCGGTGTCATCTGGTACTTCCAGTTCTTCTTCTACTCCATGGGCCAGACCAAGATGGGCAAGTACGACTTCTCCTCATGGACGCTGCACATGGCCTCCATCATCATCTTCGCCACCCTCTGGGGCCTCATCCTCAAGGAATGGAAAGGAACCAGCCTCCGCACCAAAGTGCTGGTCACCGCGGGCCTCTTCCTGCTGGTCGGCTCCACCGTCATCGTCGGCTACGGAAACTACTACCACGCCATCAAAGAAACCGTCTCCACCGCCGCTCTCCAATAACCGGATGCCCCACTCATGACGGCTCTATCGTCATGGGTGGATGGTATCTCTACTGCGCCGCGGCGTACCCTTTCTCACGCATCCACTTGATCAGCAGGGCGTCCGGCCACACGCTCAACTGCGGGTTCCCCACACCCAGCCCGGACCCATGCGCTCCGTGCTGGAACAGGTGCATCTCCACGGAAACGCCTGCCTTCACCAGCGCCGAATAGAACATCACGCTGTTCATAATCGGCACCGAATGGTCGTCGGTGGTCGAAAACATAAATGCCTGCGGAGTCTGCGCCGTCACATGCAGCTCCGGAGACAACGCATCCACCGTCGCCTGGTCCGGCGAAGCGCCCAGCAAATTCTGCCGCGACCCCATGTGCGCATACGCCGTCTGCATCGTAATCACCGGATAGCACAGAATCAGGAAGTCAGGGCGGCTGCTCTGCCGCTCGATCACATCTGTCGCAGCCGCATTGCCCGCATCGAACATCGTCCCCGCGCTCGCCGCCAAATGCCCTCCCGCCGAGAACCCCCAAAATCCCAAATGGTCCGGCGCAATCCCATACTCCGCCGCATGCGCCCGCACCAGCCGGATCGCCCGCTGCGCGTCGCCCAGCTCAATCGGGTTGTGATACTTCGGCCCCAGCCTGTAGCGCAACTGGAACGCCGCAATCCCATGCGCATTCAACCACGCCGCCACATCTGATCCCTCCCGCACCACCGACAGGTGCTCATAGCTCCCGCCTGGCGCCACAATCACCGCCGTCTTGGTTGGGTTCGACGCAGGTAGCCATGCATAGATCGCCGGCTTGTCCTCATCCGCTGTACCCAGGGCCCCCGGAGCTCCATCCGGCCAC
>DATKGA010000015.1:0-12775 GCA_035510935.1 Acidobacteriaceae bacterium
GGGGGGGACGGTGCCGCCTCCTTTTGCTTTGGTGCAGTCGTCGATCGCTACCTGAATGGCCTTGGTGTCTTTGGTTACTCCGTCGGCCTTTGCGCCGTACGTCCGCGCATCGCAGACCTTCCCCGTTGCGGCCTGCGCTGCCCCGCTCTGTGCCATCATCCCCACAGCCAACAATGCAACCAACCCGACAGCAAACCTCATCGCATCTCCTGGCGCAATAAAACGCGCAGAAAGATGGTAGCGCAACAGCCCAACTCCTGAAGCGCGCATTGTCACAGGCAGGTGCGAATCAGGGGAGGCTGGCCTCGAAGGCAGTGAAGCGGTGCTCCAACTCCCACTGTTGGGCTGCCCGCTCGCTAGACTTCAGCAGCGCCGCGCAGGAGGCCGTTGGCGACGCTGCGCCCAGTGTCTGACCTGCGCAGGCAGACTTTACGCGCGTGAATTCGTCGGGCTTCTGCCATAGGCTGTCGCCGCGTAGAAAGCTGTGTTCCAGCGACGTGCGCGCCATGGCCTTGAGGTCGAGATAGCCCAGACCGTACTCCATGGCCGCACGCACATATTCATGCGTCAGGTCGATGCGCGAGACGCCCTCGTCATCGGTGGAGAGCGCCACCGGCACATGCGCCGCGCGGTACTCCGGCAGGGGATGGTGCGGCGGAACGATACCCAGGATCACATCGTTGGACGTGAGATTGATTTCGACCATTACATGGCGGTCGGCCATCTCGCGCAGAAGCGCGCGCGGGTCGTGCTCGAACATCACATCGACGCCGTGGCCGATGCGTTCCGCGTGGCCCAGCTCGACCGCCTCGCGGATGTGAAAGCGCAAACCATCCGGCGGCACCAGCCCCGGAGCAAGCTCGCCCGCGTGTAGCGTGATATGGACCTTGGGATAGATGCTGTGTAGATAGTCCAGCATATGCATCTGGCGGTTGTACTCGCTCATCGAGAGGGTTGCGTCCTCCGGCTGCACAAAGTTCAGCCCCACCACACTCGGGTCCGCGCTAGCTACTTCGAAGGCCAGCAGGGTTTGGGCAAAGACCTGCTGCGGAGGATTCGCACGCAACACTTGAAAGAGAAAACGAATCTTCACCGAGCAGGCCGCTGCGGCGTTGGGCTGGCCGCAGTGCTCGATCCGATCGCGCGCGGTGAGTGCGCCGTCGAGTTCCTTCGCATCCAGCGCCACCTCCGTGCGCAGACCGCCAGCAAGCAGCTTGGTTCGCAGCGCGTCAAGCTCAGCTCGCGAGGTTCCGGTAACATCGCCCTGGGAATCAGGCGTAACGCCCGCAGGAGTCGTGGGCCAGCCCAGCGAGTTCCATAGCGGAGCAAGATCGAAGAAGCTTGGTGTCTGCATCACCTCCAGGTACTGCTCGTTCTGCGCGGCTGCGCGTGTGGCCAGTTCATCCAGCCACTCGCCGACGTGCGACTTGTCGATCCCACCGAAACGGTTGAAGGTGGCGAAGAACTGGTCGTGCCCGCTAACCCCCGGAGTCGCCACAAAGCTCCGCATCGACCACGCATCCACCAGCGCGTTGTAGAGCTTCTGATTCTGGAAGACGCCGGCCGCATTTACCTCGTCCGGCGCACAGATGGGCCCAGCATTGATCAGACCTATGTTCTTCACCAGAGCCAGCGAGTTTGGATCCACGCAGAGATTGTCAGCCGCGGCATCTTTGAGAAACGTCTCGGCATAGACCGCGCCCGTGAGGTGCATGTGCAGATCGCCGCCCTTGGGCATCCTGGCGAGGAACGCCTCGAGGGCAAGCGCACTGGCCTTGGCAGACTTCGCTGCGTCGAAGGCATGCACCGCGCGCTGCTCGCCCGGAGTAACTGCCTGCGCAAGCAGCATGGCTGGCGACAGAGCCAGAATCGAGAACAATGACAGCGGCGCAACGATCCTGCGCGAAAAGCTTCGGAGTGCATAAACCAGGCATGTTGGGATACGGCATAGGCGGGACATGGAGGCTCACCTCTCTGGCAACGTGGATTCAGACACCCAGCATATCGCGGTTGTCAGTACCCTGGCAGGCTCGAGTTTGGCGCAGGCAACTGGGGTTGCTATACTTTAGCTGCATGCATGATCCCGCCGGAGTTATCCGCGCGGCCCCATACCTGCTCTCGCCCGGGCGCTCTTGGCAGTCCCGAATCAGGCGATGTGCATCGCCAAGGCCAGATAGCTCAGTGGTAGAGCGCGGCCCTGAAAAGGCCGGCGTCGGCGGTTCAATCCCGTCTCTGGCCACCACATTTTAAGTACTTAGAAGCAATCGAAGGAATTTATACTGGGCATCCTGTACCCCGCATGACCAGAGATGATCGCGTCTGAAGCAGCGGCACGACCTCGCGGCCAGGGAGCGATCTGCTATCGATGCAGATCACTCCCCGGTTGGCCCGCTCAAGGATGGCTCAAACTAATTGAGGGTCGGCATGTCCGGCCTTTGATTGTCGGGCGGAGCCGGGTAGGTCTTGCTGCCGTCGTTCAGCTCCAGGCGGACGTAATCCCATACGACTCCGGTGGTGACATCTCCGGCTGGAACAGTGAAGGTAACCTCATTCGCGCCCGGCTTCATCAGCGACGCGTCGAACTTCTGGATGTACTGGTTCCATACGCCCTTATCGGTGTTGTAGCGAAGCGCGTTAGTGGAGACGGGGCGAATGCTGCCAACCTCCTGTCCATTGACGCCAATAGCCAAGGCGCCACCGTCTGCCCCGGCCAACGCAATTCGCAGGACTGCCGTGCCCTGTGCGGCTTTGGGCATATTGAACTTCACGGTCCATGTGGTAGCCCGGCCGCGGCCCCAATCCCGCCAGGGGTCATCCTTGCTGGGCGGAGTGTTGACCCAGCCGAAGCGCTGGTTGTAGGGGTCCTTGGCGGCGGGATTCAGCCAGGCGGTGGTGGTGGAGTGGGGGACCTCTTCAAAGAACCAGTCCTTCGCAGGGTTGCTCTTGCCGATGGTGTAGGTCACGTCGTTGGGGAAGAGACCTGCATAGCGCAGCGGCCAGCCCCACAGCCAGTAGTTGGCGCCGTCGCCCTTCAGGAACTTGTCGCTGGTGCGGTCGGGATAGCCGATCTCCCAGACCTGCTTGCCAAAGCGAACGGGTTGCCATTCCAGCTTGCCCAGATCGATCTTCTTGCCAGCCTCCACCGTGATGTCGGCCTTGGCGTACTCGCCCAGCACTCCGTCGGCAAAGGCATGCAGGGTGTACTTGCCGGGGCGAACGTTGGGGATGGTGAATCTGCCGTCCACGGCTCCGTCAACCCAGAACTGGTAGTAGTTGCCATCGTGCGGCCATGTGACGATGTTGCCGTTGCCGCCCCGCGTCTGGAACCCTGCTGCGTCCCTCTGGTAGTTTGGGTGAGCCAGGCCAACGGTGAGATGGGGCAGTGTCTTTTTCACTGCTTGTGGATCGTCGAGAACGAGTTGTCCGGAGACGGTGGCGCGTCCGTCTTTGTGCGGGTAGTCCACGCCGTCCACCCAGCTATAGGGCCATGCAGCCTTGACCGCCTTTGATTTGGCAACCGCGTCATTCCACAGAGCCATGGCGTTGTCGTGCCATTCGGCGGGAACCGCCGGCATTCCGCTGCCCGAGGTAGCTGTCAGTTTGTCCAGCTCGGCCTGCGACGGGTCCTTAGGATCTTCCAGCGAATTGAAGTAGACGAAGACCGGGCCAACCACATGCTTCCAGCTCTCGCCGCTGGGGATGTTGTTACCCGCGCCGCCGCCGTAGTGACCGGAGGTCCAGTAATCCAGCAGCGTGGCTCCCATATGGGCCACCAGATCCAGCTTCTCAGGCCCGCCGCCTATGTACTCATTGGACGGGTTGATGAAATAGACGCCGACGTGGTCCTTGGTGCTGGACCAACCCCACGCGGTTAGTTTGTCCATCACAGCACAGTAGCTGTACTTGTGCTCGACAGAATTAGCGTAGACGCCTGCGAGGATAATGCTCTGCTCCTTGGCGTGAATAACGACGCCTGAGCGCTGGTCCTGATTGGCGATCATGAGCTGGTTACGATCTTTATCGACGGAGATCCAGTTGAAGGTGGGATTCATCTGCAGGATGAAGCGGCTCTCGCCCTCGCCCGCAGAAGGATAAGAGGCCGGGTGAGTGTATTCGGCGTAGGTGTAGAAGCCACTGACGCCGCGCTCCAGGGTGTAGCGAACCTCAATGTCCATGCCGCCACGGCCGGCCCCGGATGGAACGCCAGCTCTTGCAGCGCCGGGGCCAAAGGCTCCAGCTGCGCCAGGAGCTCCGGGAGTACCTGCGCCTTGAGCGCCAGGGGTTGCCGCGCTAAGTGCGCCACCGCGCCCACCTGCGCCAGCACCGGGAGCGCCAGCACCAGGACCACCCGCGCCAGGAGCGCCACCGCCGCGAGGACCGCGACCACCTGCGCCGGGTGCTGCACCGGGAGCGCCTGCGCCGACAGCCGGGCCGCCGCCACCGCCGCGAACGCCCGGAGTACCGGGATTGACGCCCTTGACAGAGACCTCGGCGCGTTCGCCGCCGTTGGTCGACGGGTCAATCGTCACCTTTGCGGTGACGGTGCCAGCTGGCGTCTGCTCCCAGTATTCGCTGCGAGAGTTCGGGATGCTGACACCGTGATAGTAGACCGTCGTCATATTGCCATTGCTCTTCAGGATGGTGGCCTTGACGATGCCGTTGTCCAGGGTCCAGGTGTCGCCGTTGTCGGTGAGAGTTACAGGATCGTTGACCGTGACTTTGTCGACCTTCGGCAGCACATGCGCGGCAGGTTGAACTTTCGCCGCAGTTTGCGCTTGTGTAGCAGGCTTCGCATTGGCTGCGGTTTGCGCCGTGACTCCATAGGTCATGGCAGCAGCGAGTGCAAGAGACAGGGAAACGAAGAGGAGCCTTGTTTTGGTCATGACGACAACCTTTCAGATCAGAATGAATTATGGGATGTGGGAGCGTGCGCTTTCCGAGGCCAGAGAAGCATATTAGTCCCGCAGCGTTTCCGTCAATGCGGAAGGCCGGAATTTTAAAATTGAATCAAATCGCCTGAAGGCGCGCAGGACACATTTACGCAGATGGCCGATCCATCTGTATTTCCGGGTTGACCCATTACAGGATGGTTTTACCTAGGGCAGTGTCGGATAGTCCGGCCTTTGACTTGCATTGTCGGGCGGAGCGGGATAGGCCTTGCTGCCATCGTTCAGTTCGAGGCGGACGTAGTCCCAGGCAATGCCAGTGGTCACGTCACCCGCGGGAACTGTGAAGGTCATCTCGTTCGCTCCCGGCTTCAGCAATGATGCGTCGAACTTCTGGATGTACTGATACCAGACGCCCTTGATGTTGGCGTTGTAGCGCAGCGTGTTGGTGGCGACCGGATGGATGGTGCCGACAGTCTTCCCATTAACGCCGATGATCAGGCCGCCTTGCTTATCCGAGCCGACATAGAGGCTGGTTCCGCCTCCGCCACCGAACTGCCCAGTGCCGCCACCGGTGGCCAGGTTGCCACCGCCGTCCGCTCCGGCGAGCGCAATACGCAACACCGCCGTTCCCTTTGATGTCGTGGGCATGTTGAACTTGACGGTCCAGGTGGCGGCACGGCCCTGGCCCCACTGTGGCCATGGATCATCCGTGCTGGATGGGATCGCAACCCAGCCGAAGCGCTGGTTGTACGGGTCTTTGGCGGCGGAATTCAGCCAGGCGGTGGTGGTGGAGTGAGGCACTTCCTGAATGAACCAGTCCTTGTGGTAATCGCTCTTGCCGATGGTGTAGGTGATGTCGTTGGGGAAGAGGCCTGCATAGCGAAGTCCCCAGCCCCACAGCCAGTAGTTGTCGGGGTCGCCCTTGTAGAACTTGTCTCCCGTACGGTCCGGATAGCCGATCTCCCACACCTGCTTGCCGTATCGAACGGGTTGCCATTCGATCTTGCCCAGTTCGATCTTCTTGCCTGCTTCCACCGTAATGTCGGCCTTGGCGTACTCGCCCAGTACTCCATTGGCAAAGGCATGCAGCGTGTACGTCCCCGGCCGCACGTTGGCGATGGTAAATCTGCCGTCGGTGGTTCCCTCCGTCCAGAACTGGTAGTAGTTGCCATCGTGCGGCCAGGTTACGATGTCGCCATTGCCCGCCAGCAGCGTATATCCGCTTTCGGACCCTTTGAAGTTCGCATGGGTAAGGCCAACATTCAAGTTCGGTAGGCTCTTGGATGCAGCCTGCGTATCGTCGAGCACGAGTTGGCCGCTGACGGTGGCGCGCCCATCCCTGTGCGGATAATCCACACCTTCCACCCAACTGAAGGGCCACGCGGCCTTCTCCGCCTTCGATTTTTCGACCGCGTCATTCCACAGAGTGAGGGCGTTATCGTGCCAGACCTGAGGTACGGCCGGCATGCCGCTGCCATAGGTGGCCGTCAACTTGTCCAGTTCGGCCTGCGTGGGGTCCTTGGGATTGTCCAGCGTGTTCATGTAGACAAAGATCGGGCCCACCACCCGCTTCCATTCTTGGCCGGCCGGGATCTCCGTGTTGTCGCCCGCGCCATAGTGGCCGGAGGTCCAGTAGTCGAGGATGATCGCTTGGTAGCTGGCAGAGCCAGGGGCCGTCATGTGGTCAATCAGATCCAACTTATCCGGGCCGCCTCCAATGTACTCGTTGGATGGATTCATAAAATACACGCCGATGTGGTCCTTGGTGCTGGACCAGCCCCACGCCTGCAGCTTGTACATCAGGGCGTTATAGCTGTACTTGTGCTCCACCGAGTTCTTATAGAGGCCACTCGCATAGATACTCTGCTCCTTGGCGTGAATCTCGTGGTCCTCAGGCGCATGGCTCGCCAGCATGTTGCGGTCTTTATCGACCGAGAGCCAGTCGAAGGTTGGGTTCATGTCCTCAAGGATGAAGCGGTTTTCACCCACATGCACAGATGGGTACGAGGCCAGGTGGGTGTACTCGTCGTAGGTATAGAAGCCGCTAGTTCCGCGCTCCATCGTAAAGCGCGTCTCAATGTCCATGCTGCGTGGGTTGATGCCCTTCACCGCAACCTCAGCGCGTTCGCCTCCGTTCGTTGCCGGGTCAATGGTCACTCTTGCCGTCACCGTGCCTGAGGGCATCTGCTCCCAGCAGTTGCCATGGGTCAGGATGCTTACTCCGTGATAGACAAGTGCCGTCAAGTTGCCATTGCGCTTGGTCAGAGTAGCCTTCAGAATGCCATTGTCTAGCGTCCAGCTATCGCCGTTGTCTGCCAGTGTCACCGGCGAGTTGACGGTGATCCTGGCCACCTTCGGCAACCCCTGCGCGGCCTGCTGCGCCTCCGCGCACAATGTCAGTGCAACTCCCAGGGCCACATACATCGATACACTGAGAACCCTTGATTTCCTCATGACGCAACCTTTCAGAATGGACCTTGAAACGGATGGGATGGAGCTTCCCGAGGCCAGTGGGATCGTGCTTTACGAGGCCAGAGAAGCATAGTTGTCCCGCTGGATTTCCGTCAATGCATAGGCTCTTGTTCTCAACCAGGACCGTTCGATCCAGCCGCACCAGACACCTAGTCCAGTTCGCAACGAATCGCGGGTCACTTCGTTCCCGTGCAACAGACTTGGTTGCCCCCCAGGGATTCGAACCCCGATTGATCGGTTCAGAGCCGACTGTCCTACCATTGAACGAGGGGGCAGCGGCAGTGCAGTCGCTCACCCGGCGCGGAGCGGACAGTTCTGTCCACTGACTGCCTTATCGAGTGTACTGGGCTGGCTGCGCGGGGTCAACGCCATGTGGGGATAGGAAACAGAGGCCTCAAAAACTGCACTCCCGTTGGTTTCAGAGATTGCTAACCAGAAGACGGCTTGTTCCCGACCGCTCTAAGTCGCCGCCTGCCGCACTGCACTGCGCAGCAGAGTGCTGTCCCGCAAACCAAGACTTTGAAATATTTGCATTGTAGCGTCCGACTTGTTCAATGTATAAAAGTGGATCCCTCGTACCTGGTTGTCCAGCAGGTCGAGGCTCTGCTCGGTTGCCCAATGCACGCCAATGTGCTTGACCGCCTCACGGTCATTCGAGGCGCGCCCCAGGACACGAAGCAGCTTCCCGGGGATGCGAGCGCCCAGTGCAAGCTGCGCCATGCGCCTCATGCCACTCATCGAAGTGATGGGCATGATCCCAGCGATAATGGGTACGCGAATGCCTGCCAGTTCACAGCGTTCGCGGAAATCGTAGAAATCGTGGTTATCGAAGAAGAGTTGGGTGCAGATATAGTCTGCTCCGGCGTCAATCTTGGCCTTAAGGTGGTCCATCTCTTCAAGCCGGTTTGGCGTTTCAGGATGCCCCTCAGGAAATCCGGCGACCCCGATACCAAAACCCCGATGATCCGGATGCACGCCACGCTCATTGAACCGGCGAAGGAATCGGACCAGGTCCGCGGCATGCTGAAAGGCATTGGCTTTTCGATCATAGTTCAACAATTCGCGGGGCGGATCGCCGCCTAGCGCCAGGATGTTGCTGACTCCGGCCTGTGCATATTTCGTAAGAATTTCTTCTATTTCCCGCTCATTATGACAGACGCAGGTAAGGTGTGGAATTGGATCGAGAGCGGTCGTCTGCTTCAGCCGGAGCACCAGATCGTGGGTCAACTGGCGAGTGGAGCCGCCTGCCCCGTATGTTACGGACACAAAGGAAGGATGGAGAGCCTCCAGGTGAGCGATGTTCTCATACAGAACCTCGGCGTCTGCCTCAGTCTTAGGCGGGAAGAATTCAAAGGAAACGGTGGTCTTGTCGGAAGCAAAAATATCGTGAATGTGCATTGGAATTCAATATACTTGCTAATCCTTCCACTCGGGAAAATCGCCGCTTCCCTCGCCGTTTGCTCTTTCGATGCCTGGATGCCCCGTCAAGGAGGTAGTCGTACACGAATTCTTGTATCCGTGTACTAGTTGGGAGCACAGTTTTGCAGCCCTTGTCTCCAATCCCGCCAACAACCCTGCAACGCCATGGCCTGTAGCTTCTAGTCGCCCAATGCATTCGTCCCGGCGAGTTCGGCAACCAGTTCGCTACAGTCATCGCTGGAATCTTCCAGGACCGCGCGAATCTGATCCAACCCCCAGTCCAAATCTTCCTTCGAAATAATCAGCGGAGGGGCCAGCCGAATCACCCGCTCGTGGGTCTCCTTGCAAAGCACGCCACGCAGCTTCAGTGCCTCGCAGAATGGCCGTGCCGCGCGGTTCAGTTCAATGCCGATCCACAGCCCTTTGCCGCGTACCTCAACCACATACGGGCTGCTCAAATCGCGCAAAGAATGCAACGCATAGCTTCCCAGTTCGGCCGAGCGCGCAGGTAGGTCCTCGTCCACAATCACGCGCAACGCTGCTCGCGCTATGGCGCAGGCCAGCGGGTTGCCCCCGAAGGTGCTGCCATGATCACCAGGAGAGAAGACTCCCAGTACCTCGCGCGAACTCAGCACCGCAGATACCGGGTAGAAGCCGCCGGAAAGTGCTTTGCCGATAATCATGACGTCGGGCGTAACATCCTCGTGCATGCAGGCAAACAGCTTGCCGGTTCGTCCCAGGCCAGACTGAATCTCGTCCGCCATCATCAGCACTTTCTGTGTGCTGCATAGCGCTGCGGCCTCCCGCAGATAGCCCTCTGGCGGTAACAGAATGCCCGCTTCACCCTGGATCGGCTCTACCAAAAATGCGCATGTCTTCTTCGTGATCGACCGGCGCAGGGCCTCGATGTCGCCGAACGGTACCTCGCGGAAGCCCGCCGGAAATGGTCCGAAGCCGCGCCGATACTGCTCGTCCGTCGAAAATCCCACAATGGCGATCGTCCGCCCATGAAAATTGTTGGACGCAACCACGATCTCCGTCTCGCCAGCAGCGATGCCTTTCACCACCTCGCCCCACTTGCGCGCGGCCTTCAGTGCCGTCTCCACCGCCTCCGCTCCCGAGTTCATCGGCAGCGCCATCTCGTAGCCCGTCAGTTGGTGCAGGTCGTGATAGAGAAGGGGAAGCTGATCGTTGCGGAAGGCGCGCGAGGTCAGCGTCACTTTCTCCGCTTGGCCCACCATCGCCGCAAAGATTGCGGGATGGCAGTGTCCCTGGTTTACAGCCGAGTAGGCCGCCAGAAAATCCAGGTACCGTCGCCCGTCTGTGTCATACACCCATGCCCCCGAGGCGCGTTCAATCACCACGTCCAGTGGAGCGTAGTTATGCGCGCCATAACGGTCTTCCAGAGCAATCAGTTCAGCGGGAAGCATCGCAAATACCTTCATCTATAGTTGTTCGCTGGACGTAAATCTATGCGGTTAAACAAACACCAATTCTTCTATCTATGCTACTAGGTTGCATATTCATACACTTCCGCGCTGCAACTATATGCATAAGTAGACTCCCAAAGTATTGACAGATACGGAGACGCACAGACTGCACAATATAAATGCCGTGAAGCGTCGCGGCTTCCGTTGCTTCGTGGATGGCCTGTGTTCAATACGCCTTAATCGCTCAGGGAATGTTGCGTCCAGCTAGCGCTCGAATTCGCGCCTTCCCTATGTCGCTCAGCTGGCCGAAGCAGTGTCGTCCGTAGCAACGGAAGAAATATGCAGTTGGTCTCCCACCGCCATGCCCGTCTGCCTGATCACGCCGGTCGGCAACTCCAGAACACTCCGCATCCTTAAATTGACCGAAGTCACACGGAACGGAACCAGGTTGCGCCATAGCTTAATAACTTTGAGATTGCCATCCAATCCCACTACGTCGATACTGAAGGCCATAAAAAAAGTATGAACACCGGAAGAGGGTTTGATCCATAACCCTCCTCCAGCGTCCAGACCGCGTCTTCCCAGTAGGCCGAACATCCGTGTCATGGATGTGTCCGCCAACTCGACACTATCGCCCACAATGCAACCCCGAGTTGTATTCATGACTCTGAGCATAGGAATCCAACGGCCCGGCCCGGCCTCAACTAGCTGGTTTTCTTCTTCCTGCGGTAGATGATAATTCCTACTACGAAAAGTGCCAGCACAATAGCTACAACTCGAATAATCATAGGTGAATCCATACATATCCTCCTTTCCGCTAAACTTCTGCATCCCAGGCGAACCGCGACGCGCCTATACAAACATAGCTGTACGCCTAGCTAACACCTGCTGATTCTCATTGAACTCTACGTCTTACCTTGCCTCCAATCAATCACAAACATGTTTATCACTCTGGCTACGCCGTCAGGTGTCTTTTCTTCCACTCCCGCCTCCTCTCCGACTACTCTATTGACCTCGTCAACCCAGTTCCAAAGTTCGATACTTCGCCATCCGTCATCAATTCATGCCATGTTATTGGCCGAGACCGCCCAGCCCACTCGCGATATTCAAAATTGCCGGGGCTAGTAGCACAATAAAAATACACGGGAAAATACATAACACAAGCGGAAATATAATCTTGATTTTAGTCTTCGCCGCGGCCTCCTCAGCTCGTTGCTGCCGCTTCAATCGAATATCTTCGGAGAATCGACTCAAGGCACGGATAATTGGCGTGCCAAATCGATCGGTTTGCGTCAACATATTCACAAACGAAGTAAACTCCTCTACCTCCGAGCGGTCTGCCAGATGCCTCCAGGCTTCTAGCCTCGGTCTACCCGCGCGCTGCTCGCGATTCACCTGGATAAACTCCGAACTGATGTCCGGATGGCTCACCGCAAGCTCGTCCCCGATGCGTAGCAATGCCTGGTCCAACCCAAGCCCCGCATCGACACAGATCACCATCAGGTCAAGAGCATCCGGCAGACTGCGACGAATGCGGTTTTTTCGGCTGGAGGTCTTCCGCTTTAGCCATATATCCGGCCCCAGATAACCCGCGCCTCCTAACGCCAAAACCCAGAATAATGGACTGACTGGTATAAGACTTCCCAGGATTACGCCAACCAGTGGAACTAGTAACCTGGCTGCAAAAAATATATCCACGCTGTTGCGCGAGTTGAAGCCGGCCGCAACCAACCTTGCCCTTAGATTCGGATCTTCGGACAGCCCCAGTAACACTCGCAACTGGGTCGCTATGCCAACCAATCTGTCCCGCATTCTTTCTTTGTCGCGTATGGTGCGCCGGTCCACGCGCGTGCTCTTCACCAGATCCAGAATGCGCTGCGCCTCCGGGGACGGACGGAATAGATCTGGTGTAAGTAAAAGCGCAATCAGGCAGAATGTGATCATCGCCAGCAGAACATAGAGAGCAAAAGGCATCGTTCCTATACCTCAATTCCGTTGATGATGGTACGAATAACCACGGCACCCGTAATCAGCAGACCTAGCCCGATATAAATAAGTAAATGGCCAATCTGCGTGTTCATCAGCACATCCGAATAGCCCGGATTGATAAAATTAATCAGAATAAGCATCACGATGGGAAGTGAGCACAGAATCCATCCCGTCATCCGGCCCTGCGCTGTATGTGTCCTGATCTCTCCCTGAATGCGTAGCCGCTCGCGTATGACCCCTGCCGTGCGGTCAAGAATTTCTGCCAGATTTCCTCCGGTTTCTTTTTGCACTAATATGCCCGTCACCAGCACTTTAAGATCTTGCGATGGCACGCGGTCCAGCATCTGCGTCAAGGCATCGCGTATTGGAAGCCCAAAATTTTGCTGTTTGAAGACTTCGCAAAACTCCGACTTGACCGGCTCCATGCTTTGTTCGGCAACAGTGTTGATGGAAGCCACCATTGAATGACCGGCTCGCATGGCGCGTCCCATCATGTCGATCGCATCCGGCAGCGCCGCATTGAACGCAGCAAGCCGGCGCGAGCGCTTGAACGAAATTACCCCAAAAGGCATATAA
>DATKGA010000016.1:0-4491 GCA_035510935.1 Acidobacteriaceae bacterium
GGGGCGATAAACTAACATCGACCGTCCGTGTTGCGGTCTTCGAGCATGTCTTGTTCCATCTGGGTTCAGTTCGACGCAGATTCGAAAATCTGTAGCCCGACTGATTGGATTGGGAAAAATCACTGCTTTGGTGGATGCACCTAAAAGACGTTCAGTGATACTTAATCTCAGTCCATTCCAGTTCTTCACGGCGAACCGCAGACACTTTTGGAAATAGTTTAGGGTTTGCTCAGTGGTTTTAGCAGGATCGAACAAGCCACAGGTCTCAACATCGAACACTATGAAATTGACGGAATGTTCGGTGGGACTACACAGGATGAGTCCGCCACCGTGACGGAACAGACCCCACTTACTACTCAAGACGACGGTCATCGCGTCATCGCGAAGTATCTCCGCGAGTGCGCGACCTCTCTCAAACTGTGTTGATTGAAGTGTTCGTTCGCCTATTATGTCTTCCGCTGCAAAGCGGTCTGCCTTCTCGCTCTAGCCAATCATCGAGGCTAACAACTGGCAGAAAATTGAACGTTCCGGCCTTAGAGTTCGCGATATCACAACGCGCTGTCAATATGAGGCCCCAAACTGAACAGCTTGCATAGGCTGGCTCTGCGGCTCCACTGAATATCGTTCCTTGGGTCAGTCCAGCAGATCGAGGAAAACCAACGACGCTCGGCGAGGGCGGCAGATGTTCGTTTCTTCTCATGCGTTATACGAGTATTACTCCACTGTAACGCTCTTTGCCAGGTTTCTCGGTTGGTCTACATCGCATCCTCTTCTCACGGCGATGTGATACGCGAGGAGTTGCAGGGGGACGACCTCCAGGATCGGCAGCAGCAGCTCCGGGGCGGGCGGGATGTGGATGGTGTGCTCCACCAGTTGCGCGATGCTTTGGTCGCCCTCAATGGCAATCGCAATCACACGGCCCGACCGCGCGGCGACCTCCTGAATGTTGCTCAGCGTCTTCTCGTACTTCAGAACGCTGGTCGGGTCCGCCGGGTCCTTGGTCGCGATGACGACGACGGGCAGCGTCTCGTCGATCAGCGCATTCGGCCCGTGCTTCATCTCGCCCGCCGGATAGCCCTCGGCGTGGATGTAGCTAATCTCTTTTAATTTCAGCGCGCCTTCGAGCGCGATGGGGTAGTGGATGCCGCGGCCCAGAAACAGGAAGTCGTTGGACGTGTGAAAGATTTTGGCCAGCTTGAAGCACTGGTCGTCCACCGCGCGCACGACGTCTTCGAGCTTGCCGGGAATTTTGCCCAGTTCCGCCACCAGCTGGATGGATTCTGCGTCCGTCACCGTGCCGCGCACCTGCGCCAGGCGCAGCGCCAGCAGGAAGAGCGCAGTAAGCTGCGCGGTGAAGGCCTTGGTGCTGGCCACGCCGATCTCCGGCCCGGCGTTGGTGGTGATGGTTCCATGCGCCTCGCGGCTGATGGCGGCGCCGACGACGTTGCAGATGGCGATGGTGCGCGAGCCCAGCGCGTGCAACTCGCGCTGCGCGGCGATGGTATCTGCCGTCTCGCCGGATTGCGTGATCAGCAGGCCGATGGACGCCGGGTCAGCGATGGGAGAGCGGTAGCGATACTCGCTGGCGTAGTCCACTTCCGTCCGCAGCCGTGCGAGCCGCTCGATCATGAACTTGCCGGCCAGCCCCGCGTGCCAACTGGTGCCGCAGGCCGCGATGGTGATCTGGCTGGCGGAGCGCAGTTCATCGTCCGTAAGCTGCATCTCGGAGAGGAAGACGTGGCCGGTATCGGCGGAGACGCGGCCCAGTATCGTGTCGCGCACGGCGCGCGGCTGCTCGTTGATTTCCTTCAGCATAAAGTGCTTGTACCCGGACTTTTCGGCCTGCATCGGGTCCCAGGTAATGCGCTGGATGCGCAGCGGGAGGGGCGCGCCGACGAAGTCGGTGATCGTTATTCCATCCTGCGTGAGGACAGCGAGTTCGCCATCGGCCAGGAAGTGGATGTTGCGCGTGTGGTGCAGGATGCCGGGAACGTCGGAGGCGAGAAAATACTCGCCCTCGCCAATGCCCAGAATGGCGGGCGGGCCAAAGCGCGCGGCCACCAGCTTGTTGGGCTCGTTGGCCGAGAGGACGCCAATGGCAAAGGCACCGGTAAGGCGTTTGACGGCGCGGCGGACGGCCTCCTCCAGCGGGAGTGCGGGAGTACCCGCAAGGTTGAGTTCGTTTTCGATCAGGTGGGCGATGATCTCGGTGTCGGTCTCGGAGATGAATTTGTGGCCCTTGGCGATGAGCTCTGCCTTCAGCGCGAGGTAGTTCTCCACGATGCCGTTATGCACCACAACCAGCGTTCCAGAGCCATCGCGGTGCGGGTGGGCGTTCTCCTCGGTTGGGCGGCCGTGGGTGGCCCAGCGCGTGTGGCCAATACCAAAAGTGCCGGAGATGGGACTACCCGCAATGACCGCTTCAAGATTGCTCAGCTTGCCCGGGGCGCGGCGCAGCTCCAGCCCCTGCGGGCCGCCAGCGACCGCGATGCCGGCTGAGTCGTAGCCGCGATACTCCAGGCGGCGCAGACCTTCGAGGATGATGGGGACGGGAGGCTTGAGGCCGATGTAACCGACGATTCCACACATACTTTGAGTGTAGATGGAGGAGAGAATTTTTGTGAGTTGTAGTTGATGGGACTTTTGGGTGAGCGATTCAGGACGGAAGCAACCTCGCGCGGAGTGGTAGCTTGGTGGTGGTCGCGGAGTGGCCTGAACGAATGCATATTCTGGTGCTGAATCCCGGGTCGTCGTCGATCAAGTTCTCCATGCATGATGTGGCCGAGGCCGCGGCAGAGTGCCGTCCGATGTATGCAGGCGAGTTGGGCGGCATCGGGTGCCGGCGGCAGAAGCTGGTGTTTCGCGATGCGGCGGGAAACGACCTGAGCGGCAGGCTGAGCGCGATGAAACCAGGCTCAATGCAGGAGGCGATTGCGCTGGTGGAGCAAGCCGTGGGGCTGCAGGGGATGCAGCCGCCGCAGGCTGTGGGATACAGGGTGGTGCATCCGGGAGCGCATCTGCGCGGGCATCAGCGACTGACGCCGCAGGTGCTGGCCAAGCTGCGCGAGGCTGTGCCTTTCGCTCCGCTGCACGACCCGGAGGCGCTGGAATTGATCGAAGGAATGATGCAGCGCTTCGCCGGCGTGCCGCACATTGCCTGCTTCGACACCGTCTTTCACGAAACCATGCCGGAGGAGGCGACGGTATACGCATTGCCCTACTCGGTGCGACGGCAGGGTGTGCGGCGGTACGGGTTTCATGGGCTATCGTGCGAGTCGGTAATTGCGCAAATGCGCGAGGCGCAGGGACTCACGTTTCCTGGCCGCATGATAATCGCGCACCTGGGCAGCGGATGCAGCGTGACGGCGTGCATCGACGGCAAGTCTGTGGACAACACAATGGGGCTCACGCCCACCGGCGGCGTGATGATGGGGACGCGAACCGGCGATCTTGATCCCGGTGTCGTGCTCTTCCTGTTGCGCCAGGCGGGCGCAACGGCGGATTCTGTGGAGCGGATGCTGGATGGCGACGCGGGGCTGAAGGCGCTGGGCGGGGTGAACGACATGCGCGAGCTGCGTAAGCTGGCGGCGGTGGGGAATCCGCGGGCTGGACTGGCGATTCGCGTCTTTTGCCGCAGCGTGGTGAAGGCGATCGCTGGATTCATCGCACTCCATGGCGCGGATGCGATCGTCTTTACCGGGGGAATCGGAGAACACGATGCGGCTACGCGCAGCGAGATCGCGGGCAATCTGCGCGGGCTTGGCGTGGAGCTGGACCTTGCGGCGAACCAGTTGCAGCAGAAGGCAAGTGGCCCGAATGTGAGTAAGCCAGTCGGGCAGAGTGCAGGCCAGAGCGTGCGCAAGATCAGCGACCATGATTCTCCGATTCACGATTCGCCGATTGCGGTATACCTTGTTCCCGCGGAGGAAGACCGCATGATCGCGCACCATGTGGCGCAGATGTGCCGCACAGCACAGAGGAACGAGGCAGGGTCATCGTAAATCGATGGGACCGCATAGGCCGCCATATGGCTTGTGGCCGGAAGCGGGCATCTGAGCTAATTACAACTCCAATTGCATTGTCTCGGCGTTGCGAGTCGTTACACGCACAGGAGGGAACCATGGGCCCGGTCTCTACGCTACAGATTGATCCGACACCGATTGATCGGACGCCTGCAACCTACGAGCCGATCTCACCCGACGAGCTGCGCCGAATTGCCCGTTCTTGCCGTCATTCTGAGCGAAGCGAAGAATCCCCGCATTTGTTCTCTCTGTTTGTCATTCCGCAGCGCAGCGGAGGAATCTGCTTCTTGCCGTTGCCTGTTCTTCACTCACAACTTACCACTCACCACTGTTTTTCCTGTCAACCCCCTCGTCGCCCCAATATCCTCCTAACCCAAACCTCACCAACCACTTCCACCTGCAAAATACTTGGCATAGTAGTTATGCCCCGCTTGGTAGAATTAACTTAATGGATCAAAAGCATCCGGCT
>DATKGA010000017.1:0-39188 GCA_035510935.1 Acidobacteriaceae bacterium
CGTATCTCAGCCAAACCATTCATTCGACCCATCAAGCCCTATGTTCAGTTCTCCTTCGGTTACGGCACCACCAAGCCCCCAACCAGCACCGTCCATATCAGTAAGTTCGATTACGCCGTATATGGCGGCGTCGACTACACCCTGCAAAAGCACATTGACTTCCGTGTCGTCGAGATCGGTTACGGGTCTCTGACTACGGTCAGCAGCGCGGACGTCGGCGGCGGTGGCACCCTATACATTCCCGCGTCCAACCAGGTCAGCTTCAGCTCCGGCTTGGTCTTCCGCTTCTAAACTGTCTCCCGCATTGCTCTTCCCCTTTTTCTAGGCCCTCCTCCTAACTATGGGTGCAACCAGAGGGGAAGCCCCCTCTTTTCTTTCATTTTTCTTCGCCTCACAGGCCAATCTATCTGGATTTTGTCTCAAAGAGTCCCGTTCCTGCGCAGCCTACCCCCCTCCCTTTCTGCCAGGAAATCTTTCCGCTATAAAAATTTGCTGACATTGGCGTTCCGTTTCTATATGCTCATCCGTGCGCTAAAAACTCCTCGCAAAAGGAACACCGATGAAACTGCGAACCATAGCTCTTGTTCTTTCCGTTGCTCTTGTATCTGCGGTTGCCCACGCTCAAACTGGAGTCTATGTCACCGCCGACGGCCAGCGGTTCACCCAGAAGGGAGTGGATCTTCCAGCCTTTACGAACAGTAAGGACGTAGACAGTCTCTGGCTGGCTGGGACCTCATACGGCATTTACTACGACTTTAGCCGTCTGCCCGGGATCAGCAAGCTCAAGACGGGTCGCATCGCAGTTGGCGTTGACGGTCGCGGAGATACCTTCCGCCGCGATGTATACGGCTCTCAGATAGACCGCCAGGACGGGCTATTCAGCCTACGCATCGCGCTCAAGAAGGCTCCTCCTCAGAAGTACATGCTTAAAACCACCCCCTACCTGCAGGGCGGTTTCGGCATCGGTCATACCAGGAACGTGCTACGGACCTATTACAACAACGATTTCATCTATCAATTCAGCCTCGGCTTCGATCGCCCGCTCACTAAAAAGTCCAAGAATCTCGACTGGCGGATGTTGGAAGTGAGCGTGGGCAGCCTGGCCAATTATCCCACCGGCTATTATTCCGCCAACGGCGGCTATGGCCCGAACCAGAGCAACTACATGATCACGTTGGGTTCCGGCATCGTCTTCCGCTCGAAGCGCTAACCTGGCGCCGCAAGTTTGAACCGCACCACCCTTTCAGAGTACTGTCCTGAGGGGGTGGAGGCTCGGCAACAACCCTATCCTTGCCGCTGCTCAACTCCTCGCGATTTACTTCTTCCGCTCCTAACCTTTCCCATCGAGGATTTACTAGTTCGTTTCACAGCCGATGCTGAGGAGCAGAGGGTGGTTCCCTGACAAAGATAACCTCATTGCAGGAACGATCCAACAGCGCGGCACCTGGGAAAATGCTCTAGCATGGCAGAATGCGCGTAGCTTTCTTTGGCGGCACATTCAACCCCATTCATTGTGGTCACCTGCGTCTGGCCAGAGTCGCGGCTGAGGCTTTTTCGCTCGACCGCGTCCTGTTCGCTCCCGTCGGCAATCAGCCCTTGAAACCAAATGCTGCCATCGCACCCTATGCCGACCGCCTCGCCATGGCTCACCTTGCCTTGGAATACGGAACACAACTACAGCCCGCGAGTGAAAACATACAATCGGCAACCGGCAACTTCCCCGACCCTCGCTTCGTCGTCTCCACCCTCGACGCTCCACGAGCCGACGGCACTCCAAACTACAGCGTAGAGGCCCTGGCCGCACTTGCACGCGAACTGCCACGCGCAAGCCTCTACGTCCTCACAGGCGCCGACAGCTTCCTTGATCTGAGGCGCTGGCGCTCGCCCGATCACCTGCTATCGCTTGCTGAGTGGATCGTGGTCAGCCGTCCCGAGTTCCCCCTCAGTAAAGACCGACTTGCGCTGCTCGCCCTTACCCAGGCCCAGCGAGCCCGCGTCCACCTCCTTACCACGGTCCATGAGGAGGTCTCTGCCACTGAACTCCGCCGCCGCCTGCAAGCAGGAGATCACTGCCCCGGCCTGCTTCCCCCCTCCGTTGCAGCGTACATCCAGACCCACAACCTCTACCGCTGAATGCAGCGATGCTCTAGACTCAAGCGGTATGGCGAACCAGTCTGAAGGCGATGGCAGGCAGGGAACCCTGGCGGGTCTTTGGCTGAAGCCGACTGCGCCCAAGCGCGTACGCGTAGCCGCGGATACCGAATCACGAACTACGAACCTGGTAGCTCGCACAGGTCGTGTTTTTACGCCGTGGAGCGTACATGAGCTGGTCAACGACCTCCGTCAGCATGTGGAGGCCGCCTATGCCGATCTTTGGGTCGAAGGCGAGGTCTCCAACTGTCGTACCGCGCCCTCCGGCCATGTCTACTTCACATTAAAAGACGGTGAGGCTCAGCTTCCTGTGGTGCTCTTCCGCCGCCAGGCGCAGCTTCTCGGATTCCAGCCGCAGGACGGCCTCGCGATACTGGTGCGCGGCCGCGTCTCGGTCTATGAGTCGCGCGGCCAGCTTCAACTTATCGCAGAGACGCTACAGTTGCGCGGTGCGGGTGCCTTGCAACTGGCGTATGAACAGCTCAAATCGCGTCTGCTTGCTGAAGGTCTCTTCGACGCAGACCGCAAGCGACCGTTGCCCGCCTTCCCGCGCACGGTTGGCGTCATCACCTCCACCGGCGGTGCAGTTCTTCACGACATCATTAAAATCATTCGCCGCCGTCATGGCCGCCTGAACCTGCTTGTCTACCCCGCCACCGTGCAGGGGCCCGAATGCGCCGCCTCGGTGGCAGCGGGAATCCGCTGGTTCAATCAGAGCAGGCTTAATCAGAGCCATCGCAAACCAAGCCAACGCACTAAGAGACAACCCGACAAGCTCACCGGCAAAGTTGATCTGATTCTGATCGCGCGCGGCGGCGGCTCGTTGGAAGATCTCGCCGGATTCAATGACGAGTCCCTTGCACGCGAGATTGCGGCCTCCGTGCTTCCGGTTGTCTCCGCGATTGGCCACGAGACCGATTTCACCATCGCGGATCTTGTCGCCGATCTGCGCGCCCCTACTCCCTCGGCTGCCGCCGAACTCATCACCGCCGCCCAGCACGGAATCGAGGAGCGCGTCGCTGCGCTCGCGGCACGTGTCCGCAGAGCCATGCGTTACCAAATTATGCTGGCGCGGCAACGATTCACGGCACTTTCGGTCGCGAAGATACAAATCCGGTTGCAAGTTTTCATCGGCCGTCGCGGTCAACGCCTTGATGACCTTAGCCACCGCCTTGTGCTCGTCGTTCATCGACGTATGCGCGAGCGCGCGAGCCAGCTTGCGGCCCTCAATACGCGCCTGGAACGTCACAACCCATCTGTTCGCCTAGCCCTCGCACGCCGTCGACTGGAAGCCGCCAGCCAATCACTCAGCCGGCTCGCTCTGACTGCCTTTGCCGCACGCACTACTCGACTAGGCCGCGCCGCTGCCCGCCTGGATGCGCTCTCGCCGCTGGCGGTTCTAAACCGCGGCTACGCGCTGGTCTACATCGAAAATGGGACAGAAGCAAGCAAGTTGCTGCGCAACTCCACGGAAGCGCATCCCGGCCAGACCATCCGTGCACGCCTGGCTATCGGCTCTGTGACTGCCGAAGTCAAGTCCAGCGACTCCGGATGACGGTTGTCTGCGTCAGCGGAAAGCCGCGTAAACCGGCATAATGAATATAGAGAATTTCACACCACCGGGCCCTGCGAACAACTTCCTTCGAGAGATTCCATGTTGCCATTTCACGAATTAATGCAGCACTTGCCTCTTCGTGAATTGTCGCTGCTCGCATCGCTTGTAGGGGCGTCCGGGGTACTTCTTTGGCGCGTGCAGGAGGGCCGCAGCGCCGTCACCATCAAGAAGATCCTTATTCCGCCCCTCGGCATGGCCTCGGGATTCTGCATGTTCCTGGTCCCGGACTTCCGCTTTCCCTTGCTGTGGGCGGTCTATGCGTTTCTGCTTGGGGCGGTCGTGCTCGCCTATCCATTGCTGTGCACTTCGCGCCTGGTACGCGATGGCGATGTCATCATGATGCAGCGCTCCAACGCATTTTTCCTGGTGGTGATCGTCCTGGCCGCCATTCGGGTTCTTGCTCACAGCTACCTCGACAAGTTCGTGGATGTGAAGCAAACGGCCGCGCTCTTCTTTGTCCTTGCCTTTGGCATGATCTTGCACTGGCGTCTGCGTATGTTTTTCGAGTATCGCCGGCTAACCAGCAGATCAACCTGAAGACCGCAGATAGCGGATCGCGGCGGTGAAAGATCGAGACTCATCCTTCCATAACCGCCTGATCCAAAAGCCGCAATGCGGCGCGCCTGCAATCACTGATAATAGATACGGAGAAAGATGCGAATGAAGAAGCTGTTTGGGACGGATGGCATACGCGGCGTTGCCGGCCAGTTCCCGCTCGACCCCGCCACCATACACGCCGTCGGCCTCGCGCTGGCGCATCACTTAGGCGATTCGCCGCGCGTCCTGATTGGGCAAGACACTCGTGAGTCTTCCGACTGGATCTCCTCAGCATTGACCGCAGGCCTGGTTGCCGGCGGAGCAACTGTGGAGAGCGCTGGAGTCATGCCCACACCCGCAGTTGCATACCTCGCCCGCGCGCACAAATTTGCCGCCGGCATCGTGATCTCGGCTTCGCACAATCCCTGGGTTGACAACGGTATCAAGCTCTTTGGCCCGGACGGATACAAGCTACCCGACGCGACCGAACTGGCCATCGAAGCCGAGATCTTCCGTCGACTGGAGTCTTCAACCAACAACCAGCAACCAACAATCAACAAGCTTCAACCCAATGAGGCCGACCGCGCTGAGTACATCCGCTCCCTATTGGTCGCCGTACCCAACCTTTCGCTGGACGGTCATCGCATTGTCATCGACTGCGCCAACGGCGCGGCCAGCGCAATCGCGCCCCAGCTCTTCGCCGAACTCAACGCAAACGGCGGTGGCGAAGTCATCCTCACCCACGCCAGCCCCAATGGCCGCAACATCAACGAGAACTGTGGCGCGCTCTATCCCAAGACTGTTGCCGCAGAGGTTGTCCAGCATCACGCGGCGATGGGCATTACCTTTGACGGCGACGCGGACCGCGCGCTCTTCGCGGATGAAAATGGCAAAGTGGTCAACGGCGATGCCGTGCTGTTGCTTGCCGCACGCGACCTGGCAGCACGCGGCCTGCTCACCAACTCCATCGTGGTGGCGACGACCATGTCCAACATGGGCTTGGAAGCAGCGCTGAAGCGCTCGGGCATCAGGATGCTGCGCGCGCCCGTCGGCGACAAGTATGTCCTCGAAGAGATGCTGGCAACCGGCGCGGCGCTGGGTGGCGAACAGTCCGGGCACATCCTATTCTCCGGCCGCAGCACCACCGGCGATGGACTGCTGACAGCGCTGCTGCTGCTGGACATTCTTCATCGCAGCGGCAAGACGCTGGCCCAACTCACCGCCGATCTCAAGACCTTCCCGCAGATCATAGTCAACGTGAAGGTCCGTGAGAAGCGCCCGCTGGACACGATTCCCGCGGTCGCAGCAGCCATCGCTGCCGCCGAGGACGCGCTGGCGGATTCGGGACGCGTCGTCATCCGCTACTCCGGCACCGAGGCGCTGGCCCGCGTCATGATCGAAGCCGAATCCGAGGCGCTGATGCAGCAGCACGCCAACGCCATCGCCGACGCCATCCGCGAAGAACTCGGCGTTTAAAAATCGCTGGATTGGGTATACGGATTACTTCATGGGAGGAAAGCATGTCTTGGCTCCGAGCCCTATTGCAGCCATTTACCAAGCCAACAGAAATTGAGGGCTATCCTCGGTCTGCGCCGAGTCAGCAAGCTATGCCCACCGTTAAGTTTGATCCTTTATCAGTGAGCAAGAATGTCAAAGCGGACCTTCAAAGAAATATCGGGTTGATTGACGATATAGAAAAGAAAGACGGCCAACAGATTTATGAAGCCGCACTGCGCTCCGTATTGGCGGGAGGGGATTTGCATGTGTTGTCTGCGGCGCTAATGAAAATCGAGGGAATGCCCCAAGGGCGGCCGGCTGAAATTGCACGATCATTGAACAATAAAGCGACGGCAATAATTAATCGAGAGCGCCAAGCCTCCCTTGGAATTACTCACGCAATATGGATGTATCCGAACGCCCCCTGCATGAAAGACCCAAGACACCCATCGGCCACAGACGTTCGGCAGAATTCTGCTCACCGTTCAGTCAACGGGAAAAAATATGAAATCAGTAAGGGGTTATTTGTAGATGACAAGTGGACATGGCCGGGAGTTGAGGAAGGGTGCAAATGTACCTCAAGATCAATCTTGCCAGGGTTAGAAGAGTGAGAACCCCAAAAGGGCTCACGCCCTAATTGTGCTTTACCTGTAGCCCAATCAGAATGCGAAGCTTTTTCAAGTACGCATCCATGTTCTTTGTGGAGTTTTCCGGGTTGGATTCATCGTCGTAGAAATAAATTCGATCACCATTGCCGAGTTCATCATGATCGAGTTTGGCGAGCGTGGACGGCCCAAGCCCCTTTAAGAACATCTTGTGCAGAGGATCGCCCCATTCAGACCATCCGTCAGTGATTGTTCCAAGAGTCTTGTAATGTCTGTTAAAAAACGTCCATGACCCATCTGGATTTTTGGCCATTCCATAGGGAAACATGGCCTGACGTACATTAGGATTCGTTGTTGAACTCATTGAACGCCTCATCTGTCGCGATTTACGTGATCATTTCGAAAGATTATTGTATCGGCTGGTTTGAAATGTAGCTTGTCGGAATGGAGCGCGCAGCGCGGAATAACTTAAAATTCCGAATTGCCTAAGCAACCCGAGCCGCCGCATACTCCGCATCGCTGACGTGACTGAGCCATGTCACATCCACGCCGGCCTCGTTGGCCACCTGCATGGCCAGGTGGACCATGGTGTGTCCCGGCGCCGCGCCGTGCCAGTGCACCTCTCCCGGCTCGATCCACACCGTATCTCCCGGATGGATGGCCTGCGCGGTCTGCCCCTGCAACTGCACCAGCCCAACCCCGGTGAGCACATGCAGCGCCTGGCCCAGCGGATGGGTATGCCAGGCCGTGCGCGCTCCCGGCTCGAAGGAGACGCGAAACGCCTTCATCCGCGCCGGTGCGCCAATCACAATCTCATCCACCCACACCGTTCCGGTAAACCAGTCCTTCGGTCCCTGGAAGCATCCACGCATCTCACTGGTCAGAATCTTCATGACCTCATCGTAACTCGAACCACGAATCTCCGCCGCGATGCTGGCTAGCAGCTATCATCTAAGGCAGGAGACCATGCATCGGGAGAACCCACAGACCGCGCCGCTAATCGAAGACGGTATACGCGCCGCGCTGCGCGACTGCTACGATCCGGAGCTGCCGTGCAACATAGTCGATCTCGGCCTGGTCTACGGCGTTGCCCTCACGCTGGATGGCGAAGCACCGGGTGCGGGAATCGTGGGGGTGCCCGCGCGCTACCGCGTGGCAATCCAACTGACGCTGACTACGCCGGGATGTGCCGCGCAGACGCAGATTGTTGCGCAGATCGAGAACCGGCTGGCTGCTTTCGAGAGCGTCAGCAAGACTGAAGTTGAGCTGGTGTGGCAGCCTGCGTGGACGCCGGAGCGCATCTCGCCCGAGGGTCGCGAGCGGCTGGGAATTGATAGCCGCGGGGTCACGCTTTCCTCAAGAAAAAATAACCTTGTACAACTGCGATAGCTTACGACGCTTTCGAAATAGGCCCTGATTCGCGCGATGAGTATCTCGAAATCCAAAGTCGAAGCCGCCCACTCTCCGAGTCTTGTGCCGTCGCCCCGGCGCGCCCGCGATCTGCTGCAGAGGACAGCCTTTCCCGTCCATCCCTTCGACCAGATGCACAGCGTGGACACCAGCGGACTGGTTCCCGCAACTCACCTTGTTACGGGTCATGCCAACGACGAGCACATCACCGCGTACTACGGGGTTGCGCCCAGCATTCTGCGCGCGCTGATCGGGCACTGGCGCGAGAGCGTGCCGCCGTATCCCATCCACAGCTACACGTTTATCGACGTAGGCTCGGGCAAGGGGCGTGGAGTGCTGGTTGCCAGCGAGTACAGCTTCCGCAAGGTGGTCGGCATCGAGTTGAACCCCGAGATGGCCGCCACCGCGCGGCACAATGTGGAGCATTGGATAGGCGCACACAGCGAGGACCCGACCGCCGCACGCCTCGCTCCCATCGAACTGTTCGAGCAGGACGCGCTGGACTTCGAACTGCCCTGCACGCCTACGCTGCTCTTTCTCTTCCATCCCTTCGAGGCACCGGTGCTTAAACAGTTGCTGCGCCGCATCGAGACACAGTTTGCCAACCGGCCCGGAACGCTGGACCTCCTCTACGTCAACGCCGAATGCGTCAACGTCATTGATCGTAATCCGGCCTTCACGCAGCTCTTTCTGGAGAATGTAACCATGTCGCCGGAGGACCATGCCGCCGATCTGGAAGCCATCGCGCGACAAAAGGAGTATGGCTCTACGGGCGATGAAGAGTGCGCCATCTATCGCTACACGGGGCGGTCGAGAGGACCGATCGTCGATCCCGCAGCGTAATCGGCGCTACTCCTTCAGGCGCACGATGAGGCCGCGCTCGTCGCCCTCGCCGTGCTCCACGTAAATCTCGCCAGCGGAACGGTTCACGATGCTCTCGAAGCGCTCGCCCCACTCCACCAACAGCAGCGAGTCGGGATAGCTGGCCATCTCGTCGATGCCGAGTACCGCGATCTGCTCCTCGGTCTCAAGGCGATAGAGGTCGAGATGAAAGAGCCGGACGGAGGCGCATTGGTACTCATGCACGATGGTAAAGGTGGGGCTGGTCACCTCATCCTCTGTGGCCGCGCCGAGAGCTGCGGCGATGCCCTTGACCAGTGTTGTCTTGCCTGCGCCAACCTCGCCGCGCAAAATCACGACCAGCGGAGGATGCAGCATTGCGGCGATGCGCTCGCCCAACGCCAGCGTCTCTTCCACCGAGCGCGTCTTGAATCGTTTCTCTTTCACCAGCGTCGCTCCTGCCCATGCAGTCCGCAGATCCAGGTCAGACCATCGGCGTCCTTCACACGATAGCGGAATGCATCCGAGAGATGCGCCAGAGTGTCAGTGGCGAGTACCGTGTGCTCATCCATGGCGTACGCGGCAAAATCTCCGGCAAGCCCGTGCAGCACGACCGCGGCCTCCACGGCACGGGCAACGTCGTGCGGGAACTGGGCCAGCAGCGCGGCAATGATTCCAGTCAGGATGTCTCCGCTGCCTCCCTTGGCCAGGGCCGGGTTGCCGCTGGTATTCACAGCGACTCGCCCATCGGGATGCGCTACGAGTGTGCGCCGTCCCTTCAGCACCATGGTCAGCTTGTGTTCTGTGGCGAAGCTGCGTGCAAGATTGATTCGGTCCGACTCGACCTGTGCGATGGTCAGGCCGGTGAGACGCGCCATCTCGCCGGGATGCGGCGTCAGTACCATCGTACGGCCGCTGCCATCCAGCAGCTTGGCTCGTCCCTCAAAGGCATTAATTGCATCGGCGTCGATGACCATCGGTAAGCTGCAATCCACAACAAAACTGCGAACAAACTCCGGGGCCCCTCCTTTTGTGGATAGCCCCGGCCCCAGGGCCACAACTGAAATTCGCTTCGTCTTCAGCAGTGCAGGCAGGCCACAGTTCCGATCATGGTTAAGATTCTCCGGCGATACCGCTCCCTCGGGGCCCTCTCGCAGCGGCGCAAGCATCAACTCCGGCGCAACTCTGGCAACCAGTTCCAGAATGCTCTTAGGCACCGCAGCGGTGACCAGCCCCGCGCCCGCGCGCAGAGCTGCCAGAGAGGCCATCGAAGGTGCGCCAGCAGTCCCGCAACTTCCACCGACCACCAACGCATGGCCATACATCCCTTTGTTCGAGTTCACATCGCGTGGCTGCTCCGCGATTGATTTTGCTGCGCCTGCCCAGCTTACGGTGCTGTCGGAGACGATTGCCTGGGTGGGCGATCCGATCTCCGCAACAACGACCGGGCCAAAGATCGCGCTGGTCAGATGTCCGAAGACGTGCGCCAGCTTTGGCCGTGTAAATGTGACCACCGCGTCGGTGCGAAACGCATCCGGCGCAGTCTGTGCAGTCGAGTCGGCATCCCATCCCGATGGCAGATCGACGGCAACCACCGGCGCGGCAGAGTTCGCGATCAGTTCGCGTAGCGCAGCGGGTAGTCCACGCAGCGGAGGCTTGAAGCCGGTGCCCAACACTGCGTCGATGAGCAGATCTGCCGAAGCCACTGCGCCACTTGCCGCAGCGAGCGCAGTCTCATCTTGCACCGGCCAGAAGTCGACCGAGGGGGTCTCCTCGCGGAGCCGCGCGAGGGCTGTTGCGGCCTCTCCCCTCACCCCATCCTCGCGCCCCAGCAGCAGCACCGCGACATCCACGCCAGCCTCGGCCAGCACGCGCGCCGTCACAAATCCGTCGCCACCATTGTTGCCCTTGCCGCATAGCACGAGGACATGTTTCGCCGCCGGATACTGCCGCAAACAAAACTCCACAACAGCTCGTCCAGCGTTCTCCATCAACTCCGCCAGGGGCACGCCGAACTGCTCCGCAGTACGCCGGTCCGCCGCGCTCATCTTCGCCGAGGACAAAATCTCCATCTGTCCCTTCTACGCGCATTGGGGCGGCAACGCCAAGCCCATCCGAGGATTAGCTCTAAACTCACCCTCTATCGCTCATTCGCTGGTACCTCCGTCCGCGTCTTTTCTCCGTGCGCAGCCGTCTGAAAATTATGTTCATTCTGCGCCTCCACCCATTCACCGCATCCGCCCTTGCACTTGCCCTGTTGGGCCTTCCACTTGCCTGTCCAGCGCAGCCCGCTGCCGGCGCCACCACCCCGCCGCGCAGTTGGGTGGACAAGGACACTGGCCATCGGGTGTGGCGGCTGAGCGACGAGCCGAACTCGGGCGGCTTCTACTTCAACATCAATGCCTATACGCCGGATAGCAAGCAGATGGTCTACACCGCGCCCGACGGCATCCATGTGATGGATATGGCGACGTTAAAGACCAAGCTGCTGGTGGCGAACCCGCCACAATCCGCGGACGCAGCCGGCGGTTCTGCCGCAGGCATGGTCCACACGATGGTTGTCGGCCACAAGACCAACAGCGTCTTCTACACGGCGACGGACAAGGCCGGCGTCACCTCCGTATACAAAGCCGACACCAACAGCGGCGCCGTCACCAAACTCGTCGACGTGCCTCATCTGCCCAATACCTCCAGCATGAGCGTGGTCAGCGTCAACGCGGATGAAACACTGGTTGCCGGCACCTACATCGAAGGCGGTCCAACCGGCAAGGAGTACGGCGCGGCCGCTGTGCCGGCCCCGGCGCAGCCTGCGGGCGCAGCCGATAACCGGGTCGCCAGTGCAGCGCAGGGGCCGCACTACCAGCCGGCCAATAAGGGACAGATGATGGCGGTCAGGCTGGCGGCAAAGCTTCCTCTGGTGCTGTTCACCCTTCGCCTGGAGCCCGGACCGAATGGCGCGAAGCCCGGAGACCTCAAGGTGCTGCTTCACTCCACGGACTGGATCAACCATCTCCTCTTCTCACCCTCCGACCCTGAGCTCCTGATGTACTGCCACGAGGGAGCATGGCAGGAGGTGGACCGCATCTGGATGATCCACACTGACGCCACCCACAACACCCTCATCCACCCGCGCACCATGCTGATGGAGATCGCCGGCCACGAGTTCTGGGGGCTGGATGGCGAGACCATCTGGTACGACTGGCAGTATCCAAAGGGCGAGGACTTTTTTCTGGCGGGGTACAACCTGAAGACCGGCCAGCACACCGCCTACCACATGCAGCGCGACGAGTGGTCGATCCACTTCAACCTGACCAAGGACCTCGACCTGTTCTGCGGTGATGGAGGTGATCCAGGCCAGGTGGCCAAGGCCAGGGACGGCGAGTGGATTGAGCTCTTCCATCCGCAGTTGGTTCGCGGCGGGGGTGGCGCGCTGAACTCGCCTACATTCTGGCAGCCGGGCGTCTTCCATTCCGAACACCTGGTGAACATGTCGCACCATAACTATCGCGAAGAGCCGAACGTGCGCTTCTCGCCTGACAAGAAGCTGGTGATCTTCACGAGCAACATGTTCGGGCCGGCCTACGTGTTTGGCGTCGAGGTGGCGAAGGCGGACAATCCGCCCGTCGCGGACGTGCAGTCGACGCCGGAGCTGGCGCGCAAGTTCAACCCGGTCGATCCTCCCAGCGGCAACCGTCCAGCCGCCGCGATACCCACCCCGCGCTGAATCGGCGGGGCTGCTGTGTCTGGCACGAAAGTTGCACCAACATAGCGAAAGTGGCATGGAAGTCTGCGCCTGACGCTTAGTAGCGTTGGGCCAGGAGACTTTCCCATGGTCCTGCGCACTCGCGCGTGCCTGCTTCTGATTCTGCTTGGCCTGCCGCTTGTCCTCTTGCTTGCGGGCTGCAACAAGGTGGAATCACTCTCGATCGTACCCGGAGCTGGGGTTGAGGTGTTGACTGCCGTTGGCCAGACGGCGCAGTACACGGCGTATGCAGGGGAGCAGATGGGCACGGGGCCCCAGACCACGGACAACGTAACAACTACGGTGAGCTGGTCCACCAGCGACCCGAATGTTGCGACCATCAACTCCTCCGGATTGGCAATTGCGGTAGGAGCCGGACACGCCGAGATTACCGCAACTTCCTCCAATAATGTGATTGCGACCTCCGACCTGACGGTGAGTATTGCCGGATCCACCGTTGGGGGAAGTGGAAGTACCATCACTTCGATTAGTGTGATTCCAGGCTCTCAGTCAGTGGCTTCGCCGAACCAAACCAGCCAGTTCCTCGCCATCGGAACCACCTCATCGGGGGCTACGCTGGACCTGACCACCCTAGTGGTCTGGAGCTCAAGCAGTGCACAGATTGCCACCATCAGCGCCACCGGGCTGGCCAGCGCGGTGGGTCAGGGAACCACGACGATTACTGCTCTCTATGTGAACACGACAGGTGGCACCGTGGTGACGGGGATCGCGACCTTCACCGTGTCGGGCGGAAACACCGAGAAGTACACAGCGGTCAGCATTACACCAGGCTCGCAGACGCTATCGGCATCGGGCCAGACCGGTCAGTTTATTGCGCTTGGCACCTCAGGCAGCAGCGGCCTCGATACGGATGTCACCAGCTCGCCTCAGGTCAGGTGGAGCTCCAGCAGTCCGACCATCGCTTCCGTCAGTGCCACGGGGCTGGCCACCGGCTTGAGCGCGGGTACCACCACCATAACGGCTGAGTTGACGAACCCCGACAGCAGTGTGGTGTCCAGTAACGCGACTATTACGGTCACCCTTACAGCCGCGCCGGAGCCGCTGCTCTCGCTCAGCATCATTCCCGGTTCGATCACCGTTGGCAATCTACAGGACACAGGGCAGTTCCTGGCGATCGGAACCTACTCGACCGCTCCCTATGTTCGGGACCTGACCAACACGTCCAGCCTCAACTGGATATCGTCCCTGCCCAGCGTCTTCCCGGTCAACACCAACACAGGAGGCAATTCCGGGGCCACCGCCGGGATCGTCAGTGCTTTCGGGAATGGAAACGCCGTCATTATTGCGGAAGCAACCAGCAACGATGGGACGATACAAACGGCTACGGCAACATTCAGCTGCCCACTGGTTCTGCCCAATCCCGCCGGCAATCCGCCAACCCCCGGTACATGCTATCCGGGTTCGCAGGCACCTTCTCTGCTGGCGACCCTGACGGTCTATAACGAGGGTTTGAACACGACCAACTGGGAGGTGACGGCCCCCTCCGCCACGGGCACCAAGAACGTTCTCCATTGCGGCCCAGGCTGGGCTCTGAACGGCGGGACTGGCGGCTCGGTCTGCGTGGCGACCTATCCGGTTGGAACTACCGTGACTTTGACAGCCCCAGCCACCGGAGCCAACTTCGGCGGATGGTCCTACAACTGCACGCAGCAAGGGGTTGTGACCGCGGCCGGACCCAATAGTTGCACAGTTACGTTGACGACCGACGATACCGTGGGTGGAATCTTCAACTAGCCTTATGGATACTGCGCACGGACACTGCGCACGATTTACCCCCCGGGGGTCTATGCGATGCGGCGCATAGGCCGACTTCAGAATTTATGAAACATGAAGAAGGCCCCGGCTACCAGGCAACCGGCTGCCGCAGCGTGGTTCCAGTGAAGCCTGTCGCCAAAGTATGCCACGGTGAAGACGCCAAAGACGCTGAGCGTTATCACCTCCTGGATCACCTTCAACTGGTCTGGTGAGTACACCTGCGAACCCAGCCGGTTGGCGGGCACCTGCAGGCAATACTCGAAGAGAGCAATCGACCAGCTCACCAGGATTACCTTCCACAACGACACTTCCTTGAACTTCAGGTGGCCATACCACGCGAAGGTCATAAAAATGTTCGATCCAATTAGCAATACAACTGGCCATACCCGAGCGCCCATGGATCTCCTTTCTGCATCGCACTAAGAAACTTTGCTGAAAACTCATAAGATGCTCGTAGGATGTCTCTCGCCGCCAATCTTGCCTTCATTCGCGAACAGATCGCCGTAGCGTGCCGCCGAGCGGACCGTCCGGAGTCGGAGGTTGCTCTGATGGCGGTCAGCAAGAGCCACTCCGCCGAGGCCGTGCAGGAGGCGTACGCTGTGGGTCTTCGCCTCTTCGGCGAGAGCCGCGTGCAGGAGTGGCAGCAGAAATCCCTTAACCTTAACCATCGCCTAGACGCGGAAGTCCATCTGATTGGGCCGCTGCAGTCCAACAAGACAGCCCGAGCCGCGGAGCTCTTCCACGCCATCGATGCGGTCGATTCCTTGAAAATCGCAACTCGCCTGGACGCCGTCGCGCGCACGCTGGGCAAGCGGCTGCCGATCCTGATCGAGGTCAAACTCAGTGAAGAGGCGTCCAAGCACGGTGTCATGCCCGCTGAGCTGCCAGCTATGCTGACGGGCCTCGCGTCGCTCGAAGGCCTGCTTCTCGCCGGCCTGATGACGGTGCCTCCGTGGTCGGAAGACCCTGAGCAGGCGCGCCCATACTTCCGCGAACTTCGCCGCCTGCGCGATCAATCGCTCATCGCCTGCCCTACGCTCACCCAGCTCTCCATGGGGATGTCTAACGACTTCGCCGTGGCCATCCAGGAGGGCAGCACCTGCATTCGCATCGGCACCGCGCTCTTCGGCAGTCGGGTATACCCGCCGGGCGAGGTCTGCTCAGAATAATGCAGTGTTTCGGTCGTAAGTGTTTAAGGGCCCGTGGCGACGGGAGTGAAACCGGGCTACTCGATGCCGCTGAACATCGCGACCACGCAGGGTGCGAGTACCATCCCGACAAAGACCGCACCAACTAGTAAGCTGTGCATTATGGGGTCCTCTGTTCTGCCGGAGCGCCTGGCATAGCTGCCGACCTAACTAGAATCGCCCGGCTGGGAGCATTCTCCCATGCCACTTCTGCCTTGTTCCCATTGCACTTCGGTGTTAGCGGGGCGATGTCCCGGAGCTGCGCTTCACGGTGGCAGACATAGCGTGCCGGGCGATGTCATAAGATGGAAGTATGCCGATTGATCTGTGTGCCCCTCTTGCTACTGTGGACCCTGAGATTGCCAGCCAGATTCAACAGGAGGTGCTGCGCCAGCATGAGGGGTTGGAGATGATCGCCTCGGAAAACTTTGTCAGCCGCGCGGTACTGGAGGCGGCGGGCACGGTGTTCACCAACAAGTATGCCGAGGGCTATCCCGGCAAGCGCTACTACGGCGGATGCGAGTACGCCGACGTGGTGGAGAACCTGGCGCGCGACCGCGCAAAGAAACTCTTCGGCGCGGAGCATGTGAATGTGCAGCCGCACTCCGGCTCGCAGGCCAACGCGGCGGCCTATATGACGCTGTGCTTGCCGGGCGACACGATTCTGGGGCTGGACCTTGCCCACGGCGGGCATCTGACGCACGGGCATAAGCTCAACTTTTCCGGGAAGCTGTATCGCATCGTTGGCTATCAAGTGCGGCGCGACACCGAGCTGGTGGATTACGACGAACTGGAGGCAATCGCTGTACGCGAGCAGCCGAAGGTGATCGTGGGTGGGGGAAGCGCGTATCCACGGCAGTTCGACTTCCCGCGGATGCGGGCCATTGCGGACAAGGTGGGCGCGAGCCTGATGGTAGACATGGCGCACTTTGCCGGACTGGTGGCGGGCGGAGTGCATCCATCGCCTATGCCGTACGCGCAAGTGGTGACCACCACCACGCACAAGACCCTGCGCGGGCCGCGCGCGGGAATGATTTTGTGTCGTCAGGAGCTTGCCGCTTCGATCGACCGCAGTGTCTTTCCGGGGCAGCAGGGCGGACCGCTGATGCACATCGTCGCAGCTAAGGCGGTGGCGTTCAAGGAGGCACTGCAACCAGAGTTTGCCGAGTACGCGCGCCAGACAGTGGCCAACGCCAAGGTTCTGGCGGATGCGCTGGCCGCAGGCGGCTTCCGCATTATCTCCGGCGGAACGGATACCCACCTGATGCTGGTGGACGTCTTCCAGAAGGGGATTCTGGGCAGCGAGGCAGAGCACACGCTGGGCCAGGCGGGCATCACTGTGAACAAAAACGCGATTCCCTACGACACCAACCCGCCGATGAAGCCCAGCGGGATTCGCATTGGTACGCCGGCGCTGACCACGCGCGGTATGAAGGAGCCGGAGATGCAGGTGATTGCCGGGTGGATCGTGGCGGCGCTGGAGTACAGGACGGACGAAGCCAGGCTGGCGCGGATTCGCGGTGAGGTGCTTGAGATGGCTGAGCGCTTCCCGTTGTACGGATGGCTGCGCGCGTAAACATTCGGCCGCAACCTGGTTTACGGAACCGTACCCAAGAGTCCTCGTTGCATGAGACACTCACCATCACCAGCGTGCGGCTGGCAGAATGTGCATCTAATGTTGATCGCGGGATTTTGTGCAGTCGGCCGAGCGATGCTCCAGAGGTGGTTCCATGCTGATCGCGATGTTGTCCTGGCTGCTGGCAATCCCTCTACTGGGACTGACGACAGGGCTGCGCGCGATGACTCCTATGGCTGTGTTGGGATGGTTCGCCTACCGGGGCTACCTTCCGGTGGATGGGACCTGGGCGGCGTGGACGGGACGACTGCCGGTTGTAATCGCGTTCACGGTGCTTGCGGCCAGCGAGATGATCGCCGACAAACTTCCGCGAATGCCCGACCGGATCTCGGCGGCGCCGCTGTTGGCCCGGCTTATCCTGGGCGGACTGATCGGATCCATTGCCGCAACCGCGATGGCTGGGCCGGGGCTGGAGGGCGTGCTGCTGGGCGTTCTGGGGGCCGCGCTGGGGGCATGCGCCGGGTTCATGATTCGGCGTGACGTGGTGCAGAGAATCGGCTGCGCGGACTGGAAGGTTGCACTGGCCGAGGACCTGATCGCTGTGGCCTACGCGAGCTTCGCGATGCATGTGGTGACCAACTGAGCGTGGTTGCCGGCCGCGTGCTGAGCGCTGCCGGTTGTTCGTTCAACCATGTGTGATTGTGATCACAAGTAGGGTGAACTTGGTGGGGTCTGGAACTTACGAATTATTAGCAAAATCTCTACCCACTCTTAATACAGAAGAGTATCTTCTCGGATTAGTAATGAAAGAACCAGCCAGGGGCCAGGAGGTAGGGAGCGATGGATTACAAACGGAAAGATGAAAGCGATGTGGTCTGGTTCGCTAAACAGTTGTGGATGTTTGGGTGGGGGCTAGTGTTGGTGATAGCGCTGACCGTCCTGGCCGAGTTTATCCCGCAACATACTTCGGCCGGGCCTTCCTATACCCCGCCGCCTGCGGCCAGAACGCCTGCCGAGCAGGCCAACAAGTAAGGCCGCACACAGAGAACGGCCCAGTCTTTGGTGTGAGTTGTATGCTCCAAACGAAGATGGGGCTTCCGGCGCTACTTCGGCAGCAGTGACAGCACTCCCTGGCTGGGGCTGGGGATGACGTGGGCGGCGATCAGTTTGCCCAGCCCCTCCACATGCGACTTGCCAGCGTCCACCGCAGCGCGCACTGCGGCCACGTCTCCCTTGATGATGATGGTGATATAGCCGCCGCCCAGCTTTTCGCGGGCCAGCACCTCGACGTTCGCGGTCTTGAGGGCGGTGTCGATGGCTTCGAAGACGGCGGTGAATCCCTGGGTCTCAATAAGTCCCACGGCAAAGCTTGCCTGGTTGTTCATAGGTTCCTCCGGTTTGTGGACGGACGACTGTTCAATAAGGGGGTTGAAGTCTTGCGCTGCCTGCCATGCGGCGCGCGTGCCAGCCGAAGGCTGCGGGATGATGTGCGTCAGAACGGCAATCTTCATGGATTGAGCTGTCTCATGCGCCGCGCGGGTTGCGGATTGAACGTCGCCAATGCGCCCGCTCAACGTGATGGTGACTCCGGGAGCGTCGTTCAGCTCCGTCTGTAGCACGCGCACCGAGGCGTTCTTCTCCATGGCGTCGAGGACCACCATGGCCGGCGACCAGCCGCCGATCTCGAAGAAGGCAAGCGCCTGCGTCCGGTCGCTCCCAGATGTCGGATCCTGGCTCAGACAATGCCTCGATTCTTCATCTCATGGAAGACCTGATGCACCATCTGCTCCAGTTTGTCGTGCCCGATATTTCCTGCGGGTACCGGGCATCCGGCAGCGGGCGGGTTCACCAGCTCGAAGTCGGCCAGGATGCACTGCATCAGGCCGCTCAGCACCTTGTGTTCGGAGTACTGCACGCTGGTTTGGGGAAGCCGGGTGTGGCCGAAGTGGAAGCCGCGTAGCGCGGCCGCAGCGCGGAATCCGTCGGGAAACTCGAAGGGAGGGTTCAGCATGACGTCGAAGAGTTCGAGAATGCGGTATTGCCACTGCATGGCCCCGGCGGTATCGCCCGCGCGATACAGGTCGTACATCTTGCGCGTGATCTCCGGGACAACGTTGCTGGAGGCGTGTGTGCCTCCGTCGCAGCCGATCATCAGCATGGGAATCAGTACGGCCTCCCATCCGGTGAGGAAGGTGAAGTCCGGCCGGTTGGGGCGGATGGCCGAGATCATGCGCATCATGAAGGCCAGATCGCCGGACGAGTCCTTGATACCGATGACACGGGGGAATCCGTCGGCCAGGCGTCGGATGGTGTTTACGTCGATTGGGCTGGCAAAGGCCGGAATGTTGTACAGCGTGAGGTCGATGGGCGAGTTGCGCGCAATCTCTGCAAAGTACGCGTACACCGACTCCGGCGCGAGCTTGTAGTAGTAGGGCGCCACAATGGCGACGGCGCGAACGCCCATGTCGGCGTAGGCCTGACAGGCGAAGAGCGTCTCCTTGACGTTGGCTTCGGCGGCGCCCGCCAGAATGGGAACGCGGCCGGCTGCCTCCTCGGAGACGATGTGCACGATGCGGCGGCGTTCGGCCGGAGTGAAGCGGGTGAACTCTCCGGTCGATCCGTTGGGATAGAGGCCATGCACACCCTTCTCGATCAGCCACGAGACGAAGCGGCGGAGTTCGGCCTCGTTGATCTGGCTGTTTTCATCCAACGGCACCAAAAGCGGGGTAAAGATTCCTTCCAGTTTGCCCAATTTTCTTCCTTTCACCGCGGAAACAGAGGCGTGCAGCAATCTTACTCTAGGCTCCAGACCAACGCATCTCTTCAAATGGGCAGAAAGCAGTGGTCCCGCAGACCTTTCGGAGAGCAGGACCACGCAGTTTGCAGGCGGCCCGTAAGCCGAGCTCCATTAGGGTTTTCTCTGCACCTTGCCAAACCCATATTGCTGGAGGATGCGTTGGCCATCCCTGATGGGGTCGATGACCCCCCAGGTCCGGTTCTCGCTAAAATCTCCACCATTTGTAGGATCTTGTCCGGAGAGAACACGATTACAGCGTAGGATTGAACGTATAGGCGCACCACCGTGCGGCAGGAGAGTGTCAAATGGCATCAGGAACAGTGAAGTGGTTCAACGACGCAAAAGGCTTTGGCTTTATCACCCCGGACGACGGCAGCGCCGATCTGTTTGCCCACTACTCGGCAATCGCTTCCAGCGGATTCAAGTCGCTTCAGGAAGGCCAGAAAGTGACCTACGAAGCGACCAAGGGACCCAAAGGTATGCAGGCCTCGAACATCCAGGCAGCTTAGAACAGTTTCACAGTGACTACAGGCATCCGAAGATTGTTCAATATGGTTCTCCTCGAAGGAGAACCATGCGAACATTCTTCGCTCCGGGTACGCCCACTGTGAACGGCTCGAGCCTCAGCTCCGCAAGGTAGCTGTCGCAGCGAGCAATGAAGAGATTCAGCAGAAGATAGTTCCCTGAAACGTTGGTGGCCCCGGAACTCGGCGAGGAGTCCCGGGGCCACGTCCCATGCAAGCGGCCCGTAAGCCGGATTCTGTTTTAGACGATCATTCCTCTAGGCGACGCATTACTGCGCCGCTCCAGCAACCTACCCGCAAGTTTCGGCTGGTTGGCCGAAGCCAACCTGAACCCTCCTACCTGGGCGCATCGGGCCGATACGCCGATGCCCGCTGGAGAGTGCGGGCGCCGTCCCTGCCTATTTGGTCTTGCTCCGTGTGGGGTTTACCATGCGGCGTCCATTACTGAACGTCCGGTGCGCTCTTACCGCACCATTTCACCCTTACCTGCGGCCCTTTTGAGGAGGACTGCCGGCGGTATATTTTCTGTTGCACTGGCCGTCTTTGCGCCTTGAAGCGCAAATCCCGGATGTTATCCGGCACACTGCCCTGCGGAGTCCGGACTTTCCTCCCCCTCCCGACAGCGAACCGCGGGAGGCAGCGATCATCCAGCCGCCTGCTCTATAAGTGTATCGCGGGAGATGAGCTGGCGGTGAAGTTGTTATGCGAGGGTGTGGTTGTGCGGTGACGGCTGTTCCAGTAACCAACGATGCAGATGCGAGCAGACCATGGCTGCGATCCATAGGGCGAACGCAACGGTGAGCCGGATGATGATCCAGCCACGCAGGTGGAAGGCTCCAGGGTCGCGGACGTATGGGTGGTAGATCTTGGACAACAGGTTGAAGGAGACGACCAGCGCTGTCATGCCTGCGACAACGGTTATGGCCAGGACGATCATGGGCATGCGCCAGGTGCGCAGGAGCATTGCTGCCACGACTGCGAGGACTGCGGCGGCGGCGAAGTAAGGCGACAGCGCGGGCGGATAGAAGAGGACAGTGGTCGAAGTGAGGAACAGCACGCAAGCAAGCCGAACGAATCGATCACGAAGCCCATATAGGACTGCGCTGTAGGGAAGCGCGAACCAGAGAGGAACCGTCATGATCGCCGTCATCGGACCTGTCACTACGAAGATTCTGGAGGCGTATCGCCAGGCGGATGGCGTGTGCAGCATCCAAAACGTGAGAAACGACATGAAGATCGCGAACCCGGCAAACCCGGCTAGGAACGCAACGGGAGCGCGCCAGCCCTGGGTGAAGAGTGTGCGCGCGTATGCGGCGGCGAACCAGAGGCTTCCGCGCGTGGCGGCCATCTCCGTCATGTCGCCCATGATAGCGGCGGCGCGCTCGCGGCCGGCGAAAAGCGAGAGGAGGGATTCGGCGGGGGACGTGTTTGACATGTGCGTCTCCTATGCAATCGTGGGATCAATCATGGTAGGCCGCTCAAGCAGCCAGCGATACAGCTTCAGGCAGACGATGGCTGCGATGGCGAAGCTGATGGCGTCGCTGACGACGACCCAAGAGGCGGGTATACGGGGTATGTGCCGGTAACGGTAGCTGGGAAGGAGGAACAGGTAGGTCGCCTTGACTGCGACCGCTGGGAGGCACGTTCCGGCCAGGACAGCCAACTGTTTGCGCCAGGCTGTGGCGACAAGTGCAGCGGCGATGAGGAGTACACTCAGGAGCCCAGACAGGTCCATGATCCATGGGCGGAGAGTGTAGACGGGCAGGGAGATGAGAAACAGCGCACACGCGAGTCGGGTGAGGCGATTGCTCATGCCGAAACGAATCACTACAAAGGGAGTGGCAAAGCACAGAAACTGGGCCGTCACCATCGAGATGTTCCAGGTGATCATCCTGACGTGCGGGTTATACACGCCGAAGAGTCCAGCCTGCATCAAGGTGGGGACTCTATGATTCATTAGCCACGGAATGACTCTTCCAAACATGACCCTGATGATTGCGAAGGCGAGGATGAATGCCGATCCGCCGCTGCGCCATCCCAGCGCGATCAGCGTGCGGATGTATTCGACCCAGAACCAGAGGCGGCCGCGCGTGGCGGCGAGTTCTTCCAGGTCGCCCATGATGGCCGCGGCGCGTTCCTCGCCGATGTCCTGCGAGAGAAACCATTCTGCGAGCGGGACCTTACGCATATGCGCCTCCAAACCCACATCTCAAAATCGAGATATGGGGCACCCGGCCTCCGAATAATTTTGCATCAAGCAGGTCCAGCCCCTGCAGCAGGCTTTGGTAGGCGGACTGCGCGCTGGCGAGGGCGTTGCGGCCCTCGCGGGTGACGACGACGAAGCGCTTGGCTCGGCCTCCGCGTTCGGGCGTGGGGCTGCCGTCGCGGAAGGTGACCAGGCCCTTGTCCTCCATGCGGTGCAGCGTGGTGTAGAGAGCGCCGGGCGCGGGGTTGCGACCTGTCTTAGCGGCAATCTCATCCAGGATGGTGACGCCGTAGGCCTCATCGCCAAGCCGCAGGACCGCCAGCAGTACGATCTGTTCGAATTCGCCGAGAGTACGTTCGGAATTCATATGAACTACAATGTAGTAGTAAAGATGTAGTTGTCAAGAGAATTCCGCGGAGGTTCGGAAAAGAAGCAGATGCCCTTCGGGAATTACAGGTTTAGAAGGTCGCATCAAACTGTTTACATCCCACCCTTCCTGCCCCAGCCAGCAGGCTGGCCGGGGACACCTTCGCAAAAGCGCGAAGGATGGGGCACTCGAGCTTCTGGGTGGATGAACTGATCGCGCGGCCGGTGCGTACAATCATTCGTAGACGCGATGGAATTCAAAGAGGCGATCAAGCTGGCGTTGCAGTCCCTGTGGCAGAACAAGCTGCGCACGGTGTTGACGCTGCTGGGCATGACGATCGCGGTGGCCAGCCTGATCGCGGTCGTGACGCTGGTGAACGGCGCCATGACGTATGTCACCACCAAGTTCACACGCTATGGCGCGGACGTATTTACGGTATCGCGCATGCCGAACCTCATCTTCAGCTCGGAGCAGTATGAGCGGCTGCAGAAGAGGAAGAACGTCCTGTACGACGACTACACCTACGTTCGCGACAACTGCAAGCGCTGCGTGGCGATTGGGGAGTCGCAGGGGACCTCGGGTAAGGTGGTGCGTGGCACGAATTCGGTGACCGACACCTCCATCCGCGGCTTCACCTGGCAGATGCCGATGCTGCAGAACCTGGACATTGGCGAGGGACGGGGATTTACCCAGATCGATGAGGACCATGCGTCGCCGGTGGCCATCATCGGGACAGACATTCGCGATAACCTGTTTCCCGGGATCGACCCGCTGGGCCTGGAGCTGCGCGTCGACGGCATGCCGTACACCGTGGTGGGCGTAGCGGAAAAACAGGGCAGCACCTTCGGGCAGAGTCAGGACAACTGGGTTGCGGTGCCGCTAACGGCCTATATGAACACTTACGGATCGATGAACTCGAGCACAATCTATGTGAAGGCGGGCTCGGCCGGTCCGGCGCTACAGGATGTGGGCGATGAAGTGCGCGTATTGATGCGTTCCAAGCGCCACGATGCACCGGGCGCGGACGACTCGTTTGAGCTGGACGTAAACAATACGCTGGTGGGCTTCTTCTCGAAGGTGACGGCCATGTTCGGCGCTGTCGTAGGTGGAATTGCGATGATCGCGCTAGTGGTGGGCGGCATCGTGATTATGAACATGATGCTGGCCAGCGTGACCGAGCGTACGCGGGAGATTGGCATTCGCAAATCGCTGGGGGCGCGTGGACACGACATCATGATGCAATTCCTGGTGGAGTCGGGCATATTGGCCCTGCTGGGCGGGTTGTGCGGAGTGTTGCTTGGCCTCGCCATTGCGCAGGTGGTGACTCTGCTGCTGGGCTTCCCATCCACCGTGGCTCTATGGAGTGTAATGGCAGGACTGTCGTTGGCGGCCTCCGTGGGGATCTTCTTCGGGGTATATCCGGCGCGCAAGGCGGCCAACCTGGACCCCATCGTGGCATTGCGGGCGGAGCTGTGAAGATAGTTGTTCGTTGTGAGTTGTTCGTAAAGGCATAATGATGCGGGTTAGCGACTTCAAAGAGACGGTGACGATGGCCCTGGGCACGCTGCGCGCCAACAAAATGCGCAGCGGGCTCACCATCCTTGGCATCATCATCGGCGTCATGACCGTGATTACCATCTCGTCGGTGGTGAATGGGTTGAACGCGGGCGTGGAGGGCCTGGTGCAGTCGCTGGGTTCGAATGTCCTGTTTATCTACCGCTTTCCCGCCTTCTCCGGGCGACCGACCACCGAGATGCTCACCCGCAAGCAGCTTAACTACGACGACGCCATCGCCATGCGGGCCCTGCCCCATGTGGTGGCCGTGTCACCGGCGCTACAGTACACCGACAATACGGCCCCGGGGCGCAGTGGCGTGACTTCGATCAAGGGCGGCGGCAAGAGCATGCAGAACACCATCCTGACCGGCGTCTCGGACGAAGAAAAGGATGTCTCCGATCTGGACATGCTGGACGGCCGCTTCGTCGACGAACAGGACCAGCAGCGAGCGTCCAGGATCACGATCCTTGGCTACGACACGGCGGCGCAGCTCTTCCCCGGACAAAGCGCCATCGGCCGCGAGGTGGAGGCGGCCGGCATGATCTTCACCGTGGTGGGCGTGTTGGACAAGCAGAAGCAGGCCTTTGGCGGAGGCACCAACCCGCAGGACAACCAGGCCTACTTCCCCGTTACCACATTCCACTACATGCATCCAGAGATGCTGGACTACTGGATCACGCTGAAGTACGACGATCCCAAGAACCGCTTGACAGTGCAGGATGAGCTGACCGAGCTGCTGCGCCGGCGGCGCAAGGTGCTCAACGAAAAGCCGGACAACTTTGCCATCTTCGGTACGGACGTCATCACGCGCCTGTGGGACGAAATTACAGGAGGGCTCTTCCTGCTGCTGTTTTCGGTGTCGGCCGTGGCGCTGATGGTGGGCGGGATAGGCGTGATGAACATCATGCTGATGAGCGTAACCGAGCGCACACGGGAGATCGGAGTGCGCAAGGCAATCGGCGCTACGAAGAGGACCATTCTGGCCCAGTTCACGCTGGAGGCCATCACCCTGTGCGCTGTGGGCGGCGTGATTGGATTGGTACTGGGCAGCGTGATTGTGCTTGCCGTGAGCCACTGGTTTCCTGCCGTGCTCTCTCCGCTTTGGGTGGCGACCGCGTTTCTGTCTTCGTGCGCCATTGGACTGGTCTTCGGCATCTATCCGGCGTGGAAGGCCGCCAACCTGGATCCTATCGAGGCGCTAAGGTATGAGTAGACGAAGGATCGTGAGAAAATTCCTTTATGAGCGATTTCATTCCGAAGGCAGGCACATTAAAGATTGGCGGACTCGGCCGCAAGGCGCAGAAGCTGCTTGCGGCGCGAGAGAAGGCGGCCCGGATGAAGAGTGGCACAAAGCCACAGCCTGGTATCTCCGTGGCATCTTTCAAGGCAAAGGATTCGTTTGCCAACACCAAGAAGACCACCTTCCAACGTAAGGCTGTATAGGTGCATCGAACTACGCTGGTTCGAACGGATTGAGCAGTGGCAAGTCGATGTCAGCACATCGGCGGTCTTACCTAATTGGATAGACTGGTTGCATGGCGACGGCAGTCGAGATCGTTACAGCCCTGCTGAGTGTAGGCGGGATGTTTTACATGCTGCTGGCGCTGTGGGGAGCGCGGGACTTTACCCATGCTTGCCGCCGTTTCGCCGCCGCCCAAGCCAACGCGCCGGGGTTTGCCCCGGATGTCACCATCCTGAAGCCGGTGAAGGGCGTGGATGCGCGGATGTATGAGGGGCTGGCGAGCCACTGCAGGCAGGAGTATGCGGGACATTTCGAGATACTCTTCGGCGTCAGCAGCGCGGACGATCCCGCTGTGGAAGAGATTTCCCGGCTGCAGCGGGAGTTCCCTCAGTGCGCGATCCGCCTGATTGTATGTCCTCTGCGGCTTGGCACCTCGGGCAAGGTGAGCAACCTGGTGCAGATGTTGCGCGAGGCGAAGTCCCCGTACGTCCTCATCAACGATAGTGACATCCGCGTATCGCCGAAGTACCTGACACGGGTGATGGCGCGCTTTGGAGACGCGGACGGTAATGAAGATCCGCAGGTGGGGATGGTGACGGCGCTGTTTCTGGGTCGAACGGAGGCAGATGGTCCGGCACTGACGCTGTGGGCGCGCCTGGAGGCGCTGGCAATCTCAACCGACTTCATGGCCGGCGTGCTGTCTGCTCGCAGGTTGGAAGGAGGCGTCCATTTCGGGTTGGGTGCGACGCTTGCGATGTCCCGCGCTGCGCTGGCCGCGGCTGGAGGACTGGAGCCGCTGGTCGACTCCCTGGCCGACGACAACGAGATGGGCTTGAGAATCGAGCGCGCTGGCTATCGCATCGAACTGTGCGGCGAGGTTGTGGAGACGGCCGTGCCAGCTTACGATCTGCGCGGCTTCTGCGAACATCAATTGCGCTGGTCGCGCACTCTGCGCGACGCGCGGCGATGGGGCTACCTGGGGCTCGGCGTCACCTACTGCATTCCCTGGGCGGTGTTGAACTGCGTGGCCAGCGGATTTGCTCTGTGGAGCTTCACCCTTCTGAGCCTTGTGGTGCTCGCCAGGGTTGCGGTTGCTCTGTCGGTCGGCGTCGGCGTGCTGGGCGACGACCAGGTGCTGCGCGATATCTGGCTGCTGCCTCTGCGCGACTTTATTGGGATGGGCTTCTGGGCGTGGAGCTATGCGTCGGACACCGTCGTCTGGCGCGGCGAACGCTTCAGGTTGCATAACGGGCGCATCTCGCGTGCATAATTAAGGCTGGTTCCGCTGGTTGCTGACGATCTCTTTGCCGCCTGACTTGGCGATGATATAGACCGGTCCACGCAGCGCGGGCAGCGGGCTGGGCTGATTGGCGAGGTCTTGCCAGAGGAAGATGCGTTGTGGGCCGGGCCACTTCTGCGCGAGGCTCTGCGGCGTCTCGAAGATCGCCGGCGCGTCACGGAAGAAGCTGCCGTACCAGAGGTTCGAGCTGCGGCCCTCGAGGATGTGCAGATCGTCTCGGCGGAGATAGAAGCCGAGCGTGCTGGCGAACTCGTACTCCTGATGGATAACAATAATGTCGTTGGAGTGTAGTTGCGGCGCGATTGCCGCAGCGAGCTGCTGCGAGCTGAGCACCGGCGAGAAGGTCTGAAGGCCGAGGTGCGCAGCCAACAGAAATCCGAAGGCTCCGGCGGCCAGCGCAAGGGTTGCGGCGTGCGGCTGCTCTCGATTGCGCAGGATGAACGAGCAGAGCGGGCCGAGGAAAAGGCTTAGCGCGGCCAGCACCAACGGCTCACGAAATAGGCCGAGTGCCTGCGCGTTGAGGTCGAGGAAGTGGCCCATGCTGAGCGAGTAGTTGGCGGGATTCCGTTGCAGCAGCGTGGCGAGATCGCCGTCTGGCGCAGGCGTACGTATGCACAGCAGGAAGATGATCGAGGCTGTAGCGAAGATTGAACCGAGAGTCAGCAGCACGGCAGTTGCGCGCAGGTTGGCGCGACGGACTTTCTCAGCTTGCCGTGGAGTGGTTGGATCTTCTGCCGGATGCGGGTCCGACGTCAGCCACGCTGCGATGAGGATGGCGAACGGCGGCAGTGCCGGAAGGACGTAGTACTCCTGCCGCGTGGAGAAGCTGAAGAAGAGCAGCGGGACCAGCGCCCAGAGGATGAGCAAGAGATAGGCCGGTCCTTCAGCCCTCGTCATTTTTGTGGGTGTATCGTCCTGGGGCGATGCCCCAGACTGGAATAGCGCCGCGCCGTTGGCGCTTGTCCGATGGCGGGAGAGATATGTTACGGAGACGCGGATCGCTTGGGCGAAGGCTTTGAACACATAGGCCGACCAGGGCATAAGCCAGACCAGGCACAGCCACCAGAAGAGCCACAACGGCACGGTGTCGTAGTCACGCGGAACGCGCAGGTTCAGATAGCGCAGAAGCTGCTCGTTGACGAAGTAGAACCAGAGCCAGCCGTGGACGTTGCCGCCGCTAGGAAGAGGCACTGTGAGGTGGCCATGCACCAGCGTCAATCCACCAGGATGGCCTTGCGCCGGATTGGCCAGAGCGACGAGGATGTGCCACGGCGCGGCGATTGTAAGGAAGACGGCGGCCGAAGACAACGGATGAAGCTGGCCGATGCGGGTCGCGGCAGCACGAAGCCCAAGCGTCAGCAACAGGTAGATCAGAACAATGGCGACCGGAAAAATGACGCCGATCAGGCCCTTGGTCAAAACACCGAGGGCGCAGCAAGCGGCGAAGCTGTAACAGTACAGCCGCAGCTCCTTCGACTCCGCACGGTGCGCTCCGCTCAGGATGACGGCTACTGGGGCGGACTGCTCGCTCAGCCAAAACGTGTACATCGCGAGGGTGAGCCAGAGGCAGACCATTGCGTCGGGAAGAAGGATGCGGGTGAAGAGGAAGACGCCGAAGCTGGAGAGCAGGATCAGAGCCGCGTAGAGGCCGGCTTGCGCGCAGCGAAAGCTTCGCCGTGCAAACGTCTCCACCGCAAAGGTGAGCGCCAGAGCCGTTAGCGAGAGCGGAATACGGGCGGCCGCGGCGCTGACGCCGAAGAGCCCGAAGCTGGCCGCCATCGACCAGTACAGAAGCGGCGCCTTCTCCAGATAACGAATGCCGTTTGCGTACAGCGTGGTCCAGTCGTGGCGCAGGAGGATCTCTCTCGCGACCTCCGCATGCACCGAATCAGCGTCGTCCAGCAGGGCCGGGGTGTACAGCGCGAAGCTCCCATAGAAAATTACCCACAGAACAACCAGGACGAATGTGTTGGCCTGCGGTCGCTTCGGAATGGAGGGAGCGGGCTGCATGGTGATCTGCGGAAGCGCACAACGACACTTAGAGCGGAACCAGAGTAACAGTATCCAAGCGAAGAGCATCGACGGTGGCATTTACTTCCACCCCAGCGACGAAGACCTGTCGCTGGGGGCCCCGTTGAGGGAAAGCCACACGGAGAGATTGCCCCCAGGGTATACCTACTCTGGTTCCGCTCAGGGAGCTTCCATTCTGCGACTTTGGTTAGATAAGTGAGATGCCTTCATCGAGGGCAAGCTGCTCGACGCAGATATACAGGGCCTCTCCCAGCTTCTTGAAATCGAGCTTGCACTGCACGGAGCAAGTGCTTCGGTCGGTGTGGCGGAAGAGCTCGTTCCAGATATTCTGCGCCTGCCACAGGTTGACATCAAAGGGCATGGTGCGCAGGGCGAGGGCGATTGCCAGCGCGTTACGGATGACCGTCTCTGGGGGCTGACCTGCGTTGGTGGTGTCCTCGATCTGCACCATGGCGCGCTGCATACGTTTGCCCGCCGCGAAGCTGAGTGCCGCTGCATCCAGAGCGACATGGTCCGTTGCGGCGCGCAAAAAGAGCGCCTGGATCTCGGTTGCATCGAAGGTCTCTGCCTCAATGGCGCGGCGCAGGCTGGCGTTGATGGCGAAGTTGGCGGCGATGGCGAGCGCGGGAGGCGCGGCCATTCCCGACTCGGTGAGAAAGTGCAGAAGCGATGCATGGTCTTCGTAGATATTGCGCAGCGAATCTTCCATCTCGGCCACGGTCTGGTTGAGAATCGTGCGCAGAATGCGCTGCTGCTCATCGGCAAACAGCGAGGTAAGAGAGTATGTAATGGCGCCGAAGAACCGGTCGATGAGGCGGATCACCTCGGGGAGATTGGCGCGCTGGATGGCTCTGCGGATGTTGTCGGAGAATGCGGTAAACGCCGCGCCGTTCTCGGGGCCGTTGCTGGAGTAGCGGCGCACCGCCGCGGACAGGTTCTGATCGCCCAGGTGGAGCACGGCGAAGCATATCTCTTCATCCTCCTCAGTGATGCGCGAGCGCAGATGGGCGCGGCCGATGGCGACCTTGCCGCGGCCGGAGGTGAAGCTCTCGTACGAGTCGCGGTGCAGGTCGAAGCAGAACAGAACGCTGTCCTCGGGGTAGTTGCGAAAGATGGAGCTGATGGCATAGTGCGCGCCCACCTGTTCCAGTCCGATGCGCAGTCCTGTGACGTAGCGGCGATAGAGCCTGGCACCGTCGCCCGCTTCGGGCAGGTTGGATTTGGCGTGGGCGAGAATCTCCAGGAAGCGGTCTTCCAGCGCGGTCCCGGCCGGTCCGAAGAGCTTGCCGGCCAACTGTAGCACGCGTCCCGCGTAGGCCATCACCTGCAGAGTCTCGATGCCGGAGAGATCATCGAAGAACCAGCCGCAACTGGTGTACATCAACTGGGAGTGGCGTTCCAGCTCGAGCAGCTCAAGCAGGGTGGTGCGCTCTTCGGCTGTGATGGGGCGCTTGGCGTGCCGGTTGAAGAAGCGGGCGACCGAGCCGGGGGAACGGTCTAGGACGATGTCGATGTAGGCGTCGCGCGCGCTCCACAGGTCGGTGAGCAGCGGGGCCGCGAGCGATTCGGCCAGTGGCGCTGTGGCGTCGCGCAAAAAGTCGAGAGCCTCGCGCAGGGGCGTGCGCCACTGCTGGCTGGTGCCGGGCTTGCCGCTAATGCATCCGCAGTTGGTACGCCAGCGCTCAATGCCATGCACGCAGCTCCAGGAGGTATTCTCGACCACCTCGGCCTCCCACTGCGACGGGAATTTTTCCAGGAACTCACCGTAGTTGGTGAGCCTTGCGTGGCCGTTGTCCTCGATCCATTGCATGGCATAGGAGAGCGCCATCTCGCCGTATTTGTGGTGGTGGCCATAGCTCTCGCCATCTGTGGCGACGTGCGAGAGTTGGACACGGTTGGGGGAACCGGGAGAGGGAGCATGGAAGCCATCCAGCAGCCTGCTGCCGAAGGCCTCGCCGCTGTTGAGCAATCCCTCGAAGGCGATGGCGCGCGAGGCGGGGCCGTCATAGAAAAAGACCGCGATGCTTCTGCCTTCGTCGAGCTTAATCAGATAAGGGAGGGTCGAATCCACGGTGGCATTCTGCGTGGGGGCCCAGTTGTCCGTTGCCAGCGGCCGAACTCGCGCGCACTGATGGGGAGCCAGAATGGTGAACTTGATTCCTTCAGCGGCCATCAGGTTGAGCACTTCGCGGTTGACGGCGGTCTCGGCCAGCCACATGCCTTCGGGCCGGCGGCCGAAACGGTGTTCAAAATCGGCGATACCCCAGCGGATCTGGGTGATGGCATCACGCCGGCTGGCCAGCGGCATGATGACGTGGTTGTAGACCTGCGCGATTGCCGAGCCGTGGCCGCCGTAGCGCTGCGCGCTGCTGTGGTCGGCGTCCAGAATGGTGCGATAAGTGCGGGGAGTCTTCTCCGCCATCCACTTCAATAGGGTGGGACCGAAGTTGTAGCTGATGCGCTCATAGTTGTTGACGATGCGTACGATCTCACCCTTGCGGTTGGTGATGCGCGAGGCCATGTTGGGTGCGTAACACTCCGCCTCGATGCGCTCGTTCCAGTCGTGATAAGGCGCGGCCGATTCCTCCACCTCCACCGTCTCCAGCCAGGGATTCTCCCGCGGCGGCTGGTAGAAATGGCCATGCACGCAGACGTATCGCTGGGTTGCAGCGGAAGAAGAGGGGATTGATTTCGCGTCCTTCGGAAGGATTCTGGACTTCACCATCGAATTATAGGAGGCTCCCGCGCCGAGCGCATTCGCAGAGGACGATTGTCTGTCGAGTTTTTTGATGCTGAACCGTCACTCTTGCGGTTTCAGTTCGCCCGCAGCCAGATCGCAGGCGCGCCACAGATACCAGCTTGCGACCGAACACCAGGGGTGCCAGCGTTTGGCGCGACGCTCTATCTCCGCAGGCTTGGGCAAGTCGGCGGGCGTGACTTTGGCCGTTGGTTTGAGTTTGCCGAAGGTCAGCGCAAAGCCCTTGCGCACGCCGTAGTCGCTGACCGGCAGCACGTCGGGCCGGCCGAGGCGGAAGATCAGAAGCATCTCCACCGTCCAGCGCCCGATGCCGCGCACCTGCGTCAGGTGCCCGATGATGGCCTCGTCCGTCATGCGCCGGATGCGGGCCAGCGTGGGCACGGTGCCGTCGACCGTCTTGGCCGCCAGGTCGCGCAGCGCCAGACTCTTGTTGTGCGATAGGCCGGCGGCGCGCAATTGCTCGTTGGGGCAGTCGATCAGGTGCTGGGCGGATGGGTGGATAGCCTGTCCGTTGGAGGCCGTACCGCAGAGTGGCGCGAAACCCTCGAGCAGCCGGCGATGGATGGTGGCCGCGGCTTTGCCGTGCAACTGCTGATAGACGATGCTCTCCACCAGCGCCTCGAAGGGAGACTGCGCGCTGGCCAGTCGTAGAGTGCATGGACCGGCGCGGGCGATGAGGCGGGCGAGTTTGGGGTCTGCGGCAGAGAGTTCGCGGCACGCGAGCGCAATGTCGTAACGGGGAGGGCGCGGCCTTTGGCGCAGATGGGGCATCCCTCGACGGTATCGCAGTCACCCACAAAATGTCTTCTGCGGAGAACCGGAGCTTGCAGCGGACCCGTCCTTCTGCTATTCGTCCGATTATCGGTTATTGCACAATAAAAAAAGATAGGGGGAGGCTGGTTCGCTTGGAAAGGTCATTTTCCCGCTGCTATACTCGATCTCGACACGCCCCCTAATGTGATGATCCTCACTGACAAAATTGTTTCTACCTGATCTATCTCCGCTGATAGACGCCAACCTTGCCCAACAGGGACCTCGGTGCTGGAACGACCGCCGACCCAGCAGATGTCCAACTGCAACCCTCTGAAAAAAATAGCTGAAACGAATCAATCCTCTAGAGCATCCATAGCTAACCACTCAGAAAAGTTTGAGGAGACTGGAAAGCACGCATGGCGCAGGTTTTTGACCGCACTTCGAATGCACTGGCACGGGCAAGTCTGGTGTTAACGGGCCTGGTCGTCATTGTGCTGGGCGTTACCCTGGACCAGTTGCAGCGTTCCCCATGGGTGACGCGGCAAGGCCAGAGGGCGGACCAGCCGATCCCGTTCAGCCACAAGCATCATGTGGAGGGTCTGGGCCTGCAATGTCAGTACTGCCACACCACGGTGGAGGTTTCCAGCTATGCGGGCATTCCTCCGACCAAGACATGTATCAACTGCCACGCTCAGATTTGGACCAACGCGAGCCTGCTGCAACCGGTAAGAGACAGTTGGGCGACCGGCGCCTCCATCCAGTGGATCAGAGTGCACGACCTTCCCGACTATGTCTACTTCAACCATGAAATCCATGTGAACAAGGGGATCGGATGCGCCAGTTGCCATGGCCGGGTGGACCAGATGCCACTGATGTACATGGAGAACACACTGCAGATGGAGTGGTGCCTGAACTGCCATCGCAACCCGGCGGAGAATCTGCGGCCAACCAGCGAGATCTACAACATGGCATGGGCAGGGCCCTCCACAGATAAGCCAGTGTGGTGCGCGCCGACCGGCAAGGGAGACTCCGAAACCGGCCCCACGGCCCAGAGTGTGGCCTGTACCACCAAGGATCCATCGGCAGGCGCAGGGCCAGAGGTGGCCATGCTGCAGGCACAATCGGGGATGAAGATGCAGTCACAGCCGACTGGCCAGGCCGTGAGCGATGGACCTCCGATGACGCCGATGATGCCGGCGAGCTACAGCAAGTTCACCAGCCAGGTTGATCTTGGCCGTTACTTGACCTCTCAGTACCACATCCGCCCACCCAACGAGCTGACCAGTTGCGAGACATGCCACCGATGAAGACGACACGCGAGACCGGGATGGAGACCATGCAATCAGCCGCGCAGGTGGTGACCCAAATTGCGCCAGCAGTAAACCAGCCTGCTCTGCCGAAGTTGACGCTGGCCGAGGTGCGGGCCAAGCTCGACGGCAAGAGCGGCAAGCGCTTCTGGAAGAATCTGGATGAACTGGCAGAGACGCCCGGCTTCCACGAGATGCTGGAGCGGGAGTTCCCGCGGCAGGCCAGCGAATGGGTGGATGCGGTCAGCCGCCGCGGTTTTCTCAAGGTGATGGGCGCGTCGCTGGCGCTGGCCGGGCTTGCCGGATGCACCAAGCAGCCCGATGAGCCGATCTTCCCCTATGTGAAGGCGCCTGAGGACCTCATCCTGGGCAAGCCAATGTACTTTGCAACGGCGTTCCCATTTCCCACGGGCGCGATCCCGGTGCTGGTGAAGTCGGACGCTTTCCGCCCCATCAAAGTGGATGGCAACCCCGACCATCCCATGTCGAAGGGCAAATCGGACGCGTTTACCCAGGCCACGCTGCTCGATCTCTACGATCCGGACCGCTCCAAGGAGGTGCGCTTCCACGGACAGACCAGCGAGTGGGCGGACTTCCAGAAGGCGTTTTTGTCGGCGGTGAAGAATTCAAACGGTGGGCAAGGCATTTATTTCCTCAGCGAGACAATCACTTCGCCTACGCTGGCCGCGCAGTGGAAGCAAGTCCAAACCAAATACCCATCCGCGAAATTAATCCAGTGGGAACCTGTCAATCGCGACTCAGCGATGTCCACGTCCAAGACGGCTTTCGGTAGCTACACCGATGCGCAGTACAAGTTGGAAAACGCAGATGTGATCCTGTCGCTCGATGCGGACTTCCTGGGCGGCATCGCGCACCCTGGCCATTTACCCATGGCTGCCGCCTACGCCAAGCGCCATCGCTACGAAGCGGGCAAATCCATGAACCGCATGTACGTCGTCGAGAGCATGGCGACGGTCACTGGATTCAAGGCGGACCATCGGCTGGCCCTGAAGCCGGGCGATGTTGAGAAGTTTGCCCTGGCGCTGGCGGGCGGTTCAGGCGCTGGGCTCACCGATCCCGAGCAACAGAAATTTTTTGCGTCTCTGCAAAAAGACCTTCAGGCCAACGCCGGCAAGTGCGTGGTGATTCCCGGCGAGCAGGCAGCCTGGGAGGTCCACGTTGCGGCCTATGCACTGAATGCCAAGCTGGGCAACGTGGGCAAGACGGTCGTCTACACCGAGACGGTGAACCCAATGCCGTCGGAGCAGGTTGCGGACCTCAAGACGCTGGTTGGCGATATGAACGCCGGCAAGGTGCAGTGGCTGGTCATGCTGGGCGTCAATCCGCTCTACTCCGCGCCGGTCGATCTGGAGTTCGAGACTGCATTCAATAAGATACCCAACACTGTCCATCTCGGCTCGCATGTGGACGAGACCGGCGCTGTCAGCGTGTGGCACATCAACAAGGCGCATTATCTTGAGAGTTGGTCCGATGCGCGCGCCTACGACGGAGCCATCTCCATTATTCAACCGATGATTGCGCCGCTCTATGGCGGACACAGCGCGCACGATGTGTTGCAGTCGCTGCTGGACAATCCGCAGGCCTCGTCCTTCGATGCAGTGCAGGCGAATGCGAAGACCTATATCAAGGGCGACTTCGACACGGGCTGGCGCCGCGCGCTGCACGATGGATGGGTTGAGGACACCGCCTTCACGCCAAAGCAGGGCCCAGGCAACACGGCGCTGCCGGCAGCGAATGCCGCGATGCCGCTGCCGTCCTCGATGAAAGGCACAAACGGCGTTACCAATATTCCGGCCAAGACGGAAATCCCGGTGCAGGCAGACACACTGCAGATAGCCTTCCGCCCCGATCCATCGCTCTACGACGGCCGCTTCGCCAACGTGGGCTGGCTGCAGGAGTTGCCAAAACAGATCACAAATCTGAGTTGGGATAACGCCGCGCTGATGAGCCTGGCCACCATGGAGAGCCTCAAGCTCGAGCAGAGCGATGCAGTCGAGATTGAGGCGTATGGCCGCAAGGTCATCGCTCCCGCGCTGATGGTGCCTGGGCATCCCGACGGATCCATCACGGTGCATCTCGGCCTTGGCCGCCGAGTGGAAGCGGGCCGCGTGGGTGCTGGGGTTGGCTTCAATGCGTATCTTCTGCGCACATCGGACCACCAGCACACCATCAGGGGCAAGCTCACCCGGACCGGCGACACGTACGATATCTGCGTTACCAAGGTGCAATCGATCGAGCATCGCGGCAGCTTCGCGCAGCAGGACCTCAATATCAAGGAGTCTGACCAGCAGGGAACCTATTCGCTGCCAGGACATGAGGCGATGGAGCGCGCCATCATTCGCTATGCCACGCTGGCCGAGGTCAAGGCCAACCCGAATTTTGCGCACGAAAATGAAGGCGATGTGAAGGGCGCGCTGATTAACAAGGTTGGGTATTCCCCGATCGGCGAAAAGCCGGGCCACGACGACAGCTTCTTTCCGGATGCATGGCACTATGACCACAAGGACGTATCGTCGCAGAAGATACAGAACAAGTGGGGCATGGCCATCGACCTGAACTCCTGCGTGGGCTGCAATGCATGCATCGTCAGCTGTTACGCGGAGAACAACATCCCGGTGGTGGGTCGAGAACAGGTCAAGATCGGGCGCAACATGCAGTGGATTCGCATCGACACCTACTTCGAGGGTGACCTGCATACTCCGCGCGCGCACTTCCAGCCAATGGCCTGCCAGCACTGCGAGAACGCGGGATGCGAGCAGGTGTGCCCGGTGGGCGCGACGGTGCATACGCCGGAAGGGCTGAACACGATGGTGTACAACCGCTGCGTGGGCACCCGCTACTGCTCCAACAACTGCGTCTACAAGGTGCGCCGCTTCAACTTCCTTCTCTACTCCGACTTCGATACCGAGAGCCTGAAGCTGATGCGTAATCCCGACGTTTCGGTGCGTTCGCGCGGAGTGATGGAGAAGTGCAGCTACTGCGTGCAGCGCATCGAGGCGGCCAAGATCACAGCCGACAAGGAGAACCGCGCCGTGCGCGACGGCGAGATCGTGACCGCGTGCCAGCAGGCCTGCCCCACTTCGGCCATCAGCTTCGGCAACCTCAACGACCCGCAGAGCGAAGTCTCCAGGCGCAAGCAGACGGAGCGGGACTATCAAGTACTGGCGGACCTGAACTACCGGCCGCGCACAACCTACACGGCGGGCGTCATCAATCCAAACCCGGAGCTTGCATAGCATGGCGACGAAATCCCCCATCGACGATCCGAGGCTCGACCCGCGAACCGGCGAGTATGAGGTGATCGCGCCCGGGCACACCTACCGCTCGGTCACTCAGAAGATCGCCGGCCTGGTGCTGACCAGCAACACGCCGCTCGGCTGGTTTGGCGGGCTCACGGTTGCCGGCGGCGTTGCCACCCTGTTGCTGGTCGCGCTGACGTGGCTGTTCCTCAAGGGTGTAGGCATCTGGGGCGTCACCATTCCCGGCGCATGGGGATTCGCCATCATCAACTTCGTATGGTGGATCGGTATCGGCCACGCGGGCACGCTGATCTCGGCCATCCTTCTTCTCTTCAAGCAGACCTGGCGCAATTCGATCAACCGCTTCGCCGAGGCAATGACGATCTTCGCCGTGGTCTGCGCCGGCACCTTCCCGCTGATCCACGTTGGGCGTCCCTGGCTGGGTTACTGGCTCTTCCCCTATCCCAGCACCATGAATGTTTGGCCGCAGTTCCGCTCACCGCTGGCCTGGGACGTCTTCGCAGTCTCCACCTACGCCACCATCTCGGTCGTCTTCTGGTACATCGGAATGGTCCCCGACTTCGGCACGCTGCGCGACCGCGCGGTGATGCCCTTTGCAAAGTATATGTACGGAATGTTGGCGATGGGGTGGCGCGGCTCCACACGCCACTGGATCCGCTATGAGTCTGCGTCGTTGCTGCTGGCCGGCCTGGCCACGCCGCTTGTGCTCTCGGTGCACACGGTCATCAGCTTCGACTTCGCGGTGGCTGCAATGGCCGGATGGCATACCACCATATTTCCGCCGTACTTTGTCGCCGGCGCTATCTACTCAGGCTTTGCCATGGTGCTCACCCTGGCCATCCCTATTCGCAAGTTCTATCACCTCGAAGACCTCATCACCCTGCGCCATCTGGACAACATGGCCAAGGTGATGCTTGGCACGGGATGCATCGTTGGCTATGGCTACTGCATGGAAGTCTTCATGTCGTGGTATTCGGCCAGCCACTGGGAGTTCTTCATGATGTGGAACCGCATGTTCGGCCCCATGGGCTGGGCTTACTGGCTCCTCATCCTCTCCAACCTCGCCATCCCGCTCACTACTCTGTGGTCGCGCAAGCTGCGCGTCAACGTGGTCTATCTCTTCATCCTGTCCTTCATCGTGAATACGGGAATGTGGCTGGAGCGGTTCGTCATTGTCGTCACCAGCCTCTATCGCGAGTATCTGCCCAGCAGTTGGGGAACCTACCGCGCCACCAAGTGGGATTACATGACCTTCATCGGCACATGGGGACTGTTCACATTCCTCTTCCTGCTGTTTGTGCGCTTCTTGCCCATGATCCCGATCTCGGAGATACGCATGATGCTTCCGCAGTCAAAGATCCGTCCCGGCGGGGCGGACGCCGAGACCGTTGTTGAGGAGACGCTCTGATGACGCCGCGCGAGGGAATATACGGGTTGCTTGCGGAGTTCAACACTCCGGGAGATCTGGTCCGCGCCACCGAACAGGCGCATCAATCGGGCTATCGCCGCATGGAGTGCTATACGCCCTACCCGGTGGAAGAGGCCGCGGTTGCGCTGCGCTTCCACAAGACCAGAGTTCCGCTGGTCTGCCTGATGGGCGGAATCATGGGCGTGACCACCGCGTTTCTGATGGAGACCTGGATCACGGTCTGGTCGTACCCGATGAACATCGCGGGCCGTCCACTCTTCTCATGGCCTGCGTTCATCATTCCAGCGTACGAATGGACGATCCTGTTCGCGGGACTGTCGGCTGCCTTCGGGATGCTGGCCTTGAACGGTCTGCCCCAGCTCTACCATCCGCTCTTCAATGCGCCCAACTTCCGCGATGGTGCGTCGACCGACAAATTCTTCCTCTGCCTGGAAGCAGAAGATCCACGGTTTTCCATTCTCGAGACGCGCGCATTTCTGG
>DATKGA010000018.1:0-8487 GCA_035510935.1 Acidobacteriaceae bacterium
ACTCCGACGCGGTCAGGCTGATCGTTGTAAATCGCCGAGCAAAATGGTCGACCACCTTCGAGGCGTCCAAAGGCGACATACGCAGGGGCAACGGGCGACCGCTCAAAACATTGAAAAGCTCTGCCAGAGAATGCATCGAGCAGCACCCACCACGTTTGTCCGCCGTTGCCAGAACATCGACGCAGGCGTCGTGCCGCCTATCCAACACCGTGGACGCCGCCACCACCACGCTTGTGTCGACAAAGATCATGACCCGGCAATGTCGCTCAGGATCGCCTGCATTCGTGCTGCACGTGCCTTGGCGATCTCGTCCACCGCGTCCGTAGCGGGGCCCGGCCCTGCGTCGTACACCAGGGTCCCTCGGTCCATGTAGAGGCCGCGAGGCTTGCTCTCCGGCTCGATGAGGAGGCGCTCACCGTCCAGTCTCAGGCTGAGCCGCGTCCCTGGAACCAGGTGCAGCGCATCGCGCAGTTTCTTCGGCACAACCACGCGACCAGCTTTATCGATTTCGGCAATGGCATTCATAAATGGTATTTTACCATATCTAAATGCCATTTTACTACAGCACCGGCGAATCATTCCCCAGCATGGCCTTGCGGATGACTTTGATGGGAGCGAAGCCCTGGCGCATGAAGTCGTCGTGGAACTGCTGCAGGCTGAAGGCCGCGCCCTGTTTGGCCTTCACATCCTCGCGCAGCTTCATGATCTCCAGCTTGCCCAGGGTGTAGTAGAGGTAGGTGGGGTCGCCGGTGCCGCGTTTGGTCTCCACCTCGGCCACCGAGCGCGATTGGTAACCCTCCTTCACGAAGAAGTCTTCCGCCTGTTCGATGGTCCACTTCCCTTCCGGCTCGCTCTGGCCGGTGTGCAGCTTGATGGAGTTGACGAAGCGTGCGTCGCGCAGAAGCGCGTCCTGAATCTGTCCCAGGCGAATAAGGCGCGCCTGCCGCAACTGCTCCGGCGTCGCACCGGCGGGAGCGGCGGCGTAGCCCTGGTCCAGCATCATCTGCTCGCAGTAGTGCGCCCATCCCTCGATGTTGGTATTGGCGCCCAGCAGCTTGCGGATTGTGCTGCCGAAGCGCGGCATCCATAGAAACTGGATATAGTGACCGGGATACGCCTCGTGCACGCTGGTGGAGATGATGGTGCCCACGTTGAAACTTGCCATGTGCTCGGCCACATGCTCGGGCGTCCAGTCCTTCTCCGGCAGAGTGACGTTGAAGTAGGCCTTGGCGGAGTGCGTCTCGAACGGTCCCGGGGGGTCCATGGAGGCAAAGGTGGTCGCGCGCATGAACGGCGGCGTCTCCTCCAGAGTGGGCTGCACGTCGCTGGGAATGGTAACGATGTGGTTGGAGCGGATAAACGCAATCAGCGAATCGAAGGTGCCCTGGAACGCATTCAGCAACTGGTCGGGCTCGGGATGAATAATGGCCAGCTCGGCCAGCACCTGCTGCGGTGTTTTGGATGGGTCCACCAGCTTGGCCACGCGAGCAAATTCTGCCTGGTTCTTGTGCAGATCGTCCATCGCAATTTGCAGAAGGCGGTCAAGAGGCAGGTCCACCATCTCGTCGTAGGCCAGTTTCTTGGCGAAGGTGTCCGCGCCCAAGCGGAAGTCCCCATTGGATCGCGGCAGCAAATCGTTCTTCATCCACGCGCCGTAGCTCTTCAACGCCGCAATCACCGCTGCATTCGATTTGGCAAATTCGGCCTTGGTGGCAGCATCGGTCGCCGCATCCGGTCCGGCGAGAAATGCGCTGGGCACATCGTTCTGAAAGAAGCTGACGTCGCCGTCGATCTGTTCGACCGCAATCTGGGTAAAGATCTTCGGTGGGTTCTTCAGGTTCTTGCGCGCCTCCTCCAGCGCTTGCGGCATCAGCTTCTCGCGCTCCACCAAAGCCCGCAGCCGCGTATTTGCGCTCGCGTAGGGCCGCTCCATAATGACGAACGCCGAGCTGGTAATCCCCGAGGAATAATCATCGGGATTCTTCTCCCATCCGCGAATCACCTCCAACGACAGCAACTGTGAACGAATGTAGTTAAGCAGAATTTCACGGTCTGCTGCCTGGGGAGCGTCCAGCGCGGCGGGGTCGATCGCCTGCACCTTCTTCTCGAAATCATGCAGCGCTGCAATCTCCCGATCTACCTCGGCAGATGAGTAGTCCTCTAACTGCGAGTCATATTGGTGCAGACCAGCCGACGTGCCGCTGGTGGGCGAGAAGTTGAAGTACACCTCCGAGAAGAACTGGCTCGACAGTACGGTGAAGGTCTGTTGCGCTCCGTCGGCGGAGAGACGTTGCGCGGGCATGGCAGGCGTAATCATAAGGGCGAGGAGGAGGACGGTGGCTTGGAGTCTGTTGGTCATCGTCATGCACAGAGTTTACGGGAAAAGCAGGCGCGGAATCGAATCGACAGACGAAACAGATCGAGGGCGCTGCAGAGGTGTGTATCAAACCGGCGATACCCCCATTTGGGGATGAATTTCCACCATTTCCGCTTGACTCTGGCCCAATTCCGCACTACGCTAAGTGTGTGGCTAGACTCCCTTCGGGTTGAGTCGGACACAACGAAGTCCACCCACTTCGTTGCTTTACCGGAATACCCACGCAACAGCCCCCACCGCGCTGCGTGGGTTTCCTCTTTAAGTCCATTCTTTTGAAGACATGGCTGGTGCACACCGGATTTTTTGATATCAGCACTTGACGGCATACCAGGAAGCCGGTACTCTCTATCCATGGGAAATGTGTACACCGCAGCCTGTATGTGTAGCTGTTGCCTCTGTTGTATGGGCAAGAGCTGCTGCGCTGGTGCATCCCCTATCTAGGCAAATATAGAAATACAGCCTTAGACATTCAGGAGCCCACGTATCAGCGCAAAGCGCGATATGTGGGCTTTTTACTTGCGCCTCACTCAAGATCAGCCAGGCAGTACGAACAGGAAACAGAAGCACTCAGGAGCATCATGGCAAAGCTCAACACAACACGCCCCACGCAGCCCCGCTCCACGAACCGGCTCCCGATCAACATTGACCTGCTCGCCGTCGGCATAGGCCTTGTACTGGCCGCACTCATCCGCTTCGGCGTCATTCATCAGATCAGCTTCTAATTTGTGACTCGTAACCGCAGACGAGCGAGCGATCCCTCGGTCTCGCGTCGATCGCTTTTGCACCTCCAACTCCGAACCACGAGCTATGTCCACGCAGACCATCCCAATGCCGATTGCCGCCGAAGCTCAGCTCAAGCCGATGAGACTGGCCGCCACTCTTCCCGGTATTGCGTTGCTGTTCGCCATCGGATTGCTTGGCAAGCTACTGGAACGCGCCGGCACCGTTCTGGACAGCCGATATCACCTGTCTCTTCCTCAGATTGAGTACGTCCTGTGGGCCATTCTGCTTGGCCTCATCGTCTCCAACACCATGGGCGTCGCGGCCATCTTTCGCCCCGGTGTAGCCACCTACGAGCTCTGGCTCAAGCTGGGGATCGTTCTGGTTGGCGCGCGCTTCCTGCTGCAGGACGTGCTGCACATCGGTGGCCTATCGCTGTTGCTGGTCGCAGTCGAACTGGTCCTCTCGCTCTCTGTAATGACGCTGCTGGGACGCCTGTTTCGCCTGCCACCGAAGCTCACGAGCCTGCTCGCCATCGGCTCGTCGATCTGCGGAGTGACCGCCATCATGGCTGCCCAGGGGGCCATCGATCCCGACGAGGAAGATACGACTACCGCAATCTCAGCCATTCTCGCCCTGGGGGCCATCGCGCTTTTCACCTTCCCCGCCATCGGCCATCTGCTGCGCATGAGCCAGCAGGCATACGGAATGTGGGCTGGGCTGGCCGTGGACAATACCGCCGAATCCATTGTGACCGGCTCGCTCTTTGGGCAGGACGCCGGCCGCTGGGCCATCCTGGCCAAGACAGCGCGCTCGTCGTTCATTGGCTTTGTGGTGTTGGGCTACGCGGTTTACTGGGCCTCGCGCGGGCAGGCTGCCGTGGTGGAGCACAAGGCCCTCTTCCTGTGGCAGAAGTTCCCCAAGTTCATCCTCGGCTTCCTTGCGATATCTGTCCTGGCTACCGCAGGCTTCTTCACCAAGGTGCAATTGGGCAGCCTTTCGAGTCTGTCGCAATGGGCCTTTCTGCCTGCCTTCGCCGGAGTTGGACTACGTACCAACCTGAAGGACCTGGTAATCCAGGGCTGGCGCCCGCTGGCAGTTGGCATACTTGGAGAGGTATTCATCGCCATCCTCACTCTGGGGCTTGTCTTCTGGAGTTTCAACCACGGAGTCACTCGATGACTTCGACACGGTCCGTCCCCGGCGCATCCTGTTGTTGTCGCGCGTAGCGAGAACACACCGCCCTATTCCCACCGCTCATTCCACCGATTAGCCTCACGGCGAATCCGCGCCGCCTACACACATCCCCAGGAGAGACAAATGTCCCGTTTGTTCCGCACACGACTGTCCACTATCGTATTTCTTTTCTCAGGCTTGCTCGTTTTCACCTTTGCGATGCCCGCGAACTCAAGGGCGCAGGTGGTCGGCGGCACCATATCCGGCACGGTTACCGACTCCACGGGCGCAGCCGTCGCCAATGCTGCCGTCCTCGTCCATAACGACGAGACGGGCAACGAGCGCCATCTGCAAACCGGTCCCGATGGACGCTACGCCGCGCCCTCTATCCCAGTCGGCTCTTACACCATCGCTGTAGACGCCACTGGATTCAATAAACAAAGTCGTACCGGGATTCCTCTCTCCATCGGGCAGTCGCAGAGTATTAATCTCACGCTTTCGCTCAGCGGTGTCGCACAGACCATCACCGTTGTGGATCGTCCGCCGGTCGTTAACCTCTCGACCCAGCAGACCGCGGGACTGGTTGACGAGCGGCAGGTCAAGGAACTACCGCTCAACGGGCGCAGCTACGATCAGCTCATCACGCTGAATCCGGCCACTGTCAACTACACGGCCCAGCGTAGCGGCTCGATCGGCACATCGAACTCCTCGGTGGGCAATATGTTCGCCGTCTCCGGCCGTCGCCCGCAGGACAATCTCTACCTGCTGAACGGCGTGGAGTACACCGGAGCCTCGTTAATCAACATCACCCCCGGCGGGACATCGGGCCAGCTCCTGGGAGTTGAAGCGGTACGAGAGTTCAACGTTATCACCGACACCTACTCCGCCACCTACGGCAAGCGACAGGGCGCTCAGGTCTCCATCGTGACGGCCAGCGGCACCAATACGCTGCACGGCTCGGTCTACGAGTTCCTGCGCAACTCGTTCTTCGACGCACGCAACTACTTCGATCCTGCCCGCATTCCGGAGTTCCAGCGCAACAACTTTGGCGCATCGCTGGGCGGACCGATCCGCAAAGACAAGCTCTTCCTCTTCGCCAACTACGAGGGCTATCGCCAGAACCTCGGCGTCACAGACGTCACGCTGGTGCCGGATAACAATGCACGCAACGGCCTGGTCCCCAACGCGACCACCGGCGTTCTTACTCCTGTTACCCTCGGCTCCGGTGTGGCCGGCCTGCTGAACCTGTGGCCGGTGCAGAATGGGCCCGAACTGCTAAGCTCCACCGGATTGCCCACCGGCATCGCGGAGGCCTTCGGCTCCGCACCGCAGCATATCCGCGAGGACTTTGGCACCACCCGCTTTGACACCAACCTTACGCCCAACGATCTGCTGTTTGCCGTTTACACCATCGACGACTCAGTCGCCAACACGCCCAGCCAGGACCCCTACTCGCTGGTGAACGAGAGTCTGCGCGAGCAGGTGCTGAGCGTGCAGGAGCAGCATGTCTTGTCGCCACGTCTGCTCAACACGGGGCGTATTGGATTCTCGCGCGCCAGCTTTTACTTCCTCGGCTCGGTTCCGGCGTCAATCCAGGCCATCACTCCAACCTTCCTGGCCGGCAAGCCCACCGGAGCGGTTGTGATCGCCGGCTCCACGGCATCGAACGGTGCATCCACCATTACCAGCGCCGGCGTCAACGTCGGCTCCAACAACGCTACCACGCGCAACCTGTTCACCTTCGACGACCACATCTTCTATTCGCGCGGGCGCCAGCAGATTGAGGCCGGCGCATGGGTGCAACTGCTCGAATCCAACGACAACCTTGCCCAGGACCAGGACGGCCAGGCCAGCTTCGCCTCGCTTACCACCTTCCTGCAAGGAACCATCAAGACCTTTACCTACGTCCCGTCCACCACCGAACTGGGATGGCGCAGCACCTTCACCGATGCTTACCTGGAGGACACCATCAAGATTCTGCCCAACCTGGAATTCCGGGCCGGAGTACGCACCGAGTCAAGCGATGGATGGAACGCCTCGCACGGACGCGCCGCGTACTACGGTTTGACCAACGGCGTGATTGGCACCACTCCGACGGTTGGCTCTTCGGCCCTGACCAGCAACAACGCAAAGCTGCTGGCCGAGCCGCGCCTCGGCCTCTCCTACGATCCGTTCTCCACGGGCAAGACGGTCGTCCGCGCCAGCTTCGGCCTGCACCATTCCCTGCTGGACAATCTCGACTACCGGCTCGACCAGTCCGCGCCGTTCAATACCATCTACTCGACTTCGGGAACAGTCGCCAATCCAACCTCAGGCACGTCGACCATATCTCCCTCCACCGTGCAGCCAAACATCAGCATTCCCGCCGTCTTCGCGTGGACTCTGCGTGTCGAGCAGCAGATTGCTCCGAACACATCGCTTACCGTCGGGTATGTGGGCTCGCACGGGTACCATCAGATCCTCTCAGAAGACCTGAATGAGCCTGCTTCCGTCATCTGCCCCAGCGCCGCCTGCCCCGCAACCCTGACCAGCGGCACTATCTACTACCCCACCACCGCCAAACCCAACACGGCGCTGGCCAACACCACCTCGTGGGTCTCGCAGGGGACCAGCTTCTATCACGCACTGGAGGTCGACCTGCGGCGCTCGCTGGCCAACGGACTTACCCTGCGGGCCAACTATACCTACGCGCGCAACCTGGACGACGGCTCTGCCTGGAACACCTCGGTCTCCGCCAACACACCGGCGTTCGTGGAGTACCCCAACCAACCCAGCCTCGACTGGGGCCCGGCGGCCACCGACATCCGCAATCTGGCAGCTATTAACGCCAGCTACGACCTGCCCTTCGGCAAGAACCACCTATTGCTCGCTGACGCAACGCCCATCGTGGACAAAGCTGTCTCCGGCTGGTCGCTCTCCGCGATTGCGACGTTGGAGTCTGGATTTCCCTTCAGCCCGCAGCTTGGCTACAACCCTACCGGCTCGGGCGACTCGCGCAACCCGGTCCGGCCCAACGTCAATCCGGCGTTCACCGGCTCGCTCTACACGCACGGTACTAGGGCCCAGCGCGTGGCCCAGTACTTCAACCCAGCTGCCTTCTCGGCGCCTGCGTACGGCACGGTCGGCAACCTAAGCCGCGACTCGCTCACCGGCCCCGCCTACAACGACCTCGACCTCTCGCTCAGCAAGACCACGCAGATTAACGAACGTATCCGCGTCCAGTTCCGCGCCGAGTTCTTCAACATCCTCAACCACACCAACCTGCTTACTCCATCCGAGACTGTCTTCTCCGCCGGCCCCACCCAGGGCACCACCGCCAACCAGACCACCGCCGCGGTAGTCAGCCCGACGGCGGGAGTTATCACCTCAGCTGCTACGACTCGGCAGATCCAGTTGGGGTTGAAGCTGCTGTTCTAAACAGGAAGGCCCACTCCCCATTTGAGGGTGGGCCTTCCGTACCACCGCAACTTCCGATTGTCCTTGCCTAGCCATGGGCACTGTCAACCCACAGCTGCGCTGTGCTCATCCACGCGACACCCGAGAACGTGGCCGCGTCACGGAATCTTATCAGTTCGACAGGCGTCCGATTAAGGAGTCTGCATCGACAGGAAGACTGGAAACATCGCAATCACCATCAACAGGAGGGTCATTATTGTGTCATGCATAGTCGTCTCTCGACTTTCTTCAATGACGTGAACCGACCCTCCCAATATCCCTTCTCCCTCGCGCGACGACTATCCCACCGAAGTGGACAGTTCTCCCACGTTCGTTGTAGAAAAGCCGACCCAGAAACTTCCATGCAGCAGCGCATGACGAAGCCGTCCTACTCTGGACATGGAGGAAGGTCGGGCATCTTCTTCTTTTTAGTGAAGAAGTTAAGTACATTTTTAAATAGGACATACAGAACAGGAATAAAGAACAGGTTTAAGATTGTCGAGAGCAACATGCCACCCACCACCGCGGTGCCCACCGAGTGGCGACCCAGCGCCCCTGCACCGCTGGCGAAGTAGAGCGGCATGACACCCAGGATGAAGGCGAAGCTGGTCATGAGGATGGGCCGCAGCCGCAGCTCTGCCGCGATGATCGCCGCTTCGATGATTGATTTGCCATGATCCAGCTGCTGTTCGGCGAACTCCACGATCAGGATCGAGTTCTTGGCCGAAAGACCGATGAGCATCACTAGACCAATCTGCACGTAGACGTCGTCGCTAATG
>DATKGA010000019.1:0-38831 GCA_035510935.1 Acidobacteriaceae bacterium
ACGTCTTCGATGGATTGGGTCTGGCGGTAGGGGGGTAGCGAGTCCAGGAAGATGCGACCGTATCGCTGGCGCTGGATGCGAGGGTCAAGCAGCATGAGGACACCGCGGTCCTTCAGCGAGCGGATGAGGCGGCCGAATCCCTGCTTGAGGGTGATAACTGCGCTGGGAACCTGGTAGTCGAAGAAGGCATTGCCGCCGGCGGCGGTGATCGCGTCCATGCGGGCCTTGACGACGGGATCGGAGGGGACAGCGAAGGGCAGCTTGTCGATAATGACGCAACTCAGCTGTTCGCCCTGCACGTCTACACCCTGCCAGAAGCTGGAAGTACCAAAGAGAACGGCGCCAGGAGTGTCGCGGAACTGCTCCAGCAAGACAGTACGAGGGGCCGTACCTTGCAGCAGCAACGGGTAAGGCAGCTCCGCGGCAAGGCGTTGGTGTGTAGCGCGCATCTGGGCATGGCTGGTGAATAGGCAGAAGGCGCGGCCTCGAGTGATCTCCAACACGCGGCGGGTGCGTTCCGCAGCTTGCGTGAAGAATTCGGGCTCGCGCGGGTCGGGCATTCCTGGGGGAAGATAGAGCAGCGCCTGGCGCGGATAGTCGAAGTGCGAGGGGACGACCAGCTCGCGCGCCAGGGTGAGGCCAAGCCGTCGCGAGATGTGCTGGAATCCGGAGACGGTATTTCCGGTATCGTCGGCCCCCGAGGCCACGGTAAGGGTTGCGGAGGTGAGGACGACCGAACTATAGGACTCGAAGAGCGCGGTGGCCAGAAGCTGGGAGACATCGATGGGCGTGGCCTGAAGGTGGGTGTGGTGACTGGTGTGGCCGATGCCGCGCGCGAGGTTGCGCAGACCGCCGGCGGCGCGGCGTTCAATCCAGAAGACGGTGTTGGGATCCTGCGATTCCAGCAGGAACCTCAGATGCGTGGCAATGTCAGCGGTGCGCTTGCGCAGGCCGGGGGCCTCGTCGACGTTCTTCAGGCGATCCAGCTCTCCTTCCAGGCGGGTGAGGGCATTGAGGGCCCCGTTGTAGGTGTCGCCGCGTTCTTCGAGGAATTCGGCGCGCTGCTCGAAGGGCATGCGGCCAAGTCCGGTGTAGGGGTTGGAGTTGGGCTGTGCGTCGAGTGCGGCGATGGAGTCCGCGGCGCTTCTCGATTCGTCGTACGGTAGAGCGGCGAAGAACAGGCGCGCTCGTTCGCGCAGTGTCGCCGTGGCGCTCTCGATCGCGGGGGTGGAGGCCTGCCTTGCGCGCAGCATGGTCTCCACATCGCGGGCCAGTTCGTCGAAGCGCTGGGTGCTGAGGCCGATGCCGAAGAAGTTGCCGGCGATGTCTTCCAGTTCGTGCGCCTCGTCGAAGATCACCGCGCCGGCCGCGGGCAGTACGCCTGCGTCGGGAGCTGCACCGGCTTGCAGCCGGATCGCCATGTCGGCGAAGAACAGGTGGTGGTTGACAATGACGATCTCCGCATCCAGCGCCTTGCGGCGCATGGCAGTGATGAAGCAACTGTCCCAGTCGGGGCAGCTCTGACCGAGGCATGCATCGGCGCGCGCGTCCAGCTTGGGCCAGAGCGCGGAGTTCTCCGGCAACGCGTCGATCTCGGCGCGGTCGCCGGTTGCGGTGGTCTTCTCCCAGGCGGCGATGGCGTGGAACTGGCCAATCTCTTCGAGTCCCGACAGCAGCGGCGAATCGCGCAGCGCGTAGAGTTTGTGCTTGCAGAGGTAGTTGTTACGGCCCTTCATGTAACAGACCTTGAGCGGGCCAAGGATCGATTCGAGAAACGGCACGTCCTTGAAGAAGAGCTGCTCCTGAAGATTTTTCGTGCCTGTGGAGATAATGACTCGCTGCTGGCGGTCGCGGGCCAGGCGCAGGGCGGGCAGCAGATAGGCTAGCGTCTTGCCCGTGCCGGTGCCTGCTTCGACAATCAGATGACGTTTGTCGGCGAAGGCCTTTTCGATGGCGCGTGCCATCTCGTACTGGCCCTTGCGATGCTCAAACTCCAGGCCGGAGCGGGAGAGTAGTCCTGTGGGCGAAAAGAAGTCGTGGAGCGACGGGAGCCTGCGCGCTGTAACAAGGTCAAGCTCGGCCTCGGCATCCTCCTCATGGTTGCGAGGACCCGCGGGCTCGTCTGCGGCACGCGTGATTTTATTAGGAGAAGACACAGTGCTCTTCTCCCCATACTATTCGTCTTTCCTTCGACTCGTCTGCTTGCTTCGTAATTCCTAGTGGATCCTGTAGCTGAGGCCGAAGGAGAGGATGGGAAAGAAGCGCAGGTCGGTTAGGTCGTTCTGCAGGTTATTCTGCTCCGTGGTGATGCTGGCCTGGGAGACTGTGGTGGAACTGGGGCCGCAGTTGGTGTATGTGTTGGTGGTTGAGTTATAGTTCTGGCAGGCTGTGCCGGAGATGGTATAGGCCACCGTGGGCGCGGAGAAGTACTGGACGCCGATCTCGGTTTCAAAGTGAAGGTGGCCTTTCTTGGAAAGCATGTTTCCGAAGCCGATGGTGGTGCGCGGTACGACATTGTTGCCGCCGAAGGTAAAGATTCCGGTTCCGGTGATAGGGTTCACATTAGTGGGGTCACTGTAGTAGGTGGTGCCTCCGAATGTGAAGCTCTGTTTGGCGGGGACGTTTAGCGTGGCGGTGAGGCCGGTGTTGTTGTAGATCGTCGCGCCGGCGCTGAGGCGGAAGATGCCGTGGAAGGGGAACCAATCGACCATGGTGCCGGCGTTCTGAAACTTGATGGTGCCATTGATGTTGACGCTGTCCGTGACGATGGTGCCGGGAGTGTAGGTGAGGAAGGAGGCTCCTCCGCGCAGGTTGAGGCGCTGCGGCCACAGGGGGGTGGCGACATCGAAGCCGTAGCCGGCGAGGCCGACCTTTACGCCCACGGCGAGGCCGGAGAAGGGCAGCGAACTGCCCTTGGAGGGCGCAGCGGCGGCGGCGGAGGGAGTACCTGCGGCGGCGACAAACGCATTTGGGGCAACGGAGCTGGAGAAAGAGGCGGGAGCAGCAGAGGCTGCGTAGAGAGCGGGAGAAGCGGTTGCCGTTTGGGCCGAGAGAGCGATGGGTGAGAGCGTGAGGATGGCTAGCATCGAAAGAAGGCGGAGGTTCATGGTGATCCTTTCTGGAATTAAGGGCCCAAGCGCTGGTGAGACTATCGCTCGTAAACTGTCCACAACCGACAGGTCGTGCGCAAACACGGGATCAACCTGGTAATGCGGTGATCGTATCAGAGTACAGGTGCGCATGAACCAGTTCCATCCCATGAAAGAGTCATGGAATACGATGGGTAACTGCTATATCGGCGAGCCCACAAATTCCGTTCGTTATAGCAAAGATGCGCAGGTCTCGAACTCGACCCTCTGGGTGCCATCGAAGAAGATTCCCTTCAGCAAAAAAGCCCCTTCGTCGTCGGTTTTTATGTACACTGCTGGCGTGAAGAATCCCGAGCCAGACCCGCGGATCGATGCCTGCATCTCCAAGGCTGCGCCGTTTGCGCAACCGGTGCTGACGCATCTGCGTGCGCTGGTGCATAAGGCCTGTCCGGATGTAGTGGAAGAGATCAAGTGGGGCCGGCCTTTCTTCGTTTATCAGGGGACAATCCTCTGCAACATATCGGCGTTCAAGGCACATTGCAGCTTCGGCTTCTGGGGCGCGGAGATCGGAAAGGTATTGCGCAAGGAGGGCGTGCTACAGGCGGGCGGCATGGGGTCGCTGGGGCGCATCACCAGCGTCAAGGACCTGCCGCCGGAGAAGCTGTTGCTGGGGTACATCCGTCAGGCTGTGGCCTTGATTGAGAGCGGACAGGGCGAGAACCGCATTGTGGCCGCGCGCCGCGTGGTAAAGGCTCCCAACCCACCGGTTAAGGCTCCGCCGGAGTTTACCGCCGCGCTCAAAAAGAACAAAGCAGCGAATGCTGCATACGCAGCGCTTAGCCCAAGCTGCAGGCGCGAGTACGTGGTGTGGATCGCCGATGCCAAGCGGCCGGAGACGCGCCAGCGACGCATCGCGCAGGCAGTGGAGTGGATCGCCGAAGGCAAGCAGCGCAACTGGAAGTACCAGGGGTGAGGGGTGAGCATTCATCCCTCCCAACTCAAGAATGCTGTGATGAATGGGGCACATGGCATCTACAATCTCTATAGATATATTTAGAGAGAGAATGTCTCGATGCCTCTTTACCCGGACGCTAAGGCCCGAATTAGGGCTAATCTTCTAGCAATACAAGCAGGCCAGAAAGTTCGTAGCATACCAATCGGTGTTCTAACGGAAACGCAACTTGCTGACATCAATGCACAACGTGTTGAAGATGATTTACCCCTTATAGTTGCAGAAGTGCTTTTCGTTGGTCCCCACCTATACAGGGGACGCATTCTCAAGGATGGCTACGAAATTGAGGATGTAATCGAGGAAGCTGAGAGTGCTCTGTCTGATGCATCCGAGGTCATAGTTACACCCTACATGACGGGTTTGCAGAATCCTGTTTCGCGGGTAGATAGACTCGGCAACCGGGTACATGACAGGGCCATATTGGAATGCACGAAATACCGACCGAATCCTGAGTTATTTTCGGTACAGCCTAAAGGAGACTGGATCAAACCTGCCAAAAAGTAATAGGGGTCGCTTTCGCGACCCCTATATAAACATGAGCGATTCGCCCGGGTAACAGGTTCTTCCGGCAGCTCCAACCGCTCATTTAAATTATCGACACAATCCGAGAATTCGTCAAGAAGAAAGTGCGAATACAGTAGATAACCCATTCATTTTCAATGAATAGATAGTGTAGAAACTACCTCAACTCTCACCCAAAAATAGGATTTTTGTTTCTCCGTTCGTACGTTTGATTGTTTCAATCGGTGTCGATCGGCGTTAAGCATTTTCGCGTCTACGTGTTGCTAAGGAGCCTTGCGAAGTCGAGGAAGACGAGGGCGGCGGGAGAGTAGCCGCCGGGGTCGGGCTGGGTGAACTCGCCGGTGAGCGGGTCCATCTGCTGGCGGAAGAGCTTTACCAAGTCGTCGCTGCTTTTTGCGTCCGATGCGTGGCGCATGATGGACGCGCACCATTGCTGCATCATGTGGGTCAGCTCGGCCTGCTTGCCGTAGTAAGGCATCCATCGCGGCGCGCGCAGGGCAGTGAGCGCCTGACTGGCCCCGCCCCAACTGTTGCGCGGGATGGGGCGAACGAAGGTGGGGTCGTCCATGGCGATGGATGGCAGCGGGTAGGGCGCCCAGAAGGCCCTGGGGTTGTGCAGTTGGCGCGTCCATACGGCGTTGAAGATGGCCTTATCCTTGACGGGATCGAGGACGTGTTCGCCTAGCACTCGCGTGATGACGTCTCCTCGCACGCGCACGAATTTGTTCTGCGCGTCGAGGTCATAAAAGGCCGCGTCCTCCGGGCTGTAGAGCTTGGTAAGGATGAGATGGCGGATGTGTTCGGCGTCGGTCAGCCAGCGGGATTCTTCACTGGGCTTGCCGAGGGCCTTGGCCATGGCGGCCAGAGCCACACGCGCGCCGTATACCGTGGCAGAGAGATCCGGGCAGAGGCGCGGCATGGAGGGGATGTCAGGCGATTTGCGCGCGTCGGCGTCGGGGCAGCGGTTAGGAATATCCTTCCAGCGCGGCGAGTTGTCGTGGCCGGTGTCGTAGGTGCAGAAGCCCTCCACCAGGCCCGTCTTGCGCGTGTCGCGGTACTGGCGGAGCCACGCGTCCCAGCGGCTGCACGACTCGTAGGCGGTGGTGAGTAGCTCATCGTCGCTGGTCTGCTGGGCCAGCTCCCAGGCGGTTGCGACGATGGGGACGACCATCTGGATCTGGCCGTAGCCGCCGTCGGTTCCAACCGGGTCGGCGAGCTTAATGGCGGCGGGGAGTTGACCGTCCGGCTTCTGCTGCGCGAAGAAGGCCATGTGGTTGGCGCGCGCGACCTGGAGCGGAGATGGCGCGCCGGGCGGCGTGGCAACATACCTCTGTAGCGTGCCATAGACCAGGCCCTCCTGCGGCGCGCACTCCTGCCAGATGCCGCCGTAGGTGCTGCCCTCCACCAGGACAGGGTGGTTGTAGCGCGGCATGGTACGCACATTGCCGGCGAGAACTGCGAGCGCTGCGTCCCAAGCGGTGTGCCAGGCAGCGTCGGAGGTGGGGAAGTGGGGCCTGGGAGAAGATGGTTGCGGCGGCTGCGCGAATGCGGCGAACGGCAATGCGGTTGCGCCGGCGGTGAGCGCGGACTGCTTGAGGAAATCGCGGCGAGGAAGGTTTTTCATCCTGCGCATTAGTGTAAGACGCGATGATAGCCGCGGGATAGCAAACATGTGTGCAGCCAATGCACTCGCGGAATAGACTGGCAGGATGAAGGGTTCAACGACCGGCGGCGATACGACGGGTGGAGCGCATTACCAGCTCAATCCCGTTACCTTCCGGCGCCGCTTGATGCGTTGGTACCGCGTCAACGCGCGCACGCTACCCTGGCGCGACATATCCGATCCCTATGGCATCTGGGTCTCTGAGATCATGCTGCAGCAGACGCGGGTGGCTGCGGTGATTGAGTACTACAAAGAGTTTATGCGCCGCTTTCCCACGCTGGTGTCCCTGGCGCTGGCCCCCGAGGCCGATGTTCTTGCCGCCTGGTCGGGGCTGGGCTATTACCGCCGCGCGCGCATGTTGCACAAGACGGCGCAGTTCATCATGACCGAGCGGCGCGGCCTGCTGCCCGCCAGCGCGCTGGAGCTGCGCACGATGCCGGGGATCGGCGAGTACACTGCTGCTGCCATCGCCAGCATTGCGTTTGGAGAGAGTGTTGCAGTCGTCGATGGCAATGTGGAGCGGGTCATTCTGCGGCTCACCGGCCGCGCCAGCGACGCTACCGCTGCGGCACGCCGGTTCGTTCGCGAACAGGCGCAGACCCTGATGCCAAATCAACACCTGCATGCCTCCCGTCCTGATACCCAATCCGGCGACGGTTCGGGTTCGCGGCACTCCGGTAACGCTGCCGGAGACCACAACCAGGCCATGATGGAGTTGGGCGCAACCGTCTGCCTGCCGCTTGCACCGCACTGCAGCCAGTGCCCTGTGATCGACCTGTGTTGCACACGCGGTGAGCATCCAACGCCCGCGCGCGCACCGCGGCGAAGCCTGCCCGTCGCCCACCTGCTGGACCTGCGCAAACGCGGGCCGGCCACGGAAGTCCTGCTGGAACGCAGACCCGACGGCGTCGCCCTGATGCCAGCGATGTACGAGCTGCCGCAGCTTCCGCTGGAGACGGTGGAGGGCCTAGAACCAGCACTCAGGCTCCGCCATGCCATCACAAATACCAACTACTATGTACAGGTCTACTCCCCGCGCCGTCTTGTACGCACCAGTTCAGGCAACCACGTAAGCTCCGGCAAGCACATCGGGGCCGCAGCCCACGCGCTGCGCAGCGCTATCCCCAAGTCTCCCGACAACATGCACTGGGTACGCACCACGCGCCTTGCCAGCCTGCCGCTCACCGGGCTTACGCGCAAGATTCTGCAGCGTCTAAAGGTTATGCAGAACACGTCCGTCGCGCTTCCCGAATGACGGGGCGAGGACAGGGATCGGATCAAAGGCAATCAGCGAACCTATCCACGAGGCGCTTCGGCATCGTAGGATGAGAGAGGAAGATTGTATGAAACGGCGCTGTCTACTCCGCTATGGTTCGACTATGACGCTGGCTTTGCTGGCGGTCATCGCCGGGCCGTCTCTGCGGGCCTACGCGGCGGAGCACATTACGCTGCGCAACGGCTTCGAGCTGGACTGCGCGCGCCGCGAAGCAGTAGGCGACCGGGTCCGGCTCTATCTATTACCTGCCAGCCAGAGCACGGCTGCTGCGGGTACTACGGGGGACGCCAACTACATCGAAGTATCCGCCAGCTCCGTGCTCCGGGTGGAGCAGATTCCTGATGCTCCCGCGCCTCCTGCGGCAACCGCCGCGCCACCCGCATTGCCTCTGATACTGCCTGAACCCGCGCGCACAGCCACGACTCCGCTGACGCCCGCCGAGATGAGCGAGATGCTGGCTCGCGCCGGCGCTCTGCACAACATCTATCCCGATCTACTGGCCAGCGTGGTGAAGGCGGAGAGCAACGGCAATCCGCGCGCCGTCTCGCGGGCCGGAGCGCAGGGCCTGATGCAGTTAATGCCTGCGACCGCATCGGAGCTGGGTGTGCGCAACACATTTGCGCCGGAAGAGAACATAGGCGGCGGTACTGCCTATCTTGACGCTCTACTGACGCGATACCACAACGACATTAAGCTTGCAGTCGCGGCCTATAACGCAGGTCCGGCGGCGGTGGACCGCTATCACGGCATTCCGCCCTATGCCGAGACGCGCGCCTATGTGGCCCGTGTGATTAGCGAGTTCAATCGTCGTACGCGCGCCGTTCAGACGGCCCACACGAGCCTGATGGTGGCCGCAAAATAGACGAAGCGCCGGAATAATGCGCAGGAGAGCAGACCGATGAAGAGTCGCACGGGCATTGTCTGGCTCGCAATTCTCCTTGTGCTGGCACTGGTCGTCTTCAGCAACCGCAGCCGCATGCACTTCGACTGGGCGATCTTCTGGCTGCAGTTGCGCCACATTAACTGGCTGCATATCGCCGCCGGCATTGCACTAATCTATGCAACCTACTGGTTGCGCGCCGCTCGCTGGTCAGTCTTTGTGAGTGCGACAAAGACGGTGTCGCCGCTAGTGCTGGTGGGCCCACAGTTCGTCGGATTTACGGCGGTCGCGCTGTTCGGGCGGCTCGCCGATGTCATTCGTCCCGCGCTAGTGGCCAAGCGGATTCAGCTTTCCACCAGCTCGCAGGTGGCCGTCTACACCATCGAGCGCATGTTCGATCTGGGCGCGGCTGCGCTGATCTTCTCCGGCGCGCTGTTGTTTGCGCCCCGCGATCTGCCGCACCATGAGATCTTCGTCCACACCGGACTGATTTCGCTGGCTGGGACCGCGTTAATTGCCCTCTTTGCGGTGGTTATCCGCGTGGCCGGAGGCGCGGTGGCAGAGGTCGCCGGAGCAGCGCTCGGGTGGTTCTCCGAGCCCATCGGAGAGAGCGTTGCCAGCAAGATTCGCGGCTTCCGCGATGGCCTCGACGCCATCCGGTCGGCGCAGGACTTTCTGTTCGTCACGCTGATCTCGCTGACCATGTGGGGAATGATCGGCTATGCCTATGTGCAGACCCTGCATGCCTTCGTGGATACGCCGCAACTGGCGACCATCACGTTTTCCCGCACCATGCTGCTGATGGGAGCGAGTATCGGCGGCTCGGTGCTGCAGTTGCCCGTCGTGGGATGGTTCACCCAGATTGCTGTCACCGCAGCCGCGATGCATGAGTTTTACGGTGCGCCAATAGAAGCAGCGACCGCCTGCGGTGCGTTGCTGCTGTTGGTAACCTTTCTGAGCATCATTCCCACAGGGCTTGTGTTTGCGCGGATCAACCACGTCAACCTAAAGAAAGTTGCCTCCGAGAGTGGCCGCGAAGCGTCTGCGGACGATGCTCCGGCCACGACGAACTCAGCATAACAACCCGTTCTATCGCTTACACTGGATGGCGGAGCAGTTTCACCCAAGAGGAAACTCATTGCCCGCCTCGCGCCGCCCGCTCGATCTGGTCCCGCACCGTCGCTACAATCCTCTGCTGCGCCAGTGGATTCTGGTCTCGCCGCAGCGCACAGATCGTCCCTGGCAGGGTGAGACGAGCAAACCCGCGATCAGCAAGGGTCTGGAGTACGATCCGGAGTGCTACCTGTGTCCTGGCAACACGCGCTCCGGCGGCGTGCGCAATCCTCCCTATACGGGCGTATTCGCCTTCGACAACGACTTTCCCGCGTTGCTCAGTGAGGCGCAGCCGGAGGCGCAGCCGAGCATCTCTCCGCTGCTGGTTGCCCAGCCGGAACGCGGACGGTGCCGTGTGATCTGCTTCCATCCCAACCACTCGCTGACCCTGGCGCGCATGGACGTGGACGACATCACTGCCGTGGTAGCCGCGTGGACCGACGAGACCGCTATGCTGGGCGAGCTGTCGTATATCAACCATGTGCAAATCTTCGAGAACCGCGGTGCCATGATGGGCTCCAGCAATCCCCATCCCCATTGCCAGATTTGGGCTACCGAGCACGTTCCAGACGAGCCGCTGAGAGAGATGGCCGCACAGCACGAGTACCTGGAGGGGCACCACTCCTGTCTGCTCTGTGACTATGTGGCGACCGAGCTGGCGCAGGCAGAGCGCGTCGTGTGCCAGAACGACCATTTCATAGCGGTCGTCCCTTTCTGGGCCACATGGCCCTTCGAGACGCTGCTTCTGCCACGCCGCCACCTGGGCAGCTTCACCGACTTTACCCCCGCCGAGCGCCATGCATTTGCCGCGATCCTGAAGGCCGTCACCACGCGCTACGACAACCTATTTCAGATCAGCTTTCCCTACAGCATGGGCTTCCATCAGCGGCCCACCGACGGGCAGGCACACGATTCCATGCACTTCCATGCGCATTTTTATCCGCCTCTGCTGCGCTCCGCCGAGATTCGCAAGTTCATGGTCGGCTTCGAGATGTACGGCAGCCCGCAGCGCGACCTTACTCCGGAGACCGCCGCCGAACGCCTGCGCGCTTTGCCGGAAAAGCACTACCTCGATTGATCTTTTATTCGTCATACGGAATTAGTTCAGAATCCCTGATTTTCGATTTGCCTATCTAACATGTCGAGCAGTAGAAAGAGTCCATGCAAACCAACGCGGAAATTGCTGCCCTGCACTTTGCCTCCTACCAGGTTCCCGGCGCGCTCTACGCCGCGCCCGGCCGTGTCAATCTGATCGGCGAGCACACCGATTACAGCGACGGCTTCGTGATGCCCGCGGCGATCGACTTCGCCACCGTGGTTGCCATCTCGCCGCGCATGGACGGCCGCATTCTGATCCACTCGGTCAACTACGACGAGCGTGTCGACAAGAGCGTAGCCGAGCTGCTGGACGGCGGCTTTGCCTCGTTGCGCGCCGGGCGCGATGTCCATTGGTCCGACTATCCCGCCGGCGTTCTGTGGGCGCTGCGCGAACATGGCGTCCCTGTCGACCATGGTTTCTCGATGACGATTGCCGGCAATGTTCCCCTGGGGGCGGGGCTCAGCTCGTCGGCCTCGATCGAGGTTGCCACCGCGATTGCTGTCCTCGGCACCACTAGCTTCGATCTGCATTTGACCAAGATTGCGCTGCTATGCCAGCACGCCGAGAACGCCTTCGTCGGCGCCAACTGCGGCATCATGGACCAGTTCGTCAGTTGCTTCGGCAAGCAGGACAACGCCGTCATGATCGACTGCCGCTGGCTGGAGTACACCCTGGCGCCCATTCCCCGGTCGGTCCGCATCGTCATATGCAACACCATGGTGAAGCACACGGTTGCCCGAGGAGAATACAACAATCGACGCGCGGAGATTGAACAGGGCACGGAGATACTGCGCGTACACCGGCCGGAGATCATGGCGCTGCGCGACGCCAACGTGGCCGACCTCACCAAGTGGGGCAATGAGATGCCCGCCAATGTGCTCAAGCGCTGCCGCCACGTTGTGACCGAGAACGCGCGCGTACTGGCTGCCGCCGATGCCTTCCAGTCCTCCAACCTCACCCGATTCGGCGAGTTGATGCGACAGGCCCACATCAGTATGCGCGACGACTTCGAGGCGTCGTGCAAAGAGATCGATATCATGGTGGAACTGGCCGGCAAACAGCCTGGATGCTTCGGCGCACGCATCACCGGCGGAGGCTTCGGCGGATGCACCGTCAACCTGGTTGCCGCCGCACAGGTTGAGGCTTTCACCACAGCCATGCGTGCCGGCTACCTGGCCGCTACGGGCATCGCAGCGGAGATCTACAATAGCCGCGCCTCCGATGGCGCCCGCGCCATCACGCTATAAGCGGCGTGCCGGGCGACTATCCTACTGAGATGGGTGAGATGGAGCAGGAGACGATTGTGGCGATCTCGACCCCGGTGGGCCGCGGCGGGATCGGCGTGGTGCGTCTCTCTGGCCCGCGTGTGCGCGAGATTGTTGCGCCGCTGCTGCGTCTGCGCCATCCGCTTGCCGCGGGACACGCGCGATTCGGTGAGTTAGTGGATGTGAATCCCATTCATGACGCGATGATGCCGCGTCATGAATGGGGCACCCAGCGTGAGGGGGAGCCGAGAGTACTGGATGAAGTGGTAGCAACTTTTTTCGCCACGCCGCACTCCTACACCGGCGAGGATGTGGTGGAGATTGCGGCGCACGGCGCGCCCGTTCTGCTGGAGTACATTGTGCGGCAGTCCTGCGCGGGTGGAGCGCGGCTGGCCGAACCGGGTGAGTTTACCCAGCGTGCGTTTCTGGCAGGGCGAATCGATCTGACGCAGGCCGAGGCGGTGAACGATCTGATCGCCTCGTCCACGCTGGAGCAGGCGCGGGTGGCGGCGCGGCAGATGGGTGGGGCCTTAGCGAAGACAGTTGCCCCAGTGAAGGCTGAGCTGGTGGGATTGATCGCCGAGATGGAGGCGGGCATCGACTTCGCCGAGGACGATATCGATGTGATGGCAGCGGAGCGGATCACCGGAAAGATTGCCGATGCGCGCGCGCCGCTGCAAATGCTGGAGCGCAGCTTCGCCTACGGCCGCATTGTGCGCGAGGGCTTCCGGCTGGCGATTGTGGGGCGACCCAATGCAGGCAAGTCGAGCCTCTTCAACCGGCTCGTGGAGCGCGAGCGCGCGATTGTGACCGCGTCGCCAGGCACTACCCGCGATACGGTGACGGAGCACGTCTCGATGGAGGGAATTCCGGTGGAGTTGATCGACACCGCGGGGTTGCGTGAAGGCTCAGACGAGGCGGAGCAATTGGGGATTGCCCGTTCACGCGAGGCGATGGCCGAGGCTGACGTGGTGCTGCTTGTGGTGGATGCCACGGTTGGAATCTCTCACGATGATCGTACGGTGTTACAGCAAAGTGCAGCGGGTGGCAGCGCGGTTCTGGTGGCGTGGAACAAGAGCGATCTGGCGGGAAAAGTTCGCGGTTCGGAGACATCGGTGGATGAGGTGCGGGCGATTTCGACCTCGGCGCTGACGGGCGATGGGATCGGCGAGCTGCGTGCAGCGATTGTGGACACTGTCGCAGGCGCCGAGGGAGGGCTGCGCGAGGCGGGAATGCTTACCAACCTGCGCCAGCATCAGGCGGTGCAACAGGCGCTGCGTGGGTTGGATGCCGCAGACATCGCCGTAGCGGCTGGGATTCCCCATGAGATGCTTCTGCTGGACCTCTATGAGGCTCTGCGCGGCCTGGATGCGCTGACCGGTGTGACCACCAGCGAGGATGTGTTAGGACTGATATTCTCCCGCTTCTGCATTGGAAAGTAATTAGGAGACTCAGGAGAGCGAAACAAAATGAGCCTCCAGTAGTCGCCATGAAAAAAATGACGGGTAATCGGACACGGCGGCGTGCATAAGGGCTGAAGAAGTGGGGAACGCTGCAATTTCACCGATTCTGGAATTATTTTGCCAAGTTGCCCTTAAGTTATTCGAAAGACATGCCGATGATGCATCACGAGGGTTGTAGGCATGGCAAAGCATTGGGTAGCACTCTCAACCCAACAGGTCGGCGAATGTCTAAACCAGGGGCTAGCCCATCACCGAGCAGGCAAGTTCGCTGAGGCATCGGCCTGTTACGCCGCCATTCTCAGGTGCTTGCCGGCCCATGCGGATGCGTTACACTTGGCAGGTTTAATCGCGCGCGAACGGGGAGATTTGCTTGCGTCCGTGCGTATGATTACGCAGGCGATTCACAGCCGCCCCACGGTCTCTGCCTTTCACTACAATCTCGGCAATACCCTCGAACTTCTCGGCAAGCGGACAGAAGCTGTCGAAAGCTACCGCTGCGCCTTGTCCCTGGATCCGAAGAATCTGCCTGCGTTGCAGCGTATTGACGGCGTCCTTGGCGAGCAAGCGGATCCGGCGGAGGTCATTGCCCTGTATGAATCTCTCCTGAAACACTCTCCAGACTCAGCCGAGGCGCATTACGATCTAGGGCGTCTTCATCAGCGCAGAGGTGACCTGTCGGACGCGGTTACATGCTATTGCAAGGCGATTACCCTTCAACCCGCCTGCTTCGAGTTTCATTTCAATTTGGCAGCCATGCTTTTCCAATCTGGTCAGCTTGCCGATGCCGCGGAATCATATCGGCAAGCCATACTCCTCCGGCCCGAAGACGCCGAGGCACATTACTCGCTAGGGGTGGTGCTGCAGGCGCTGAAAGACGAAAATGCGGTTACCTGCTATCGCAAGGCGATTGCCCTTCAACCCGCTTGCTTCGAGTTTCATTTCAACCTGGCAGCTATGCTGTTCCAATCTGGCCGGTTCGTCGATGCCGCGGAATCATATCGGCAAGCCACACTCCTCCGGCCCGAAGACGCCGAGGCACATTACTCGCTTGGGGTGGTGCTGCAGACGCTGAAAGACGAAAATGCGGCCATGCAGGCGTATGTAAGCGCTCTCAGGATCAATCCTGACTTTCCGCAAGCCCTCAACAATCTTGGCGCGCTTTGTGTTGTGGACAGGGACGACCCGCAGACTGGGGAAGGCCTCTTGCGGCGTTCCATTGCACTCGATCCCAGCAACGCCTCCGCGCACTGTAACCTGGCAAGTGCGTTGGCCAAACTTGGTAACATCGCAGGTGCAATGGAGTCGACCCGAAATGCGCTTGCGCTCGACCCCACTCACGCTCTCACCCTTTGCAACTTCGGTGCGCACCTGGAATCTTTCGGCGAGGCAGCCGGGGCTATGCAGTGTTATCAGGCGGAGCTTGCCGCGCATCCGGACTCGCAATTGGCGCAGTTCTTCCTCGGTCTTCAGCATCTCGTGTCTGGAAACTTCGCTGCGGGCTGGCAAGGATATGAGGCACGGTGGGCCACACCCGAGTTCCGCAATCAGCGACCAGATATTCTTCCGCCACAATGGCACGGGGAAGATATTCGCGGATCGCGCATTCTCATCTATCACGAGCAAGGGCTTGGGGACACTCTTCAGTTCGTCCGCTATGTCCCCATGGTTGCTGCCCTTGGGGCCGACGTTGTTCTAAGAGTCCAGTCTTCCCTGGTCCGCTTGCTCAGTTCCATCTACAGCGGCGCGATCACGGTTGTCTCGACAGAGTCTGACGAGGGCAGCGACGCCGAGTGGTCGTGTCCTCTGCTGAGTCTCCCTCATGTGTTTGGCACGAATCTGGCAAACATTCCTCAAGACGTTCCTTATCTGCTGGCAGATCCGATGGAGGCAGATGCATGGGCGCAGCGGCTTTCGGCGAACGGACTAAGGGTCGGTCTGGTCTGGGCCGGTAATCCAAAGCACACTCGCGATCGCCAGCGTTCCATCGCATTGGGAAAGTTGAGCGGGCTGACTCGGATGCAGGGAGCTACGTTCTATTCGCTGCAGAAGGGCGCTGCATCCACCGACCTGGCTTCAAGTCCTCTGCCTATCGTCGATCTAAGCGAACACCTTGAAGACTTTGCCGTTACCGCGGCCGTTATCGCAAACCTCGACCTGGTTATCTGCGTCGACACCGCCGTCGCCCATCTGGCAGGGGCGATGGGTAAACCGGCCTGGCTACTCGTGGCCCATGTTGGCGATTGGAGATGGCTGAGGGACCGGACAGATTCCCCCTGGTATCCCACGATGCGTCTCTTCCGGCAACAAGCGATAGGGCGGTGGGACGACGTCCTCGATCAGGTTGAGCGGGAGCTTGAAGTGATGGCCAACGCCGATCAACCTCCATTCCCCGCATTCGCCATGCCACAGACGAGCGCTCATGCCCTTCAGGCTTGACCTTGCTCCATGGCGATACCGTTTTCTCTGCTAACCGGGCGGGAAACATGCAAACAATGTCCCATAGACGTAGTGCTACTTCTCGGGAGGCCAAAGAAAGAAGTCCTGAAATCCGAGAAGGCGCTTCTTTGTCCGGTCCAATCGTGCAAACTCGGCATAATCGAGCATCCGCTCAAAGGCCTGCCCCGGCGGGTTCAGCTTCTTGAATGCCTCGGTCACCGAAATCCCTTTATCGACAGCAGCAGACTTGTCGGCTAACAGACCGGCAACTCTCGATTGAAAGCTCTCTTTGTCGAAGGAGAAAGTCAGTTCGTCTTCGTACGGCAACTTTCTGGTAAAACTCTGGCCGCTATTGGTCAAACACAAGGTATGCGACCCGTAAGCTCGCATCACTCGATCGTGGGGCATCGACGCTGTGTTTGGAGACACATCGATCATGCCAAGAGAATTGCGGATTAGCCGGATCGAGTCAACGTAATTGCAATCGTCGATATAAGTCGCCTTTTTCCCGTTGATGTCCAGGTGCCCCCAGTTGTTTCCCCGGATATCGACGGGGAAGTCCATCAGCCACTCGGCCAAAAGGGTACACTTGACCGCCCTGACATAATCGTCGAGTTGCGCGACGAAGAAGAGCCGCAGGTTGAGGAGCTGTTCAATGTCGATGCCGTGCTGGATGAAATACTGCGTCACCGCATTGTCAATGCGATCATGTGTCGCGCCATCGAGATGATGTTCGAGTTCGTCAGCAAGCTCGAACAACGCCCGACTGACTCGGGGCGTAACACCCGATAGCCACATCTGCCGTATCGCCGCCGGATTCCTTCCGTTCTTTAGAAAGAGGAGGGTTCCCTGTCTCTTTGCCTGGACATCCACATCTTCCAGGGCAAGCTCGTCGAGCAGGATTGGAAGGGCAGTCCCGATCGGGCCATTTCGGTGTGGCAAACGGCTGCGCATGTCACAATGTTCCGCAAACCCGTATAGAGAGATGAATTCATTGCCCGGTACTCGATGGCGATCGAAGAAGTAACTGGGCGAATCTCCATGCACGGTAATGAGAGGGATACCCGATTCCTTCCATACGTTGATCGTCCGATCCTTGTGCTGTGCGGAGATGTCAATCCCCATGCCAACCCAGGTGAGAACGAATCGAATACTAGATACATCCGGCCCCTGCAGCAGCCGGAGTAACGGATTGAGATCGAACAGACTGATCTCGACTAACTCTATATCCATCTCTTTGAGGACCGGGGCAAAAGCGCGCCCAATCCCCTCCAATGTTCCGCCGCGGGTCTTACCCGATAAATACAACACTTTGTCCACTACTTCTCCTTGCACTTACTCGTGTGGCTCACCAAACTCCAGCCATGCGCTTCGCCTTCAATAACGATGGAGTGGATTGCGTCTCCGTAGGCTTCAAGAATACGCAGGAGATCGACGAAGCGATCGAAAACCTCAACCTCGCGCTGGCCCAGGGGAAGATAACCTCCAATTTGACTTAGCGATATTGATAGAACGTAACGCGCATCACGGTCGGCGGCTGAGGCGTGTTACCCGCTCCTGTGCCGCGGCCGCCTCTGCCTTGGGCGCCCAGCGGTATCTGGGAGCCGGGCAGGTTGTTGTTGGCTTCGGCGGAGACGTCGTAGCCGCGGCCCATGATATCGTCGCCGTTGACGCGGCGCTGCATGACCCAGATGCCGTTTTTGAATGCGCCGCGCTCCATGATTGCGGGCGCAGCGACCCTGGCATTGGGGATGTTGTTTGGCATAACAACGAATGGGAAGGATGCGTTGGCCGCAAAATAATACTCATTCGGGGCGGTATTGATAATCAGCACGAAAGGCTTGTCGAGAAAGGATAGTCCAACACTGCCGCCGCGTCCTTCTCCCTGAGGCGCAGCCTGGGCACCACTAACACTGCCGCCGCGTCCTTGACCCTGAGACGTAGCCTGGGCAGCTTCACCAGCTGCGCCGCCGCGAGTCCCTGATACTGGGGTGAAATCGAAGATATATCGGCCCATCTCGACCTTCCCGGGATTCTGCCCCGGTTCCAGCTCGATCAATTTGATTGCATCTGGCTTGCCTTGCGCCTCGGCAATCGCACCCGAGACGGAGTTGATGAACCCATACGCCCTCACAAACGGGTTATCAGGGGTCGCGTTCAGGCTACCGTCAACGCCGAAGGGGGAGAAGCAAAGGAGTTTGAGTTGCGTGAACCCCATCCACGCGTTGTTGGCGTTCAGTCCGGTTTCTGGATTCCAGGCGGGGTTGCCGTTGCGCGAGTAGGTCTGGATGATTCCGGCGTAATCCGGCAAGTAGATGTCAGGCGCCAGGATGTCGATCGCCGGGCCGCCGGCCCGCCAGATGTCATGCACCAGCGGCTCGGGCCCGCCACTGGGATAGTCGCCCGCGCCAATGTCTGCGGGCTGCACGAGCCAGGTGTTGACATACATCGGGATCGGATATTCCTTCTTGCCCTGCGCCGCCACGTAGCCGATGTAGCGGGAGTAGTTCCACGCCATAAAAATCTCATCCGTGTGGTTGAAAAGCTCGGCGTTGGCCGGGCGCTTAGGACGATTGGGGCTGTTGGGTACCGGCGGATCATTCGCCGGACGCTGAACATTCTTGCCGAACGCTTGCTCCCAGGTGCCGCTGGTCCTGTCGCCCGCGGCGTCCCAAATCTTCTTCAGCTCCGGCAGCAGGTGGTCCTTGTTCTTCTGAAGATAGTCGGTCAATTCCTTCGGGACCGGGCCGGCAAAGGCGGTATTTGCGGCGGGGCCGAAGTCCCTGGTGGTGCCCATGGTGCCGACTTCATTTTCGACCTGGATTGCGATGACAGTGTGGGATTTGTCCACCTCGCGTATGTGTCTCATGACGGCGGCGAAGGCCGAGGCATCGGCGTTACGATTGTTATCGCTCAGTGTAGAGAGGATCTCAAGAGTCTTGCCCTGGGCGTTGACCACGCGCGGGAAGCGGTCCTGGTTGGCCTTGACCCATAGAGGCGGGAAGTGCGACAAGCCGTTTTTCCAACTGGCCATCCAGAGGAAGACGAGCCGCACGTTGTTGGCGCGGGCGGCTTCAATCTGATAGTCGATCATCGAGAAATCGAACTTGCCTTCTTCGGGTTCAACCAGATCCCAGGAAACGACCGTAAGGATGGTGTTGAAATTGGCCTGCGCCAGGTGCGCGATGATGGCCTTGGTGGCTTCGCGGTCGGACGATGCGGTATTGGATAGTTCGCCCGCAATGCAGATGAAGGGGTGCCCATCCACAATCAGCTTGGTCATCCCATCGCGCTTCTCCAAGTGGGGGATGTCCTTGAGGCTGACCGTGACAGGCGGCTTGCTTTCGGCCGGTGCCGCTTGCAGATTTACCGTCATGAACGCGGCCCACAGGGCCGGAACCAGAAAATATGCTAAACGATATTTGGGTGACATGTTTGATTCTCCGTTTTGTTTCCTGGTTTGAATTTGGTTTTGCAGGTCATGAGGCGATTTCCACCGGGCAGGTGAAGTCCTGCTGGCGGGACTATTGGGTCAGCGCCGCCAAAGTGTGGAATGTCGCCTAATGAGCGTCCCGCAGCCGTATGTCACGAACGTATCACGCGCACGGTAATACTCGGAAGTAAGGCTACTCCCCGTAGGTGTATCCGCTATGTGTCGGTTGTCACAAACATCCAGGTGTTCGCGAACCAGTGAATATGGATTTTGGACAATATCGGTTTTGCGGAAACGAGGACGGTTTGATTCCGGTACGTTCAAGTGCTAGAAACACCGCGCGTTGAGGTGCACGGCACCATCCCTACTGCGTCGAATTCATGGAGGTTGCCCGCTGCCAGCATCCCTGCTGCTCCCCGTTCACTGGCAATCATCCAACCACTGTCGAAGATAAGTAGGACGCCCACCCAGTGTCTGCAGCATGTGATTGAATCACAGGGCCTACCTCGCTCTTGCGCCCCGTACAGCAACCTCGGCCAGCCCTGGAATCGCACCCGCTGGCACTGTATCCAGTACAACGCGCAGCCCGCTGGTGCGCGTCCCCGCCGGCAATGCAATCGTGACCGGCGATCCCGCAGCCTCCGCCGTTCCCTTTACCACCGTCTTCCATGTCATGCGGTCGTCGGTCGTACTCTGAATCTCATACGCATAACTTCCCGTCCCAGCAAAGCGAACGCTCACTGCGCTCACGTCGTAGATGCCCTCCAGATTGCACTCCCACCACTGCGGCCCAGCAGCATCCACCGTCGCGGCCCAGTATGTTGTGTTGTCTCCATCGCTGGCCAGTTTCGATTGGTGCCCCTCCGCCATGCTGCTCGCATTCGTAGGCCGGTCCAGCACAATATTCACTACTTGATCCGCCGCCGTCTGCTGCCGCGCGACGAAGCGCACATACGGCGCAGGCAGAAACTCCGGCGACTTGCCCGCAACGTACTGCGGCGCACCCTTCGACAGAACGGTCAAACGCGCCTCCGGCAGTCCCGATGAGGTCGCGCGAATCGTTGTCGCCCCTGCAAAATATGAGCGAAACTCAATTGCTGCCTGCCCGTATTGAATCGGAATATCCGTCCCTTTGCTGAACATAATCGACCGGCCCGTGGGAAATCCTCCCGGCCCGCTCACCACCTCCAGCGTCACATCCGGGGTATTGCTCAATTGTTTGCCGGCGGCATCGACCACGGTGACGATCACCTGCACATCGTCTGTGCCGTCTGCGTGCTCGATTACCGGGCTGCTCGAGGTCAGCTTCAGCCTCTTAGCCGTCCCTGCGTGTGCCTGTTCCGGCGGCGGAATCTTCGCCAGCGCATTCCGGTACCAATACCAGCCGCCCTTGGGCAGACGGAAATAATCGACAATACCCGTCGTACCCTCCATGCCCGCAATCGAGCCATGATCGAACATGCTCCAGATTGCCTGCCCGCCGCGCCAGGGATACTCCGGCTGTCCAGCCAGGTCCCTCAGATGCGGATCGTAGGTGCCCGGCCTGTCCTCCCGAGCCGATCCATACTCCGTCACTGCGTTTGCCACCTTGGGATGGAGGAACAGTCGAGCGCCATCACCGTTATACCCGGCCACATCCCCGATCAGGTCGATGTTGCCGCGCTGTGCCCCGCCAATCGCCGCTGGCCGCGTCGGATCCAGCTCATGACTCTCCGCAACCTCCTTCGCCAGCAACGCTCGCACCTTCGGCATTACAGTCGCCGGCGAAAAATACGGCTCATTCGACATGCTCCAAACAATGACTGACGGATGGTTCCGATTGATGCGAATCATCTCGGCAAGGCTCTGCAGCACATGCTCCTCAAACGGTGCCTGGTCCGCCTCGACCGTTGGGTATGAGCTGGCGTTGTAGTAGCCATCGCCCTTGTATCCGCCGATCCCCCAGAAGTCGTTCTCCGACCAGAACAGCACGCCCAACTCGTCGCAGGCGTCCGCGAACGCCGGCTTGTGCGGGTAGTGCGACCCTCGGATAAAGTCGAAGCCCGCCTCCTTCACCAGTACCACATCGCGCCGGGCGCCTGCGTCGGTCACCGCATCGCCCCAGCCTGCGTGGTCCTGATGCACATCCGCACCGTGAAAGTAGCGATGCTTGCCGTTCAGCGCAAAACCATCGTCCGCCGTCCAGGTAAACCAGCGAATCCCGAAACGCGTGTGGAACACATCCTGTAGTGCGCCCTTGATATAAATGCGGCTCACCGCTGTATATAGCCGCGGCGTCTCCGGCGACCATAGCTTTGGCCCCTGTAACTGGCCGCTCTGCTCCGTCGTCACCAGCGCACCTGCGTCAATCTTCTGCTCGGACGAATACTCCGCAACCTGTTTTCCCGCCGGGTCGAGGATCGCCGTCTTCAGCACCGCTGTCGCCGCAGCACCTGACGAGTTGCGCACCTCGGTCTTCACATCCACAGTTGCCGCGTCGTCGGAGACCTTCGGCGTCGTCACAAACGTCCCATACCACGGCACATGGACTGCCTCTGTCGTCACGAGGTATACATCGCGATAAATACCCCCGCTGAAGACATGCTCCCCGGCACGCGGATTCAACTGCCCATTCCAAAGATTATTCACCCGCACTGCGATCACGTTGTCGCCCGCGTGCAGGTCGCCGGTAATGTCCAGCGAAAACCCTGTATAGCCGCCCAGGTGCTCACCCGCGCGCTTCCCGTTGACCCACACCTCGGCGTCCTGAAACGCGCCCTCGAACTCCAGGGACGCCTGTTCCTTCACCGTCGCCGCATCCATTCGCAGATGCCGCCGATACCACCCATACCCCACATAAAAATCCGGCGAACGGAAGTACGGTTCGCTAAACGAGTGCGGCAGATTCACATACTGCCACTTGCTATCGTCGAACGCCGGAGCGCTCGCCCTCGCGTCATCCCCCAGCAAAAACTTCCATCCCCGGTCCACATTGGTCCTGGTGCGGGAGGCATTCGCAGGCACGCTCAGTAGGAACAAAAACACAAAGAGAAGCACGACCGCGCGGCACGAACTACTCTTGACCGGAATCTCCATATTGCTTGCCCAATGACGAGAGAATACACCCCCGAATGACCGGCTCACCAATTTTCGCATTCATTACAACGGCAATGACCCAACCGTGCCGCGCAGGTCATCAGCCCGTCATCCGTTGCAATCGACATCAGCTAGATTCGCGGGAGTGCCGGAACCCGTATCTGCGCGACGAGTCAAGGTCTACCTATTGTCGGTCCCAAACGCATCCGGTCGTACATAGATGTATTTTTGAAGGCGGCATCAATGGGGAGCAGGCATCTCATTAGTAGCAGGGTTTACACCCTGCCCATGAGGCCTGGAAACCATGAATCAACCCACCTGTCGCCGGCTCACCTTCGCCTTTTGCCTCTCTCTGGCTTTCCTGACCTCCGCCATCGGCGCATCTGCGCAATACTATCCCCCACCGCCGCCCTCCTATCCACCGCCAGCCTATCCCCCCGCCCAGTACCCGCAGCGACCAGACTATCCGCCGCAACCAAGCTCCCCGCAGGCATACCCTCAATATCGCAGCAATGCCCCTTACCTCTCGCCTTACATTATGTTCAGTGCTGGCCACTACTCGGGCCTGGGTGTTGGCAACGGCACCGCCAGCACGCAAAGCGGAGGCATGACGGCACTTGGGGGCACCTTCGGCGGCTACGTACTATACCCCTCACCCGGTCCCGTTCATCTTGGCATCGACGCCCGCCTCATCGTCGAAAACAGCGCCAATTCCACAACGTACGGCAACAAGATCCTGGGCGGCCTGATCGGCTTCCGCATTGACGGCTCGGACGCCCAGCTGCCCATCGTTCCCTACTTCCAATTCGAAGTAGGAGGAGTCGGCACCAACAACGGAACCAACACCACCCGTACGGGCTCCTTCGCCTACCAGGCCCAGTTCGGCGCCGACTTCCCATTCGCAAACCAGCAGGTGGCTGCGCGAGTCGAATACGGCACCGGCCAATTCACCGGGATCGAGAACACCAATCACACACTACAAACCTTCTCCGCCGGCATCGTCTTCCATATCCGATAGGAGGTTGGTGCGATTGAAAAAGGTCTGCGTTATCATCCGTTGGACCGGCCCGATCAAGGGCCGATCCAACGTCCTCTTTTCCCTGGGGTGACCCTCTGCTCTCTATTCGAGAGTCGGAAAGTCCGGCCTTAGACTCGGATTGTCGGGCGGAGCCGGATAGTTCTTGCTACCATCGTTCAGTTCAAGACGGACATAGTCCCATACAACTCCGGTGGTGACGTCTCCTGCGGGAACCGTGAACGTCATCTGATTCTCACCAGCCTTCATCAGAGAGGCGTCGAACTTCACGATGTATTGGTTCCACACGCCCTTGTTCGTGTTGTAGCGCAGAGCGTTGGTGGAGACAGGACGGATAGTTCCAGCCTTCTGTCCATTGACCCCGACGTCCAGGGTAGTGCTGTCGGCCCCGGCCAGCGCAACGCGCAGCACTGCAGTACCCTGCGAGGCTTTGGGCATATTGAACTTCACCGTCCAGGTAGTAGCCTTGCCGCGCCCCCAGGCAGGCCACATGTCCTGCGTTCCAGTCGGGTTATTCACCCAGCCGAAGGGTTGGTTGTAGGGGTCTTTGGCGGCGGGATTCAGCCAGGCGGTGGTGGTGGAGTGAGGCACCTCCTGGAAGAACCAGTCCTTGGCGGGATTGCTCTTGCCGATGGTGTAGGTGATGTCGTTGGGGAACAAGCCTGCATAGCGCAAGCCCCAGCCCCACAACCAGTAGTTGGCGCCGTCGCCCTTCAGGAACTTGTCGCCCGTGCGGTCGGGATAGCCGATCTCCCATATCTGCTTGCCGTAGCGGGCCGGCTGCCAGTCGAGCTTGCCCAGGTTCACGGTCTTTCCTGCTTCGACTGTAACCTTCGCGGTCCTGTCGTACTCCCCGAGAACTCCATTGGCAAAGGCGCGCAGCACGTAGGTGCCGGGCCGCACATTGGGGATTGTAAATCTGCCATCCGCCGAGCCGTCAGCCCAGAACTCGTAGTAGTTGCCGTCGTGCGGCCAGGTTACGATATTGCCGTTCCCTGGTCGCAGTTGAAAGCCTTCTCCTGACCCCTTATAGTTTGCGTGCGTTAGGCCAACGGTCAGATTCGGAAGGCTCTTGGAAGTAGCTTGCGGGTCTTCGAGAACGAGTTGTCCTGTGACCGTTCCGCGTTCCGCCTTGTGTGGGTAGTCCATGCCCTCAACCCAACTATAGGGCCATGCGGCTTTGACGGTCTTCGCCTTGACCATTGCGTCGTTCCACAGTGCGAGAGCGTTGTCATGCCAGACCTTGGGCATGGCCAGTGAGCCGCTGCCGTAGCTGGCGGTGAACTTGTCGAGGTCGGCCTGCGACGGGTCCTTGGGATTGTCGATCGAATTAAAGTAGACGAAGATGGGGCCAATGACGTGCTTCCAGTCTTCGCCGGCGGGAATGTCGGTGTTCGCTCCTCCGCCATAGTGTCCGGAGGTCCAGTAAACCTGGATGGTGTTATTCGAACCCCACGCCCAGGGGCCATTCAGATCCAATTTTTCGGCGCCGCCCCCAATATATTCGGTGGATGGGTTAATCAAATACACACCGATGTGGTCTTTGGGGCTGGAGAATCCCCATGCAGGATGCTGGTACATGACACCGCTGTACGTGTATTTGTGTTCGACCGAGTTCTTATAGAAGCCGGTCATCTGTATGGTCTGCTCCTTGGCGTGAATGACGACGCCACTACGAACATCTTCACCGGAGGGCGTGAACATGTTACGGTCGGCGTCGACGGTGAACAAATTAAAGTTCGGATTGAGCTGGACGTCGAATTGGCTCTCGCCCACATGCGAGGCGGGATATGAGGCAGGATGGGAGAACTCGGCGTAGGCGTAATAGCCGCTCTGGCCGCGCTCCAGCGTGTAGCGTAATTCAATGTCCATGCGACCGTTGTTCACGCCCTTGACAGCGACCTCCGCGCGTTGGCCGCCGTTCTTCGCCGGGTCGATGGTCACCGAGGGGGTCACGGTGCCGGACGGTATCTGTTCCCAGGTCGGGACCTGGGTGCCCATGGGCGTCTGCGGCGTATGGTAAACGTCCGACCCGGTTTGGAACGAGGGTTGCAACATTGCAAGGCCGTGATACACGACCTGCTGCACACTGCCGATCTTTTTAATGATCGTTGCCTTGATAATGCCGTTGTCCAGTGTCCATGTGTCGCCGTTGTCGGTGAGGGTGACCGGCGCGTTGACCGTGACTTTGGCGACCTTCGGCAGTGCGGCAGCGGCATTCTTCGCTGGGGCAACAGCGGCAGGCTTAGCTTGAGAGGCAGGCTGTACTTTGGCGGCCTGCTGCGCCACTACACCGGATGTCAGGAAAACTGCCAGGGCAAGGAAAAGGGATACGAAGAGGAGCCTTGATTTCGACATGACGCCAACCTTTCAGAATGAACCTTTGAGGTGGAGACGTATCTGGCTTGAATAGAGTCTCCGCTGAATCGCCAAGAATTGTACCGCCCCGGAGGGTATTTGCAATAACCACGGTGCAACTAAGGACGAATCACTTGCTCCGAAATGCTGTCATGACTTCATAAAATCTGATCTTTACCCGGACACGCCTTTAACTTCCAGCCATGATAAAGGGCGGAGTTGGGGTCTGCGCGCCTGCCTCGTCTTCAATGCTGACGCCGAAGCCCTTGGCGGCGACGCCTGTGGGCAGGCTGGGCAGGATTACGTTGGCATTGCCGTGGTTGTCGGGATGAAAGAGGGCGGCTGCGATGGGGTTGCGTCCGTCGGCGGGCAGAAGCCACAGCTCATAGACTTTGCCCGTCTCCAGCGGATCGAGGTCGTCGACCATAAAGATCAGGCTGCCGTTGGAGGGGTTGTAGGTAACTCGACCGAGGGGCTGTGGTTTGGCCGGCGGCTTGGCGGTGAGGACCACGCGCGTGGCGTTGGGGTCTTTCAGAGCATCCAGCACCGGTGCCGCGTGGGCAGCATCTGCGGTGAGGCGCGCGAGATCGCTAGCCTGAGCACTGAGGCGAGCGCGTTGGTCGATCTCTCCCTGATAGAGAATGGCGGCTACGACGGCGAGGCCCGCCGCGACGATCCAGCCTAACCACCCGAGCAGTGTCAGGGCAACGCTGCGCTTCGGGGGGGCGTCTTCGGGCGGAGTAAGGATGGAGCCATTGCGACCAAAGGCTGCGAGCGCGGGCGGTGCCTGGAGGATAGGATGGTTCTCCCGGGCGACCTGCGTCCTTAGACGCTGGCGGGCGAGCGCCGGGGGCGATTGCAGATCGGAGGTGAAGGCGCAGGCGGCAAGATCACCCTGCACGAGGGCGAGTTCCTTGCGGCACTTGTCGCAGTGCTCGACATGGCTTGCGAGCCCAGCCGACTGGTCCTCGGGGAGGAACTGAAGTGCGCATAGAACGAGGTCTTCGGCGTCGATATGGCGTGGTTCGCCGGGAGTGGCAACGCCGAGCAGGTTGATGGCAGAGCCGCTCATGGCTGACAGGCCTCTCTCAGGTTCAGTAGTGCGCTGTGCAATGAGGTTTTAACGGCGGCTACAGGTTCGCCAGTCACTTCGGCAATCTCGGAGTGGGTGAGGCCGTCGAACAATGCCATCTCCAGTGTCTTGCGCTGCTCGCTGGGAAGCTGATGCAGCAGTGTGCGGGCGCGCTTGGCCAGACGGTTGCGCTCGGCCTCGCTGGAGAGATCGATGGGCGCGGCGAAGGCGATCGCATCGACCGGATCGGCGTGGTGTTTGCGGCGCAGTGCGTTGGTGGAGCGGTTGCGCGAGAGAACGGCGAGCCATCCGCCAAGGCTTCCTCCGGCCGCTGTGAAGCTGTCTGGAGTGCGCCAGAGCTGCATGAAGACGTCCTGCAGGATGTCTTCTGCCAGCGCTGGATCGCTCAAAACACGCAGGGCAATGGAGTACACAACTTTGGAGTACCGGTCGAAGAGCGTGGCCATGGCCTGTTCTTCACCCGACTGGACCAGCGAGAGCAGAAACGCGTCGTCCGCAGTGGGGTGCTGCGTTCTGTCGAAGGAACCAATTGTTCTATCCATTGAACGCACCCGCAGATGGTCTGGCCCGGCGGAACCGGCAGCGATTAGTGTACTTTATCCTGAACTCTGCGTAATGCCGTACTCTCGAAGAGGCAGATGAAGATCAGGCTGGACAAGGCGCTGGTGGAGCGGGGGTTGGCGGCCTCGCGGGAGCGCGCCCAGGCCCTGATTCTGGCCGGGCGCGTGTTGGTGGCCGAGCAGCGCGTGGAGAAGCCGGGAACTCCCGTCGACGAAGGCGCGGAGCTGCGCCTGCTGGGCGACGACCTGCGCTATGTGGGCCGCGGCGGACTGAAGCTGGAGCGCGCGCTCGAGCATTGGCGGATTGCGCTGGACGGGCACGCCTGCATCGATGTCGGCGCCTCCACCGGTGGTTTTACCGACTGCATGTTGCAGCACGGCGCGGCCTCGGTGCTGGCCGTCGATACAGGCTATGGACAGATCGCCCACAAGCTGCGCGTGGACCCGCGCGTCACTCTGCGCGAACGATGCAACGCGAGGCTGCTGGGCGCGGGTGATCTGGTGGGCGCGGATGCCTCGGCAATCTCATTCCTTGCGATGGACGTGTCGTTCATCTCGGCGACGCTGGTTCTGCCTGCGGTTGTTCGGGCGTTGGCACCTGCGGTCGAAGAATGGCGCGGCGAGGCAGTCGTGCTCATCAAGCCGCAGTTCGAGGCCGGGCGCGAGTTTGTAGGCAAGGGAGGAATTGTGCGCGAGCAGGCCGGACGCGATCTCGCCATCGAGCGAGTGAGGCAGTGTGTCGCCGAGTTGGGCGGGAAGGGAATCGATGTCATCGACTCGCCCATCCACGGCATGGAAGGGAACTGGGAGTACCTGCTGCATGCGTGGTTCGGCAGCGAAGAGGGCAATCCTTAACACCGATCCACACCGAAGCCACGAAACTTCCTGCTACGCCGGATCGCTACTGCAGCGTCAGTGTTCCGCTGGCGAAATCGGCGCTACAGCTAATGGAGACGCTTTCGTAATTTACGGCGATAGTCTTTGCATCGGGCGAGATTGTACCCGTCATATAGATGCCGCTTTGGGGGATGTTTGCTGGATACAAGTCGATAATCAACCGGTTTCCAAAGAAGTTCCCGGATGCCGGCACGGTGACCGAGCCGATACAGTAGACGCCCGTGAAGCTCGCCGATCCGCTGTATTCAAGAGACGATCCCGAAACTGGGCCGGACTGGCTGAGAGTAGTCGTTACACCGATATTGTTGCCAGTGACAGACGAAATGAGCGTTCCTGCGTAGGTGCCATCGAGGGGCGCAATCATGGTTCCTGTTACAGGCCCTTTATCCGTTGTAGTGGTTTGCGTCGTAATGGCGAACGTGCCGCTGAGCGTGGTGTTGTTGGTGGTACTCGCATTGATGGTGATCGTGATCGGGTAAGAACCTGAACTTGGGGAAGTGAGAACGAGGCTGCCGTCGGTGCCGATGGTTCCGCTAAAGTTGGGACTGAGCATTGAATACGGGTATCCGCAGGGAGGCCCTGTGCTAGCGATGCATAACGGAAATGCCTCTCCCACCCATGAGCCGACACCGGAGACTGTGCTTCCAGTTTGTGTAAGGTAGATGCCGAAGGGATATTCCCCGCCGTATGTGGTTGAGGTAAGAGTAATCTCCCAATTTCCCGTGATGCCTGAAGAATCTGGAGTTGGGTTGATGATCGGTGACTTCGGCAGGGTACAACCGGAGAGAGCGATGACTGCGGACAAAATGGCGAATGACTTCAAGTTCATGAGGAGGCCCCCTCAGAGCGAATTACTTGCTCCGGCAGAATGCTACGCTTGCGTGGGACCGCTGGCGCACTTCGTTTATCGAAAGCTCAAGTGGTTGATTCGAGGTGTGGAATCGCTGCGGGCGGTACACTGAATAGCGGTATGCCTTTAGCTGGAATTATCTCGAAGCCGCAGAAGTCTGAGCTGGAAACGGTGCTGCCTGAGCTGCGCGCGTGGCTCAACCAGCGCGGGTGGAGCAGTATTCTAGACCACGAGAGCGCGGCGTATCTGGGTGGCAGCGCGGATATAGACAGCGTCGATCGGGTGCAAATGGCTGAGCTTAAGCCGGACCTGGTGATTGTCCTCGGTGGAGACGGAACCTTGCTGGCCGCGGCACGCGCCTTCGCGCATACCGGCACACCGCTGCTGAGCGTGAACCTGGGGGCGCTGGGGTTTATGACCGAGGTGCCGCTGGCAGATCTTTACACCACCCTGCAGGCGTGGTGCGACGGTACGGCTGCCATCGAGGTGCGCAATATGATCCACGCCGAGCTGTACAGCGCCGGCGAGCGCACGCGCCAGTGGGACGCCTTGAACGATGTGGTGTTAGCCAAGGGGACGATCGCGCGCATGGCAGACTTCGCCGTCGAGATCGACGGACAGCCGGTGGCCACGTTTCGCGCCGATGGCGTCATCCTCTCCACGCCCACCGGCTCCACGGCCTACAACCTCTCGGCCCACGGGCCCATCGTGATGCCCACGGTGAACGCCATGCTGGTGACGCCGATCTGCCCTCACCTGCTCACCATCCGGCCCATCGTTGTGCCGGGCGAGTCGGCCATCAGCGTGCGCGTAGTAGGTGTTCCCAACCAGACCTATCTCACCGTGGATGGACAGGAGGCGGTGCCGATGCATGTCGGCGACCAGGTATGCTGTTGCCGCAGCCAATCGAGCGTGCGCCTACTGCGCCTGCAACCCAACGGACTCTTCAATGTGCTGCGCTCCAAGCTGAAGTGGGGCGAGCGGTAAAACGCATGGCTTCCAGCTTCGTATGCAAGAATCGGGTGCCCCATGCATCGCAGTTGCTTCGCGCTGTGTGGGGTAACCTTTTGACAGCGCTCCTTCTCCTCGCCGCGCTACTTCTCGCTCCCGTGCTCACTGCGCAGGACTTCTCTCACCCAGACAGCGAACCCGCGCCAGAAGCCGTGCTCATCCAGCAGGCCAACGACGCGCTGGCAGCCAGCGACTTTAACGCCGCCCTAAAGATACTCACCGGCCTCAACAGTCAGCTCCCCAACAACCCCCAGGCGCTCTATGACCTGGGCCTGACGCTGGAAGCCCTCGGCCCTGAGACTCAAGCCCCAACCGCTGCGGGCTCCACGGTTCCCAGCGCCGAGTCGTACTACCGCCAATCCATCTCCGCCAACCCATTATTTCCCGCCGCACATGTCGCCCTCGGTTTGTTGCTGGCCCGCACGGCGCGCCCGGCTGAAGCCCGCATCGAGCTGTTGACGGCTACCCAGCTCCCTGACACTGCGCCCGCTCTCAAGGCACGCGCCTTCCGCGCGCTCGCCAGGCTCACCCTTATGGGCAATGCCCAGCAATCCATACCACCCAATCCCACAGCCGCCTCCTCCGAGCTGCTTGCCGCCCTCAACCTCACCCCCGAGGCCTCCGAAGACATCTTGCTTGCCGCCGAGATCGCCGAGTCCACCTCCGATCTGCCCGCCGCCGAGAGCGCGTATCGCCGCTACCTGGCGCTGCCTGAAAAGACCGGCGACCGGCAAGCCACAGCCGCGCTTGCCCACGTCCTGCTGGGCGAGCACCGCACCACTGACGCCGAAGCGCTGCTGACGCCCGCCCTCGCTGCTCACCCGGCCGATCCCTCCCTTACCGCTCTGCTTGCCCGCGCCGACATCAGCTCAGACGATCCAGCCAAAGTCGCACAGGCCGCACCGCTGTTGGAAAGACTGCACGCCGCCAATCCCCAGGACGCCAATATCACTCGCCTGCTCGCCCGCGTCTACCTCGATACCGATCACCCCGATCAGGCCGATCCGCTCTACGACTCTTTGATCGCTGCTCAAGCAATGAACCCAGATCCCACCCTGCTGGACGAACGCGCCGAGGTCCTCATCCGCCTGCACCGCCCCGCCGCCGCCGAGACGCTGCTGAAGCAGGCTATTGCCAACCCCGCTGCTTTTCCCACGACCGCCGCGCTGGGTGACGCAGCTACCCATCTCGCCTTCGCTGCCGCCGAGATCGACGACCCCGCAGCCACTTTGCAGGCGCTGTCGTTGCGTGCAACAGTTCTGCCACCCTCGCCGCCAACCCTCTTTTTGCAGGCAACGGCGAACGATTCCTTGCATCAAATCTCCAAAGCCGTGGACCTCTACAAACAGTTTCTTGCGGCGGCTGGCGGAAGCTTCCCCGATCAGGAGTCGCAGGCGCGCCAACGGATTGCCGCGCTTGCGCCCAAGAAGTAAAATCTGGGGTCCCGCTGAGGTGACTGATGAGCTCCTCTCTTCGATCCAGTTCCATCCTGCATCTGGTCGCTCTTGGCTGGTTGCCTCGTTCATTCCGCGATCTTTGTGGAATGGGTGGGAAGCGAGCTGTATCCATCACTCTGGTGTGTGTTTTCTGTGTCGTTCATCCAGCTCACGCCGCCCCCAAGGAATCCATCCCCACTCCCGAGGCCCTGGCCCAACTGCAACAGCGAGCCTCCGAGGCCAAGCCCAGCGAGCAGTGTTTCCTATACACCGAACTGGTGCACGGCCTGACCCAGCAAGCCGCTGCCCAGATAGCTGCTGACGATACCGGCCACGCCACAGCGACCATACTCCAGATCGACCAGGTAGTTCCCCTCATCCAGCACAATCTCACCCACGATAGCAAGCGCGTCAAGGATGCTGAACTTCTACTACAGGACACCACCTACCGTCTCGGTCAGATGATGCACCTGCTCAACGGCGACGACCAGGCCGCCATCCAGGACACTCTCAATCATCTGAACAAAATCAACGACGAGCTGCTCACACAGGTCTTCACCCACTAAGCCGCATCGCGTCCCAGGAAGTACACTTTTTAAATGCGCTACCCACTTATTCTGGCAGTTCTCTTCGCGGCATCCGCGGCATCCGCCCAATGGGAGATTCAAACCGCACCCACCACGGCCGATCTGCACGCCATCGACACCCCCGGCAACGGCATCGCCTGGGCGACAGGCTCCGACGGCGCCGTTCTGCGTACCACCGACAATGGCGCGCACTGGACGCTCTGCGCCATGCCTGAGAAGCTCGACTTCCGCGGCATCAAGGCCTTCGACGCCAACACCGCCATCGTCATGTCCACAGGCCTTGGTCCGCTCTCCCGCCTCTACAAGACCACCGACGGCTGCAAATCCTGGAGGCTGGTCTTCACTAACCCCGATGCCGAAGGCTCCTGGGACGCGATGCGCTTCCGCACCAGTTCCGAAGGCTATGTTCTGGGCGACCCGGTCGACGGACACTTTATCTTCGGCTCCCCGCAGGACTGGAAGAGTTCGCAAGATTGGAAGCTGCAAGGCGATCAGTACACCCAGGCATCTCTGGCGGCAATGGATGGCGTCCACGCCTTTGCCGTTAGCAATTCATCCCTGGCGCTTTCACAAAAAGACACCCATCCCGATCCCAAGCCCGAGATGTGGTTCGGAACCAGCGGCCCCGGCGGCGCGCTCATCTACTACTTCGTGGACAAGTACTCTGACGTCAATCCCGACGACGAGCTGGCCGATTGGCACAAGGTAAGTGTTCCCATCGCGGGCGATGACGCGTCCTCGGGCGTATTCTCCATCGTGTTCAAGAACGATGCGATCGGCGTGGCCGTTGGCGGGAACTCGCAAAAGCCGGACGAGTCTGCGGGTAGTGCTGCCTTCAGCACGGATATCGGAGTGACCTGGCAAACCGCCCAGACACCACCTCACGGCTTCCGGACGGCTGTGGCTTATGATGCTGCGAGCAATAGCTGGATCACCGTAGGCCCCAACGGCACCGACCTCTCCACCGACGACGGACGCAACTGGCGCGCCCTCCATCCCAACACGGCACTGCACGAGCCCGCAGACGCCGACCGCGACTGGAACGCTCTCTCGCTACCCTTCGTCGTCGGCCCCCATGGCCGCATCGGCAAGCTACGCCCAACAGCCCTGAAATAACCCGGACGCAGAAAAGGCACCCCGCAGGGTGCCTTTATCCGATCAAACTAAACCGAAGCTAAACGCTGAAGCTCGATCCGCAGCCGCAGGTGCTCTTCACCGCAGCGTTCTCGAACTTGAAGCCGGCTGCCTCAAGCGTCTCCACATAATCCACCACACAGTTGTTGAGGTACATTGCCGAGGTCGCATCCACGAAGACCTTCAGGCCGTCGAAGGTGAAGACCTTGTCCATCATGCCACTCTGGTTCTCGAACGACATGGAGTACTGGAAGCCGGAGCATCCGCCACCCACCACGCCGATCCGCAGACCGGACGGAATCGGGTCCTGCGTCGCCATGATCTCGCGCACTTTGGTGATCGCCGCCGGGCTCAGAGTAACCGGGGGCTGCGACTTGGGCGCACCGGTGACGACCTCCGGGGTTGGGGTAATCGTTGCTGTGGCCATGAGCACTCTCCTTTTCAACTTCCGCATATTCAGTATATGCGACCATTCCGGTCGTGGCAAGCCAACCAACTCGCCCCGTTGCGCGCAATGAGCTTCCACTGTGGTAAAAAAATCTACAGTACCGTCCTTTTCTGGGCGTATCATGCACTATAAGGACTGCACTTTGAGCGATCTACTGGGAATTGAAAGCTGAAGTCTGGCGATTTGGCCCCCAGCAATTCCCTGTTGAGGTACAGCTGCAAGTCCCGCAGAGGGAGGTGTCCCATGATGAATTACTTGCCGCGTCTTATTATCATTTGGGCCGTCTTTACGGGCCTTTTTCTTGCTCTGCTCGCTTACAACGCCACCATTACGCGCTACGAGGAGAGTCAACTCTTTTTGGACCCAATCAATCCCAACGAAGAGCAACAGCAGTCTTCCATCGTCCGCAAGATCAATAAGACGCTGCCCTACATTCGTGTGCTAGGCGGTCTGTCTGCCGTCTTCACGATAGCCATCATCGCCATCTACACATGGGATTGCTGGCAGAAGATACAGGCGCAGTAACCCCCGGGCGATTGTCCAGCTCCCGTTACCGCGTACTCAATCCAATTAAAGTCGTATCAGAATGTTGAAGAGCCAGCCTCGAAGTTGCGAAGCTGGCTCTCTAGTTTTGATACGCAGCAATCTTAAGCGTTGTACACTCCGGAGGCGACTTTGCCTCCATGCCCCGTCCAGTTGGTGTGGAAGAACTCGCCGCGTGGCTTGTCCACTCGCTCATAGGTGTGCGCGCCGAAGAAGTCGCGCTGCGCCTGTAGCAGGTTCGCCGGCAGCCGTGCCGTGCGGTAGCCATCGTAGAACGCAAGTGCGGTGGAGAAGGCCGGCGTTGGCACACCGCTCTCGATGGCATGCACCAGCCCCTTGCGCCAGCTCGCCTGATACTTGTTCAACGCGCTCGAGAAGAAGTCGTCCAGCAGAAGATTGGTGAGGTCCGGATTTTTGTCGAAAGCTGCCTTGATGTTTCCCAGGAAGACGCTGCGGATGATGCATCCGCCGCGCCACATCAGCGCGATGCCGCCCAGGTTCAGGTGCCATCCATGTTCCTTCTCCGCGGCGCGCAACAGCATATAACCCTGCGCGTAGCTAATCATCTTGGAGCAATACAGAGCGCGTCGCACGTCTTCAATAAATATCTTGCGGTCTTCGACGGACTTGATTGCCACCGGCCCAGTCAGCACCTTCGATGCCTCCACCCGCTCATCTTTCAACGCCGACAGGCAGCGCGCGAAGACGCTCTCCCCGATCAGGGTCAACGGCATCGCCAGGTCCAGCGCCGAGATCGCCGTCCATTTACCCGTGCCCTTCTGTCCGGCCTTGTCCAGAATCTTGTCAATCAGCGGCGAGCCGTCCTCGTCCTTCGTCCCGAAGATGATCGTCGAGATCTCGATCAGGTAGCTGTCCAGTTCACCCTTGTTCCACTCGGCGAATACATCGTGAAGCTCGTCCGGCGTCAGGCCCAGCGCGTCTTTCAGCAACTGGTACGCCTCGCAGATCAGTTGAATATCGCCGTACTCGATGCCGTTATGCACCATCTTGACGTAGTGGCCCGCGCCGTCCTCGCCCACCCAGTCGCAGCAGGGCGTTCCGTCCTCCACCTTGGCCGCGATCGCCTGGAATATCTCTTTTACATGCGGCCACGCCGCGGGATTGCCTCCCGGCATGATCGACGGGCCGAAGCGCGCGCCCTCTTCGCCGCCCGAAACGCCGGTACCGATAAACAGAATCCCTTTTTCCGCCAAGTACTTGGTGCGCCGGATCGAATCGGTGAACAGCGAATTGCCGCCGTCGATGATGATGTCGCCCTTCTCCAGATAGGGAAGAATCTGTTCGATGTTGTTGTCCACCACATCGCCCGCCTTCACCATCAGCATCACGCGGCGCGGCGACTTCAGGAGCCCGCACAGCTCCTCCATCGAGTGCGCGCCCACAACGTTGGTTCCCTTTGCTTCATCGTTCAGAAACGTATCCACCTTCGATACCGTGCGATTGAATACCGCAACCTTGTATCCGTGGTCGTTCATGTTCAGGACCAGGTTCTGTCCCATCACTGCCAGCCCAATCAAACCAATGTCACAACTTCCCTTCGACATAAAAAATCTTCTCCCGTGGGATAGCGGCTCGGGGCCTCGATCCTCTTTGATAATTCTATTCCTTGCCCCACGCTGCCTGTGTGACACTCGGCACAATTGCATCGCTGAGCTGCCAGGTACATGCGTTCCGATTCGCAGACTGCGTAAAGCTACGCGATGAGGCAAACGACAGCAGAGAAGCTGTTATTTGAGCGACAAGCTCACCTCGATCAAACCTTCGGCGGCATACTCCCCCAACGTCCGCAGCACGTCCGACTCGATCTCGCCCGGCGCGGCCTCGAACTCCTCTTCCAATTGCACCATCAGCTCCTCCACGCGGATTGGGTGGCGCAGCCTGCGCCATATCTCGCTGCCCGTACTGCCCAGGCCATGGCAACGGTCGCGCTCCAGGTTCATCAGCACCACCTCTCCGTTGACCTCCGTCGCCACCGCTTCACTACTCCATCGGACGATGCTGTTGCGACCGATCTTCGATTCACTCACGTCGTCGCACTCCTTCAAAACGAAACAGGCCCGGCAATCCAAGCGCATAAAGAGCATGGCGCTATCTGTACGATACAGCCTGTACGATACGGCGATAAACAGACACCAATGACGCAGCAAGGGAAGGGAAGTGTACCGCAGCGGGTGGTGTGTGGTGAAGGAGTTCCATGGCATGCAATGTATTCTGTGAGACGTATGCGGGGAGGCGGACGGAGCTTGCAGAAACGACGGCACAATCCTTCGGAAGCGTCTCCTGCCAGGCAATCTGGCCGGTTCCCAGAACTCGACCTGCTGCTTCTGTGTGCCCGCTGGCCGCAGCGGGAGCAAGACCGCCATGTCATCCGCGAGCAGTCCTCCCGCGCATTGGATTGGCAGCGCTTCCTGCTGCTCGCACAACATCACCGCCTGGTGCCCCTGGTCTCGCAGAATCTGCACGCCGGCGTCGGCGAGTCTCGTTCGCCAGTGCTCGATGCAACACTCAACGAGCTCCATCAGCTTTCGCTGGATAACGCCCATCAGGCGCTTCGTTCGCTCGCCGAACTACAACGCGTGCTTCAGGAACTTCAGGCCCACGCCATCCCCGCACGTGTTTTGAAGGGCCTGCCGCTGGCGCAATCCGTCTTCGGCAACCTCGGCCTGCGCGCCGCCGGCGACATCGATCTGCTGATCGACGAAGGCTCGATTCTGGAGGCCGACCGAGTGCTGCGCGGCTTCGGCTATCGCGGCCTCTTCCAGATGGAGCGTTTTACGCCCCGGCAGCTCGCCTTCTACAGCGCGCACTGGAGAGACAATGCCTACCAAAATCCCGCCAGCGGCTTCGAGATCGATCTGCACTGGAGGTTGTTCCGCAACTCCGAGATGCCCGGCGCTGGCTTGTGCGCCGTGCCTGCCCGCTGCATTGTCAACTTCGGCGGCTTCCTTGTAGAGACTCTTCCGCAGAAGGAGAATCTGCTCTATCTCTGTGTCCACGGCGCCTTCGATGGCTGGCTCTTCTTCAAGTCGCTGGTCGATGTTGCGGCCCAGGTGCGCAGCATGAGCGAGCCTGAGCTGAGCTCGCACGCCATCCTGGCAGAAGAGTACGGCGTCCTGCCCGAGTTGTCCGCTGCCCTGACTTTGGTGCGTCGCTATCTGGCGATGGACCACTGGAGTGCGCGCCTGCTTCCCGAGAGCAACTCAACGGTCAGCCACATCTTGCGCTATGCCGACCGCGCTCTCGTGCAGGGTGGATTCCTCGCGCAGCGCGAAGAGGTTCCACACTTCACGACGATGGCCTTTGAGTTCGGCCTGCGCCCCGGCCTGCGCTACCGGCGCGAACTGCTGCTGCGCGTGCTCTATCGCGCCCGCATGTGGCAGACCTTCCCGTTGCCGGATTACTTATTCGGCCTCTACCTGATGCTAAGCCCGGCGGAATGGATGTTCTTTCGGATGCGCAAGAAAAAAACCCCATCCGCATAGGGGCAGGTCTTCTGTTCAACGGGTTCCCAGACAGGCTACGTGCTGGGGTGATCCTAGGGGTTCCGGACAACAGTTCTGCCTGCACCTCTCTTGTCCTATTAGCAGTGGGATGGCATTCTATGCGCATGGAACTTAACCCCTACGCAAAATTTCTGACTGGCCGCAGTCCTCTCGACATCCTCGGAACCACGCACACCGAACTCGCAAAGCTGGCGCACCGTATCCCGCCGGAGCAACTTGTGATGAGAACACCGGCGGGGAAGTGGAACGCACGCGAGATCGTCGCCCACCTGGCCGACTGCGAACTCGTCTTCAGCTTCCGGTTGCGCCAGACGCTCGCCGAAGACCATCCCACACTGCAACCATTTGACCAGGACCGCTGGGCGTCTCGCTATGCCAACTACACTATGCAGGCAGCGCTCAGCCTGTTTGCGAACACACGCAACTGGAACCTTAGCCTCATCAAGGGAACCAGTGAAGCGGACCGCAAGCGTGAAGTCACTCATCCGGAACGCGGCACCATGACGTTCTGGACGATTGTGGAGACCATGGCCGGCCACGACCTGAATCACCTGCAGCAAATCGAGCGGATGGCAATTTAGTTTTGAAGTAGCTACCAATGCAAAAAGCCCCATCCGGGTAGGATGGGGCTTTTAAATTAATGCCGGCGATCACCTAATCTCCCACACACTTACGCGTGCAGTACCATCGGCCCAACGAGGCTTAACTTCCGTGTTCGGGATGGGAACGGGTGTGACCCTCGTAGTAAACTCACCGGCAAAGTGTCAAAAGTTCGCTCACGCGATCTCTCATAACTGAATAGATTGGGATTAGACGTTTATTCTTGCAAACATCTTGGGATAACTACAGGGCTTGTGTTGAATGAACTCCAGAACAGTGGACTTTCTCACTGCGCAGAGTAAATTCTATGGACAAGCCGAACGGGCGATTAGTACTGGTAAGCTACACGCATTACTGCGCTTCAACCTCCAGCCTATCAACCTGGTGGTCTTCCAGGGCCCTTCATTTCCCTTTTGGGTTGGGAGATC
>DATKGA010000020.1:0-2628 GCA_035510935.1 Acidobacteriaceae bacterium
AGGCGCGCAGGTCGCCTTCTCGCCCGACGGCCAGTTTCTGTTCCTCGCAGTTGGCGACCGCCAGCGCATGACCCCCGCCCAGGATCCGGACCAGCCCGTAGGCAAGATCCTGCGCCTGACGCTGGACGGCAAACCAGCCCCTGGCAATCCCAACTTTGGCAAGACCGGCGCTGCCACCATTCCCCTGATCGATCCGCCCAGTGACACCGAAGCCGCCAAGAACGCGAAGGTGGTAAGCACCTATACCTTTCCCGGCCCCAATCTGACGCCGGCTGAAACCTGGGCCACCGGCGTCCGCACTCCTTACGGCCTGGCGTTTTCGCTCACCGGCGAATTGTGGGAGGTGGAGCACGGCCCGCGCGGCGGCGATGAGCTGAACCTGATCGAGAAGGGCAAGAATTATGGCTGGCCACTGGTCTCCTATGGCCAGAACTATAACGGCGTGCCGATTGCCAACCCCGACACGCGGCCCGACTTGGCGAAGCCCGTGCTCTATTGGGTGCCGGTGATCGCGCCGGGCAATCTGATGTTCTACCGCGGCACCCGGATTTTCCCGCAATGGAACGGCAGCGGCTTGGTCAGCGGCCTCGCCACCAAGTCGCTCACCCGCATCGTCTTTGACGGCCATGGCGGCGCCAAAACCGCCGAGCGCTGGGATGTGGGCCAGCGCATGCGCGATGTGGAAGAAGGCCCCGATGGCTCGCTGTGGATGCTGGTAGACGCCAATCCCGGCGCCCTGATCCATGTGACACCCAAGTGATCGCTTCGCGTCAGGTGAACAAGAAGCAGAAGGGCTGGGGCCATCCGGCCCTCTTTGCTGTGCCGGCCGCCGCTTGTGCCGGGTCACGTTTCAGAGCGGCTAGCGAGATTGAGATTGAGAGTAAATGCCGGCCTTTATCCCGATTGCCGACCATCCAGACGGGGCTTCCGCGCTGCGCACTTCGGTGGCTCGGGCGTTAGACGGCCAGGTGACAGGTGCCGAAGTGACAAGTCCAGCACGCGGTGCTAACTAAGTCCCGAGTGGGTTCAACCACCGTAGCTCCGGGAAGCGGCGGAAGTCCTGGTCGGTCGATGCCAGCAGGGCTCCATGTTCCATCGCGAGTGCGGCAAGGACAGCGTCCGTTACCAACGGACCGGTTGCTCCGTGGTCACTGACGAGTTTTTCCAGAATCTCAGCATGAAGTGGTCCAGGATGCAATGGAACGACGCCGGGTTGCCTCAGCCATTCGCCAACGATTGCAAATGCTTCCGTAGCAGATCTCGGATTCGCCCAGATTCTGGAATTGGTGCTGATGCGAATAAATGCCCACAACGTTACCCAAGGCAGGCCGATTATTCCGCCACTCTTGAGCAGTTCCTGAAGCCACTGTGCAGAGGCCTTCTGCTGCGGCGCATCGGCGTTATAGGCGTACAGGAGCAGGTTGGCGTCGATGATGGTCATCGGTGGCGGTCGCCCTCGCCGTACTCCAGGAGCGACTCGATGCTGTCATAGTTCAGCCCTGGTTTGTGCCCCATGTGGGTGGGTAGAATTGCGAGCGCACGACGGCGCGGCTTGTAGTCGATACCCAACAGTGCCGCTCGCAGCAGATCATTGAGGGTATCCCGGAACGAAGCTCCCCTGGACAGGCTCTCCCGTTTAACGCGCGCCACCACATCGTCATCCAGAGAAACAGTGGTTCTGATGCTCATGATGTACTAAGCTTAGCATCAACGGCATCAGCAAGGTTCGTCCCGTCTGAGGTCTTAGGTTGCATCCGCTGGATCACGCGCACAAGAGCGTTCGGAATGGCGGGTTGGACGTCTTCGTCAAAGTGCCACTATGCTTATGCTACCGTCGAGCTTTGATGTCATCTCTGTGGGAATGGATTCACGACGCGGTTCGCGCGAGGTGGCGGAGGCGCTTGCAGGCTGGCGTGCTACTCGGCGTTGCATCCCTATTGGTTGCTGCGCCCGCCCAGCCGCAGGCGCGGAGACCTCAGCCGTCCCTACCTGAACCATTCGTCATAGGTCGCCGGACCTTTTTCGATATTGGGCCGCCGTTCGAATTCTATGAAATATTCTCCGTACACCGGACAGCAAACAATGGCACCTCGGTAGAGCGCATCCTGGTCACACCGCCAGGTGATGTTTGTACGCAGCCCGCCAGTATCGAGGTGGCGCTAGTCTCGACTGCCGGAAGTGTCGGAGACCTGCCAGGTGGGATGAATCCGTGCACGATTCCGGAGAAGGACCTACGCCGCGAACTGAAGCGTTGCAAGAAATGCCTCATCTTCAGCGGCGCGGACGTCGCCATGCAGGTTGGATGTGGAGGAGAGGGCCGCCGCATTCGGATGGACATCCTGGATCGCGATATGTTCGACCCGCATCCTGCCACACCAGAGCGCACCTCCTGGACGATGACGCTTTTGGGTTGGCTCGATGAGCTACTGGGCTCCGCCGTAATGGACCGGCCTGTGTTCACTCTCTCTGAAATGTCTCCGCCCGGAAGGCCGCGGCCGCGTTTGCCACGTTTCATAGACTGGGGCCTCCATGTCCCCGCAGTGGAGTACGTGGCAATATCGGCGAGGGTCGATGGCGTACACTAGGAATGAGGGCAGGAGACCATCTTGGACGCCTTGGCGGAGAAAC
>DATKGA010000021.1:0-15351 GCA_035510935.1 Acidobacteriaceae bacterium
CGCCCGCCTGCGTACCAACGAAACCTTCGCCCCGCTGGCGGACGCCATCTCCACCGCGCTTGCCGCCAGCCTCGGCGTCCCCGCGATCAGCCCAGCCGACCTCATCACCGTTGTCACCCCCAAGCTCGGCACACCCGCAACTTGGAACTACGATCCGCAATGGATTTATAAGAAGGTCGGCGCGCTCCGCCTCGAACTCGGCGCAAAGTTCGCCGAAAAGCACGGCCGCTTCGCCAAAACTGATACCGCCGCCGACTTCAAATTCTGCTGGGTCACCGACTTTCCCATGTACGAGTGGAACGAGGAGAGCAAGACCTGGGAGGCCGCACACCATCCCTTCACCTCGCCGCACGAGGACGACATCCAGGCCGGTCGCCTCGCCACCGACAAGGGGGCCGTCCGCGCCCTTGCCTACGATATCGTGCTCAACGGCAACGAGCTTGGCTCGGGATCGATTCGTATCCACCGCAAGGACGTACAGGCCGAGATCTTCCGGTCGTTAGGAATGACGGATGAAGAGGCCCACGAACGCTTCGGCTTCTTCCTCGACGCGCTTGAGTACGGCACGCCTCCGCACGGCGGCATCGCGCTCGGCCTCGACCGCATCGTCATGATCCTGGCCGGTGCCGCCAACCTGCGCGAGGTCATCGCCTTCCCCAAGACCGCCAAGGCCATCGACCTCATGGTCGACGCCCCCACCCCGGTCAGCGACCTCCAGCTCCGCGACCTCCACCTGCGCACCGTCACCCGTAGTTAATTCATCCACCGCTTGTCGTTGGGGTCTTTCTTCTCGTCGGGATCAACGTACCTTCCCTCTTTGTCGAAGCTCACCTTGCGCCCCTGCTTGCCCATATAAACCTCGAACTTTCGCGCAGCCCGCCGCCGCTTGGCGCGGTAGTACGCATTGCGCATCCCGAAGTACCACTCGCCAAACCCGAACCCAATCCCCCGCCGCGGAGCATGGCGCACATACAGCCATCCGCACAGCGCGCCGGAGAGTTGCAGCAGCGCGCCAAATTCATCCGCGTCCTTCAGCAGGATCGCAAACGCAATCAATATATAGATCGCCACCATGTACTTGGCGCGGATGTTCACCACGAAGAACAGCAGAAACTCCTGCTCGCCCATGCGCATCGCCAGCCCCACCATCACCCCGAAGATCCCCGCCCACGCTCCACTGGAAAAGCTCTCCGGGCTGAGCCCCAGCAGATGCGTGAACGAGAGCACCGACGCAATCGCCGCCCCGCCAATCGCCGACGTGAAGTACAGCTCCTTCAGCCAGCGGCCACCGTATGCGCCCTCCAGCAACGAGCCGCAGAACCACAGCGTCAGCATCGCGAACAGCACATCCCACAGTCCGATGTGAATAAAGCTGTAGCTCCCAAGCTGCCATATCTCCCCGCGCGCCACCGCCGACGGCTGTAGCCGCAGAATCTCCACCAGCGTTCCCCCCACGTCGGGCAGTATCCGTCCCAGCACCATGAGGGTGAAGAAGATACCCACATTCCACAGCACCAGCTTGCGCACCACCCCCGCGAAGGGTGGGAAGCTCATCGGGATTGTGCTGGAGCGCGCCATGGATGCACTCTCCATTTCACCACATCCCACGCATCTGTCCCGCAGACCCCTCCCACCCGCACAAGTTTTGAAACCAATTGCCTGTGGGAATCGTCTGTGCTTGACGAGCCGCCGTGTCGCTACTACAACTAATCCTAGGCGGGTGTGCCGTTGCGTTTCCCAGGGCGTGGGTCCGGGGAGGGTGGCGCAAAATGACCGATGGGGGCATCCCAAAGGTCGTAATCGACTTCTAATTCTGCGAGGCTCCTACTATGGCTGTTGTCTGTCCCGAATGCGATACTCCTATCCCGGTCGACCCAGACGAGGTGGAAGAGGGTGAAACCGTGCAGTGCGATGAGTGCGGCATGGAGCTGGAGGTGGTCTCTGTCGATCCCCTCGAACTCGCTCCCGTCGACATCGTCGGCTACGACGACGAGGACGATACTCTCGCCATCGAAGAGGACGAAGAGTAATAGGAGTAATGCACTCAGCGGGCTGGCCTCGGCCATGCGCTGCCCGCGTATAGTAGCCTCTATGGCCTCTAATTTCCACTCTGCCGGTCGGCTTGTCCGTTTCCTGCCGCTCCTCTGCTGCTTTTCTGTGCTGGCGTCGCTTGCCTTGCCCGCTCCCCTGCTCTTGGCCCAACAACAGTCACAGCGCGTGATCCAGGGCAAGGTGCTCGATAAGTCCGACACTGGACTGAAGGGTGCCACCGTCTTTCTCAAGGACGACCACACCCTCGCCGTCAAGAGCTATATCGCCGCCGACGACGGCTCCTTCCGCTTCGGCCAGCTCCTGCAAAGCACCGACTACGAACTCTGGGCGGAGCACGACGGCAAAAAGAGCGAGGTCAAGAAAATCAGCTCCTTCGACACCCGCACCGAGATCAACATCACCCTCAAAATCGACACCAAGTAGCCCTTGGTTTCTACTTGTCATTACGCGGCGTAGCGGAGGAATCCGCTTCTGCCTTTGCCTTTGTCCGTTCTTGTTTGTCATCCTGAGTGAGGGCAGCGTGCCGAAGGACCTGTGGTTGTCTGGTCTTGCTCAAACAGTCCATTCGCCCTACTATCGCTTCAGCGTGGAACTTCCCAAAAAGCCGCTTCCCAAACCCGTCGCTACCGACCCCGACCGCCTGGTCGCAGCCACCCGCGTCGACGACGATCAGGCATTCGAGCTCAAGCTCCGCCCCAACCGCCTCGCCGAGTTCATCGGCCAGCAGAAGGCGAAAGAGCAGCTGGCCATCGCGCTACAGGCCGCGCGCACCCGAGGCGAGGCGCTCGACCACGTCCTGCTCTTCGGACCGCCCGGCCTGGGTAAAACCACCCTCGCCACCATCATCGCCAACGAGCTCGACGTCGGCTTCCAGCAAACCTCCGGCCCCGCCCTGCAGATCCAGGGTGATTTGACCGCCATCCTCACCAACCTGCGCGAGCGCCAGGTCCTCTTCCTCGACGAGGTTCACCGCCTGCAGCCCGTCCTCGAAGAAAAGCTCTACACCGCGCTGGAGGACTACAAACTGGACATCATCATCGGCCAGGGCCCCGCCGCGCGCACCCACGTCATGGAGATTCGCCCCTTCACTTTCGTCGCCGCTACCACGCGCCCCGGCCTGCTCAGCTCCCCGCTGCGCTCGCGCTTCGGAATCCTTCTCCGCCTGGAGTTCTACACCGACGACGAGCTGCGCGTTATAGTCCTGCGTTCAGCCGAGGTGCTGAACGTCCCTATCGACCAGGACGGCGCCGCCGAGATCGCCATGCGCTCCCGCGGCACTCCCCGCATCGCCAACCGCCTGCTGCGCCGCGTCCGTGACTACGCGGAAGTAAGAGCTAACGGAAAAATCGACCGCGCCACCGCGCAGGCTGCACTCTCGCTGCTGGAGGTCGACGCCCACGGCTTCGACGAGCTCGACCGCCGCCTGCTGCGCACCATCATCGAAAAATATGACGGTGGGCCGGTCGGTCTCAATACCCTCGCCGCCGCCCTCGCCGAGGAGCAGGACGCCCTCGAAGAGGTCTACGAACCCTTCCTCATCCAGATCGGCTTCCTCGACCGCACCCCCCGCGGCCGCGTCGCCACCCGCCTCGCCTACGAACACCTCGGCATCGAACTCCCCCGTAAACACAGCCTCTTCTAGCGTTGGTGATAGAATTCCGGCGAGGTTAGTAGCCATGAAATCGCTACGCGAGTTCCTCGCAACCATCGGCCTGTTGTTCACCATCCTCACCGTATCGTTGAGCTACTCCTCTTTGCCTCAGCGAATCCCAAACCACTTCGACGCCAACGGCATAGTCAACGGCTGGGGCGATAAGTCGTTCCTCTGGTTCCTCGTCGGAATCACCTGCGTGGTCTACCTTGGCATGACGTTGATCCGCTACGCTCCCCCAAGCTCCTTCAGCGTACCCGTCAGTCCCGAACTGCGCGGCGCCGCCATCCCCATCGCGCTCGACATGGTTGCATGGCTCAAGGCCGAGATGACCTGGATATTTGCCGCGATCACCTGGGCGACGGTAGTCGTAGCACAGGGGCGCAGCAGAGGCATGACCGAGTGGTTCATCCCACTGGCGGTTGGCGTTGTCTTTGCAACATCGCTCTATTACATTGTGCAGATGATGCGTCTTAAAATGCCGAACGCTGACGAGGAAAAGAGTAACGGCTACAGGTCTTCGGCCTCGGATTTGTGACTTCTCTGTCCTGACTCCCTAAGCCCCATCCCACCCTCAACATGTGTGATGAAAATCACAGTAACTCCTGCGACGAAGGAATTACATTGTGTTTAAGACGAACGATGGACAGGTAGAATAGATAGGAATAGCCACGGACCGGCGCGTGGTTGTAGTGGAAATATCCGCGCCCTCCGTGGCTTTTTTTGCTTTTACGCACCTACCGTCGCCGGCAAAATGTCCTCCACATCCACCCACGCTGTCGGATAATTCCCCGTATAGCACGCCGTGCAGTAGCTCGCCGGGCTCATCCCCGTTGCAGGCTCATTCGTGGTGCAGGAGTACGTCAACCCCACCAGCGACAGGTAAGCCAGCGAGTCCGCCTCGATAAACTCACGAATCTCATCAATCGACTTGTTCGCCGCAATCAGCTCCCGCTTGCTCGGCGTGTCCACCCCATAGAAGCATGGACTGATCGTCGGCGGGCACGAGATGCGCATGTGCACCTCCTTCGCCCCGGCCGCTCGCACCATCCGCACGATCTTGCGGCTCGTCGTCCCGCGAATAATCGAGTCGTCGATCAGAATGATCCGTTTCCCTTCCAGCAGATTGCGCACCGGGTTCAACTTCATGCGCACTCCAAAGTCGCGCGTCCTCTGCTCCGGCTGGATGAATGTCCTCCCCACGTAATGGTTTCGGATCAGCCCAAAGTTGAACGGAATCCCACTCTCCGCCGCATAGCCCAGCGCCGCCGTCACGCCCGAATCCGGCACCGGCACCACCAGGTCCGCGACCACGCCCGACTCGCGTGCCAGTTGCCGCCCCATCTCTTCGCGCGACTGCTGCACCCATCTCCCGAAGATCCTCGAATCCGGCCGCGCAAAGTACACATGCTCGAAGATGCAGCTTGCCGGCGGTGTCGTCTCCGGCGCAAATCTCCGGCTGGTCACCCCATCTTCGCTCACCATCACCAGTTCGCCGGGCCTCACATCGCGCTCATACTTCGCGTGCAGCAGATCAAACGCGCAGGTCTCCGACGCAAACACAAACGTGTCTGGCGCGCCTTCCACCCCCGCAATCCGCCCCATCGACAGCGGTCGAAAGCCATGCGGGTCCCTCGCCGCAAAAATTCTGTTGCGCGTCATCATCACAATCGAGAACGCGCCCTCTACCTGCGCCAGCGACTGCGCAATGCAGTCCACCAGCGTATTGCAGCGCGAGTGTGCAATCATCTGCACAATAATTTCGGAATCGGACGTTGTCTGGAAGACTGCGCCATCCCTCTCCAGCCGCTCCTTGGAGTTGCCCAGGTTTACCAGGTTCCCATTGTGCGCAATCGCGATCAGTCCCTTGGTCGATTCCACCGAAATCGGCTGAGCATTCAGCAACGCGGAGTCGCCGGTAGTAGAGTAGCGCGTATGCCCGATCGCCATGTGCCCCGGCAGCGTGGCCAGCACCTCGTCGGTAAAGATCTCGCTCACCAACCCCATACCTTTGATGTCGTTCAGGTCCTGCCCGTCGGATGAGGCAATCCCCGCCGACTCCTGCCCGCGATGCTGCAACGCATACAGCCCCCAGTACGTCATCCGCGCGGCATCGGGATGCCCATATACCGCCATCACCCCGCACTCCTCGCGCAGTTTGTCGAAAGGCGTGCCGTCGTCTTCGTTATCTGGATGAGTCGCAGTCAATGGGATGAAGTCCCCCTCGATGTGCTTGCGAAACTCAGGGGTGATGCTCGCCAGATCAACGACGTCCACCCGATAGGGCAGATCGGATTGATCGAAATCCTCGGCCAGTTCGCTCCGCAGACGCAGCGGTAGCGGCTCGTCCCCGTCCACGGCGAGATCAAGGTCGGAGCGACGCCTCGCATTGCCGTTCGCACGCGATCCAAACACCCACACTGCACGATCCGGAATGCGCGCCCGAAGAATCGACAGCACTATTGCAAGCTCTTCAAGTGAGATCGCTATGGTCGCAGTCTGAGACATCCTATCGCGTCCTTTCCTTTAGGCGCTTGAAGAGGAATTCGGCCTCTCGCGCGAACTCTGGAATGCGCGCGACGACACTGACCGCCTTTTGCTCGATGTAGGTGTGGCTCGTATCAGTGCGGGCCTGCCGGAAGTCCTTCCACGTAGCGATCGGAGAGGAGACCAAGCCAAGCTCATCGGCGCGCCGGATCAGACCTTCGAAGGTCAACTCAGCCACAGCCTCGGGACTCGGCTCGGTTTCGGTGAGATAGCGCCAGAGAAACCTATGCGAAAGCTCAAACGTATACTCGAACGTCTGAATCAAACCAGCGCGCAGCAACAGGCGCTCCGGCTCCTGCGCCTGCTCTCTAATGGCGCTCTGAAGTCGCCCAACTGCTTTCTCGAATGGAGTGAGGTCAATCATGAGGTCACCGCCTCCGCCGCAAGCTGCGATGCAAGAGTGGAGCTGAAGTGCTGCTGCAGTTCCGCAAGCGGCGCATCAATTGCGATATCACCATTGATGCTGACGCGTAGCGACCTGCCGGTGACGGTACCCAGAGGAGCCACATAAGTCCCCGCAAACTCCTTCAGGACCCCGCGTATCTCATCAAGATTCTCAGGGGCACAGCTGGCGATGACTGAAGAACCAATCTCCGCAAAAAGCACTTCAGTAAAGTAATACGGTTCGGATTTGATAGTACGAGTCGCGATCTCCGCGCCCAGACCGTCGGCGATTGCAGCCTTCGCCGTCGTGGTAATGAAGCCACCGTCGCTGATGTCCGCGGCGGAATGGAGGAGCCCGCGCTTAGCTAGCGCTGCGAGTGCCTGATGCAGTGCGGACTCTTCCGCCAGATCGAGCACAACGGGTTCTCCCCATAGCGGCCATCCGGCGCTTTGAGCAAACGCTCCCGCCCCGAGATCGCGCTCAGCCTTGCGTCCTTTGCCTCCAAACGACGCGAGAAAGAGGACCGTGTCGCCTTCGCGCTGAAACCCACTTGGCACCGCTTTCGTTACATCGTCCAGAATCCCCACGACGCCCACCACCGGAGTCGGGTAGATTCCCTCGCCCCGCGTCTCGTTGTAGAACGAAACATTGCCACCCGTAATCGGCGTGCCCAACGCCGTACACGCCTCCGCAATCCCATCGATCGTCGCCGAAAACTGCGCCATAATCTCCGGCTTCTCCGGGTTGCCGAAGTTCAGGCAGTTGGTCGCGGCCACCGGTACAGCGCCCGTACACGCCACCTTGCGCGCCGCCTCCGCCACCGCATGCATCGCGCCCAGCTTCGGGTCCAGATAACACCACCGCCCATTGCCCGCCAGTGCCATCGCCAGCCCACGCTCCGGCTTGCCGTCGCCCGTGCCCCCAGACGAAGATTTGATCCGCATCACCCCAGCCTCGCCGCCCGGTCCCTGCACGGTATTCGTCTGCACCATACTGTCGTACTGCTCATACACCCAGCGCTTGTCGCATATATTCGCGCTCGCCAGTAGTTTCTTCAAATCAGCCGTGTAGTCCCGCGGCTTTTGTAACTCTTTCAGTACCCAATCCGGAGGGTCCAGCGGCACCGGGGCCTTCCACTCGCCCACCGGCCTCTTATATACCGGAGCCTCATCGGTCAGCGCCTTGTTGGGAATCTCCGCCACTAATTCGCCGTGATGTGTCACGCGCATCGTATCGTCCGCCGTCACCACCCCCACAATCGAAGCATCCAATCCCCACTTCGCGAATACCGCCAGCACCTCGCCCTCGCGCCCCTTGTCCGCCACTAACAACATGCGTTCTTGACTCTCAGAGAGCATGATCTCGTAGCTTGTCATGCCCGTCGCCCGCTGCGGCACCAGGTCCAGTTCAATCGTCAACCCCAGCTCGCCCCGCGCACCCATCTCGCAGGTCGAGCAGGTCAGCCCCGCCGCGCCCATGTCCTGTATCCCAACCACCGCGCCGGTCGCCATCGCCTCCAGGCAAGCCTCCAGCAGCAGCTTCTCCATGAACGGATCGCCCATCTGCACGTTTGGCCGCTTCTGCTCCGATCCCTCGGTGAACTCCTCGCTCGCCATCGTCGCACCGTGTATCCCGTCGCGCCCCGTCTTCGCGCCCACGTAGATCACCGGGTTGCCTACGCCGGTCGCTTTGGCATAAAAAATCTCGTCCTTCTTCACCAACCCCAGCGCAAACGCATTGACGAGCGGGTTCCCCGAGTAGCATGGCTCGAACTTCGTCTCGCCGCCCAGGTTCGGCACGCCAAAGCAGTTACCGTAGCTCGCAATGCCGCCCACCACGCCGTTCACAATCGCATGGTTGCGCCGCCGCAGCACCGCGTCCGGCTCGGTCTCGTCCAGCGGCCCGAACCTCAACGAATCCATCACCGCCAGTGGCCGCGCATTCATCGTGAAAATGTCTCGCAGGATTCCACCCACCCCCGTCGCCGCCCCTTGGTGCGGCTCCACATAGCTGGGATGGTTGTGGCTCTCGATCTTGAACGCGCACGCCCACCCATCGCCCACGTCGATGATCCCGGCGTTCTCGCCCGGCCCCTGCACAACACTACCGGGGCCTTCAGTCCTCGTCCCACGCGTCGGCAGGCGCTTCAGGTGGACACGGCTGCTCTTGTAGCTGCAGTGCTCGCTCCACATCACGCTAAAGATTCCCAACTCGGTCAGGCTCGGCGTTCGCCCCATCTTCTGTTGGATGCTGGCGTATTCGTCCGGAGTAATACTGTGCGTCTTCAGCAGCGCGGGCGTGATCTGCGCAGGTGTGGGAACGGTCCGGGCTGTAATTTCGAGTGCAGAGTCGGCTGGAAGACTGGGCATGGCTCGGTAATTCGATTGTCGCATGTTCCGCCCGCCCGCGAGCGCCAAATGCTGTCGCGAAACGCGACCGCCGCGCGCCAGACTCACCTGCACGGCGCAGTCGCAACCGCCCTCTCCAACCCCACGCGATCCCACTTCGCCGCATCCGCCCCCGCCGCATACGTCGTCTCCAGAAACCCCATCAGCGCATCCTCCGGCGACGCCGCCGTCTGCAACTCGTCGTACCGCAAGATAAACTCGCCCAGCGCCGCATCCCACGCGCCCGGTCGCACCGCCCTCCCCGCCAACCCCTCCGGCACCGGAGCCGCATAGCAATAAAACGCCGCCTCCCCAAACCCGCCATTCCCCGGCCACCACCCCGCCGAGATCACCTCGTGCGAGTACGCCTCCCGCTGGATAGCATCGGCCCTCGCCGGCCCGCTCGCCACACGCCCGCTGAACCGCGTACAGCACAGGTCGAAGCTCCCCCAGAAGAAATGTACCGGGCTGATCTTCCCCTGGAACCCTGTAGCAAACCGCTTGAGGATCGCATCTACCCGCATTAGCACCTGGTGAAACCGCGTGACCGCCTCACAGTCATACGACGCATTTGCCGTATCAAGATCGAACCGCACCGGCGCAATCACTTCCACTGGCATCGGCCAGATCTTCGCCTCGACGCCTAGCGAAACCAGCGCCGCCTCGTACTCGGCGAAGAACGCCGCCACCGACTGCGGCCGGAGCGCCAACTCCGCAGACGCCCCGCTCCCCATCCGCAGCTCCAGCACATGCTCGCGGAAGTCGAACTCCACCTCCAGCACATCCCCGCGCCATGGCATCGCCGACGTGGTCAGCCCCCGCGCCGAGACGTACAGCGGAACATTCCACCAATGGTTCTGCAACGGAGTCAGCGCCAGCCGCGTCTTGCCAACAATCTGCGTCCACATATGAAGCGTGGTCGCAGTATCCTTCCATGCCTCCCACCCCAACTCAGGCCATGTTGCAGCCATGTCCTGCGCGCTCGCATTGGCCATCGGTGAATCCCTCCTGCGATGTGAAAGAGCATATACCGCTCAAGAGCCGGTTGAGCCAAATCCCGCCGCGCCTCTTGCTGCGTCGCCCAGCTCCGCAACCTCCTCGAAGCTCGCCTCAATCCGCTGCACAATCCTCAACTGCGCGATCCTGTCTCCGGCCCGAATCTCCACCGGCAACGAACTAAGGTTCGTCATCACCACCCGAATCTCTCCGCGGTATCCCGGATCGATCACCCCCGCCAGCGTCGTCACGCCACGCACGGCCAGCCCCGACCGGTCCTCAACCAAAGCTCCATGGGTAGACGGAAACTCCATCGCAATTCCCGTCGCCACCGCCGCGGTCGATCCCGTCTCGCCCGCCGCCTCCAGCCGCGCGTCCGCCGACGCATACAGGTCCGCCGCCAGGTCGCCGTACTCGCCCACATGCGCATAGCGCGGCATCTGCGCCGCCTCCACCAGCTTCTTCACTTTGATCGCAACCATAAGCCCTGATTGTACCGAGTCTCCCCCAAAAGAATTGTCATCCTGAGCGGAGGTTGGCGTTCTGCGCCAACCGGAGTCGAAGGACCTGCGGTTCGCTGTGATACCTCAGCGCGCAGTCTTCCGTCTAGAATCGAAACCAATGCTCGCCCGCCTCCGCGCCTTCTTCAACCCGCAAGACGAACGCACTCTTCCCCGGCGCATCTTATGGGTCGCCCTCGTTGTGCGCGTCCTCTATATCACGCTGGCCCACACCTATCGTATCCGCCTCGCCGAGGACCACTTCCAGTTCGGCTGGGAGGCGGGACGCATCGCCCGCGCGCTGGTCACCGGCTACGGCTACTCCGACCCCTTCGCCAACGCCTTCATCGCCCATACCGGCCCCACGGCATGGCTTCCGCCGCTCTATCCCCTGCTGCTCGCCGCCATCTTCAAGCTCTTCGGCGTCTACACCCACGCCTCCGCATGGGTGCTGCTCACCATCCAATCCATCTTCTCCGCCGCCACCGCTGTCGCCACTTACGAGATCGCCGCACGCTGCTTCAATCGCCGCGTCGCTCTCTGGTCCGCGTGGCTCTGGGCGCTCTATCCCGCCGCCATGCAGTACGCCGTCCGCTGGCCGTGGGAGATGTCCATAACCACCTGCCTCTTCGCCTTCACCCTCGTCCTCGCCCTGCGCATGAGAAGCATCGGCGATGAACCTCCCTCCTTGTTGTCATCCAGTAGCGAAGCGGAGGGACCTGCTTCACCCGGGATCACCGCCCGAACCTCGAACTGGCTCCTCTTCGGCCTGCTCTGGGGACTCATCGCGCTCTCCAACTCCACCCTCCTCATCTTCCTCCCTGTCTGCGGCCTCTGGATTCTCCTCCCGCATCTCCGCGATCCCCGCGCCTACCTCGGCCCCACTCTCGCAGCGCTTCTCTTTCTCGCCTGCATCGCTCCCTGGACCCTGCGCAACTGGCAGGCCTTCCACGTCCTCATCCCGCTGCGCGGCAACCTCGGGGCGGAGATGGCGATGGGTAACGGTCCCGGCTCCAACGGCCTGCTCATGGAGTACTACCATCCCTTCCAGGCTCCCGAGCAGCTTCGTCTCTACGCATCGCTCGGCGAGGTTCGCTATGTTGCCCAGCGCGGCACGCTAGCCAAGGCCTACATCGCCGCCCACCCCGCGCACTTCGCTGCTGTCGTCGTCCGCCGCATCTACTTCTTCTGGGCAGGCGTCCCCCATCCCACCGACGAAGCCTGGGACAACGAACTCGGCCGCACCCTCAACTTCGACTTCCTCTCCATCGCCGGCCTGCTCGGCCTCGCCCTCGCCCTGCTCCACCGCATCCCCGCCGTCGGTCTCTTCGCCTGGGCCTTCCTTCTGCTGCCCATCCCCTACTACCTGGTCACCGTGCATGCCCGCTTCCGCCACCCCCTCGAACCTCTTATCTGCATCCTCGCCGTCTACCTCTTCCAATCCGCCGAGCGGCCACGGCACACCGCATGAGCCTTGCGGTTCGCATCTGCTTTGCAACCATCCCGTTTAGCAGGCTTTGCACCCACAGGCCGTATACTGGAGGCCTATGGTGCGTGATGGCTACTTTTATGCGTTTGCAATGGGTGTGATCGCCGTTCTGCTGTGGCTTATCACACAGAAGCCCGCGCTGATCTTGCTGCCTATCCTGTTGGCGGTGTGTTTCCTGTGGTTCTTTCGAGACCCCGAGCGCATCATACCCGCGGGGCCGGGAGAGATCGTCTCGCCTGCTGACGGCGTCATCACCCAGTCCGAGTGGATCGAGACCTCGGCGGGAAGCCGCCTGCGGCTCAGCATCTTTCTCAGTGTCTTCGACGTCCATGTCAATCGCGCCCCCGTCTCCGGAACGGTCCGCGCAGTGGAGTACCGCGAGGGCCAGTTCATGAATGCCATGAGCGCCATGTCGGCCGTCAGCAATGAGCAGACCCTGGTGGTGATCGACGCGGGCGACTGCGAGGTCAGCTACAAACAGATCGCCGGCCTGCTTGCCCGCCGCATCATCTGCACCGTCAAAGTTGGAGACCGCGTCGAGCGCGGTCAGCGAGTGGGCATGATCAAGTTCGGGTCGCGGGTGGATGTTCTGATTCCCGCCGACGCTGTGCCCAAGGTTGGCCTGGCAACCCATGTGCGCGGAGGATCCACCGTCCTGGCGGTGATGCCGCAGCCTACCGGCGAGCTCGCCGACCTGGCCGCCGAGGTGGCCTCCTGATGCCCCCCGAGCAGTTGGGCCTGCGCGATCACAACGGCGACGAGATCCACCCGCATCGCCGTCCCAGCCGCGGCATGTACGTCCTGCCCTCCCTCTTCACCGCGGGCAACATTGCCCTCGGCTACTACGCCATGACGCAGAGCGTGCAGGGTTCGGCGGCCGAGCCGGTTTACTTCGATCATGCAGCCATGGCCATTGGAGTTGCGGCGCTTTTGGACGGCGTCGACGGCTTCATCGCTCGTGTCACCCACACCGCCAGCGACTTTGGCCATGAGCTCGACTCCCTCGCCGACGTCATCACCTTCGGCGTCGCGCCCAGTATGCTGGCTTACATCTGGGGCTTTCGCATGCTGCCGCTCAGCGTCCATCCCAGCCTGCGCGAGAATGTTGTCCACGCCGGCGTATTCGTCTGCTTTCTCTTTCTTGTCTGCGGCGCCAGCCGTCTTGCGCGCTTCAATATCAGCGCCAGCACCAATCTGCAGCCGCGCAACCCCGGTAAACCCGGACACAAATTCTTCGTCGGAATGCCCATCCCGGCCGGAGCAGGTATTGTCGCCGCCGTCGTCCACTTCTTCAGCGGATCCCCCATCGACAACCCCTGGATCGCGCTGGTCTGGCTCCTGCTGCTGCTATTCACCGGCTTCCTGATGGTCAGCAACTGGCGCTTCTGGAGCGCCAAGGAGGTCACCTCCGGCGACCGCCATCCAGCTCGTTTCTTCACTCTGATTGCGGTGATCTTCAGCCTGATCGCATGGAACTCCGAGTGGGCGTTGATGATCATTGCCTTCGGCTACCTAATCTCAGGTGTGCTGGCCCGGCTGGCCTACTCCTGGGGACGCAGGCATCGCCGCCCCCAGCAACCCACCCCGGCGTAGTGGGTGTTCCCGGTCTCTACAACTGCCTCACCGGTTAGCATCCGCTCCCGGTGCCTCATCGGGTTCCTCGCCCTCTTCTCCGCCGCAATGTGCTACACTGATATTGCGCTTGACTAATAACAGCGCAGGCATCGCAGGCAAGGACACTCTAATTTTGCAACTTACCCGTTGCATCCGTGTCTGGCCAGAGACTGCGATTTGCCTCTGCCACCGCAGTTCTTCTGCATCCTGGGCCATGGGGGCGTTGAGTGACTTTGCCGTAACGGCATTCGTCATCGAGCGCCTGGGCCGGGACGGAAGATAAAAAATGCGCTGGATGCTCTGGCTGAGGATGCGTCATGGGACGCGTCTCGCCGTGCAGCAGCAACGCTTCGATCGCGACAGCAATGCTGACTACAAGTTTCTCAAGGCGCTTAGGCGCCACTGCATTTCTTTGCCGCTCTATCTACACCTATCGAAAAGGAACCATTTTGACATCCGCAACTCTTGAGCCTCAGGCTATCTCCGAATCATCCAACCACAACATGAACCGGGCAGCATCGACCAACTTTCCTCCTCCTGCATACGACGCAGCCAAGTCCGCGGCCATCGACGCCATCGTCGATGCCTCCGAGATTGAAGTCGATCCGCTCACCCACCTCCCCTTCCTGAAGAATGTCCACTTCAACGATTTCAATATCTCCGATGGGCTGAAGAAACGCCTCAGCACGGCTGGCTTCAAGACCCCCACTCCGGTGCAGGCCAAGGCCATTCCGCCTGCATTGCAAGGTGCGGACATCCTCGCCACCGCCGCCACCGGCACAGGCAAGACGCTTAGCTTTTTAGTCCCCATGATCGAGCTCATGGACGCCAATCCGCTGCCCGTGGTCAAGGGCAAGCGCGGCCCCATCCGCGCGCTCATCCTGCTCCCCACGCGCGAGCTGGCCATGCAGGTGCTGGAGCATTACTCCAAGCTCGTCCCCAGCGCCAAGAACGATGCTGTACTCGTGGTCGGCGGTCTCAGCGAGAACACCCAGCTCGACCAGCTCTCTCGCGGTCCGCGTCTTGTGGTTGCAACCCCCGGCCGCCTGGAAGACTTCCTCCGTCGCCGCGCGGTCTCCATCGGCGCAGTTGAGATGCTTGTGCTCGACGAAGTGGATCGCATGCTGGACATGGGCTTCCTGCCCGCCATCCGCCGCATCGTCGGAGCGCTTCCCCGCACTCGCCAGACCATGTGCTACTCCGCTACGCTCGACGGCAACGTGCGCCAGGTAGTGCGCGACTATGTGCGCAATCCCGTGCATGTTGAGATAGGACAGACCTCACATCCCTGCGATCAGGTTGAGCTGCGCGCTTGCACCGTCATGCAGGACCAGAAGCTCGGTCTGCTCGATCAGATGCTTCGCGAAGAGACCGGCACATTCCTCGTCTTCTCCCGCACCAAGCACGGCGCCGACCGCATCTCCAAGAAGCTGGAGCGCCTCGGCCACGACGTGGACGTCATCCACGGCGACCGTTCGCAGTCGCAACGCACCGCCGCGCTCAAGGGCTTCTCCAGCGGCAAGCACCGCGTTCTGGTTGCCACCGACGTCCCCGCCCGCGGCATCGACGTGCAGGACATCGCGCATGTCGTCAACTACGACCTGCCCAATGGCACCGACGACTTCGTCCATCGCATCGGACGGACTGGCCGCGCCGGTGCAAGCGGCGTCGCCACCACCTTCGTCATGCCTCAGGAACGCTCCGACGCCCGCCGCATGGAGCGTGAGCTC
>DATKGA010000022.1:0-2724 GCA_035510935.1 Acidobacteriaceae bacterium
GAGGGACAATTGCCCGCGCCCCAGGCCGCGCCGCCTGCGCCTGAGGAGTATCCCCCTGCGCCGCGCAACCCACCTACTGCGCGCATTCCTGTCACACCGGTGCCGCCTGGCGGGGTCAGCGACGAAGACCTCGACTTTATCAATACACACAGGCCGATCCTGACTGAGGTTGGGCTTGCCACATGGTACACCGCGCCCTACAAGGGGAAGAAGGCAGCCAACGGGCAGGTGTTCGACGACAACGATTTGACGGCAGCACATCGCACGCTGCCGATGGGCTCGTTGATTGTTGTGACCAACCTGAAAACCCGGCAGGCTAGCGCCATGCGGATCAGCGATCGCGGGCCGTTTGTCGAGGGGCGAATTATCGACCTCAGCATTGCCTCTGCCAAGTCCACAGGCGTCTACCGAGCCGGGTTGGCGCAGGTGCAGGTTGATGTGTACAGCACACCGAAGCCGATTGAGACCGGCGGGCGATGGTGCGTCCAGATTGGCGCGTTTAAAGACGAGGATGCTGCGTTGAATTTGAAGCAACAGCTTTTGCGCGACTACCCGGGCTCCAACGTCATCGAGTTTGCCGGCCAAGATAGCTACTGGGTGCGCATCCGTCCACAGGGTGACGACCGCGAGCAGGCAGAGTTCATCGCCGCTCACCTACAGCCCGCGGAGGGTGCGGCCTTTCTTACGCGCCTCGACTGACTCGCTGAGCCTGCTGGGAATCAATTGTGGATTTTGGCTGCTCGGGATGATTCTTAAGGGCGCCATCGTAGGCGCATGGAAAAAGAAGTTGCCTTCTTGATCCGCCGTCTTAATGCGGCGGCGGATAGAACGGCAGCTTCTCATTCTTCTCGTTGGCACGGCGAATCGTCACATCGTCCAACAGCAGGGCCGGCGCAAGCACTGTTTGCGGAACCTCACCGAAGAAGTTGGCCACAAACAAGTCCTTGCCGGCGGCCTCAATGTTCGAGCGCAGAGCCCGCTGGTCCAAATCGTCCAACGCTGCTCCACGCACCAACTCGCGCTTGCCATCCAAACCTATGCGATAGAGCAAGCGGGGGATTGACTCCCCACCGAGCGTCTCAACAAAATACACGCTCTTCAAACCGCGATCCTTTGCCAGGTCCAGCAGCTTGCGGTTCAGATCGTCATTGGACTGCCCATCCCTGGCCGTCACTTTCAGCACACCGATCGCGGGCCTTGGTGCCCCCATAATTCCGCCGCGCGCGTGGCCATTCGACTGCGGAAAGTCGCGAATCGGCTCGCGGCCAATCACATAATTCTCCAATTTGCCATCGGTTACAAGCGTCACAGCCTGGGCCGGAACGCCGTCATCGTCTAGGACGTACGCGCCCACAAGACCCTTGCCTGCGTAGCTCTTCAAGCTGGGATCCTCTACGACATCCAGAAATTCGGGCAACACGCGCGCATGCAGGCTCGATGCGAACGGCCCATTGGTGCGAGCCTCGGTTCCAAGCTTGGGCCGCGTCGCCGTGACTCCAGCGCCTAACAGCGAATGCAACGTGTCGGCTCCCGCGTCGGAACTCAAAAGCACCGGACCGTGATACTCCTCTTCCACGAGCGGAGCCTTGCGCAACTCGCTGAGCGAGGCGATCAATCCGATTGCATGCTTCTCAAAGACATCGGGCGCATCCAGGTCCTTCAGGGCAACGCCAACCGATCCATATGATCGGTCCAACCTCATGCCGTCGGCGGCCTGCGTGCCCACGCCAAAAGTCTCTTGATACTCCGACGCTGCCTTGCGGACGATGGTTCCCTCGCTCGTCACCAGCCACGTGGTGGTCGCCTGCGCCTGGAACTGCGCCGTGGCGTATTCCACGTCACCCTGGCTGGCTTTGACTGAGGCGTCCGTTCTGTAGAGTCCACTCGCTCTGGCCACGCGATCTACCCAGGGCGCTTCATCCAGACTCAACTTTATCGGCGCCGCCAGCGAGATCACCGGCGTCTCCTTGCTGAAGTCGTCAGCCTGTGGAGGCGTCTCCACCTGCTTCAGAGCTGCCTGCTTCTGCGCATATGCCGCGAGGGCAGCCTTGTAAGCCTGATCCGTGCCTGCCCACAGGGCGGAGCGAATGGCAATGGGATCGTCGTCGAGGGAAGACAACTCCAGCGCGCCGTCTCCGCGACCGCCTGAACTGTCAGTTTTGTAGTCGCCTACGCGCACCGTGATGCGCGCTATGCGCTGGTGGGAATGGATGGAGTCCTCGCTCGCCCCAAACTCGGCCTTGGTCTGGAAATCGTCCACACCTTCAATTTTGTATTGGATAAAGAACGGCCTCTCGAATCCCTTCAGCTGCAACTGGCTCATGCTCCGGTCTAGTTCTTCGAGCATCGCCTTCAGCACAGGGTCCTTCTCGGCATCGGCGCGTGTCGGCTGTGCCGCGCGCAAATACGGGGTAAACAGGCAGACGGCAACGATCGCGGCTCCGGCTATCCATGCAACGGGAGGAATCGAGTTCATTGCGCCTCCTTCTTTGCGGGCGTCGCGACCACTGCTCCCGGAATCGGCAGAATTGGCGGCCTCGCGGTTCCCTGAGCCTGCTTTTGCGTCTCCATCTCGCTCACTAGCATCGCCGGGGCCACCGCGCTCACCGGCACCGTGCCCGATTCCGCACCGCACTCCCCGTTGAAGACTTCACTCTTGTCACCCGTCGCCAATATTCGCTTCAACGCGGCCTGTGGTGTGCCCACAATACTCACGCCGCGCAC
>DATKGA010000023.1:0-8793 GCA_035510935.1 Acidobacteriaceae bacterium
GGGGAGGACAAGGACGCTCGAAAGTATTGGCTGGACGTAGGTGTCCCAAACGAGCGCATCTTCGCCATGCAAGCTAAGGACAATTTTTGGCAGATGGGCGATACCGGTCCCTGTGGTCCCTGCTCGGAGATTTTTTACGACTTTGGGATCGCAGCAAGCGAAACCGGAGAGGACAAATCCTTCGGTGAAGATGACCAACGTTATGTAGAAATATGGAACCTGGTTTTCATGCAGTTTGATCGATTCGCCGATGCACCCGTAAGAACTGAGCATGGCTCCTATCAACAATCTGGTTTCAAGCTCCGAGAACTTGGCAAGCCTTCGATCGATACCGGCATGGGGCTGGAGCGCGTGGCTGCCGTGATGCAGGGCGTGCTGTCGAACTTCGAGACGGATTTATTTGTGCCGCTGATCAGGCGTGCGAAGGAACTGACAGCGACCACGGATTCGTCGGAGAAGGCGAGCGCTTCGCTGCGGATCATTGCGGACCATGCGCGGGCGGCTACGTTTTTAATCTCCGATGGGGTGGTCCCGGCGAACGAGGGGCGCGGGTATGTGCTGCGCAAGATTCTGCGGCGCGGGATTCGTCATGGGCGGCTGCTCGGCCAGGAAAAGCCCTTCATGCACCAGATGGTCTTCGCGGTGCGCGATGAGATGCAGGTGGCCTATCCGGAACTGAAGGAGACGGCTGAGCGGGTGAGTAAGGTGGTGCGCGCCGAAGAAGAGCAATTTGCGCGGGTGATGTACGAGGGAAGTCGAAGATTGCAGTCGGTTATCGAGAACAAATTCAGTCGCGAAGAAATGCCAGACGACTTTCTCCTTCGATCCTTCCCGATGGAAGAGGGCGAGAATGATGTTGAGGCAGTGAAGCGCCTCAGGAGGAAGGAGATTTCCGGTCGAGAAGCTTTCACTCTCTATGAAACTTATGGGTTGCCGTTGGACTTCATGGTGGACGCTGCACGAGATGCTGGCGTTGCCTTCGACATGGAGGGTTTTGAGAAGGCGAAGGAGGAGGAGCAGGCGCGGGCGCGGGCGAGTTGGAAGGGCGGATCGCAGAAGACGGCTTCGCCGGTGTATCGCGAGCTGGCGAAGACGGAGTTTGCAGGCTACTCGGCGCTACGCGTCGATGGGGCGCGGGTGTTGGCGCTGGTGAAGGACGGCGTAGGCGTGGCGGAGTTGCGCGCGGGCGAGGCGGGCGAGGTTGTGCTGGACGCCACCAGCTTTTACGCCGACTCCGGGGGGCAGGTGGGCGATGTGGGCTGGCTGGTGGGCGCGGGCCACTCGACCGTGGTCGCCGATGTCAGCGGAGCATCGAAGCCGGTGCAGGGCGTGTGGGCGCATCGGGTGGTGGCGCGCGAGCGGATCGCGGTGGGCGATGTCGTCGACACGCTGGTAGACGGAGAGGTGCGAGCGGCCGTCACGCGCAACCATACCGGGACGCATCTGCTGCATGCTGCCCTGCGCGAGGTGCTGGGCCGGCATGTGAAGCAGGCGGGCTCGTCGGTGGACCGCGCGCGTCTGCGCTTCGACTTTTCGCACTTTGCCGGGGTCGCTGAGGAAGAACTCGCGCAAGTTGAGGAGATCGTGAACCGCCAGGTGCTGGCCAACACGGCGGTGGAGACGATGATGGATGTGCCGATTGATGTGGCCGTGAACGACTATAAGGCTACCGCCCTCTTCGGCGAGAAGTACGGCGACAAGGTCCGCGTGGTCAGGATCGGCGATTTCTCGACCGAGCTCTGCGGCGGCACGCACACGCGCGCGACCGGCGAGATCGGGCTGATCAAATTGGTCGGCGAAGGCAGCGTCTCCAGCGGAGTGCGCCGCGTGGAAGCGGTGAGCGGGATGGGCGCGCTGGGCGAATTCCGGCGCGACTTCGAGGTTGCACGCGTCGTCGGCCAGATGGTGGGTGGAGCGGAGACATCGGCACCTGCAGAAGCCCTGCGAGCTCGTCTCGCAGCTCAGGACGACGAGATGAAGAAGCTGCGGCGCGAACTGGATGCAGCACGCATGAAGTCGGCCTCGGCTGCTGCGGGGGAGGCTGCGGCGGTCGAAGTCAAAGGCATCAAGCTGCTGGTGCAGCGCGTCGATGGGCTGGAGCGCGGCCCCATGCGCGATCTGGTTGACCAGATGCGAAGCAAGCTGGGCAGTGGTGTGGTGGTGCTGGGAGCGGCATTAGACGGCAAGGTTTCGCTGATCGTGGGCGTCACCAAGGACCTGACGAGTAAGGTCCACGCGGGTAAGGTAGTCGGCGCACTGGCGGCGCTGGTGGGCGGCAAAGGCGGTGGACGACCGGACCTGGCCGAGGCGGGTGGGAGCGATGCGGGCGCTCTCGACGGCGCGCTGGCGAACGCGGCAGAGGTTGTGGGGGGATTGTTGGGGTGAGGCGACCCGCAGAGGGGCTGGCAGCGTCTAATCGCTGGAGGTGCTGCGATGACCAGGATGCGGCACAAGAGTGATCCGGAAGAAAATAAGAGAGCGTGGCCTGGATTTGTGAAGTTTCTGGGGCTGATGCTCATGGTAGTGCTGTTCTTCTTACTCGCGCAGAGTATGGTTCGCCACCACTTCTTTACCGGCGGCTCGATGAACTATTACAACAAGCCGACTGGACCGTAGGAAGGGGTGGCGTCACCATGAGAAGGCGACGCTCCAGGGCAGCTCCTGAATGTATACGGACGAGGCGGGGGTATCGCGGGAAGTACCGGGTTGTATTTGCGTGGGGCGGCGGCGCGAAGCGACTTAAACTGAGAGGGAGATGTCTCTCGGTAACCAGATGCGGCGGGTGCGGTGTGCGGTGTGCGTGGGCGCGCTCAGTTGTGTTGCGACGGTGTGCTGCGCCGCGGCCGGAGCGCGGTCGGAGCCAACGTCCGCGGTCAGGACTCATGCGGCAAAGAAGAGTGTGCCGCTGACGCCATGGGAGCAGGCGGAGCAAGGGCGAGAGGCGCTGGAAGCGATTTCCGAACAGGGCCGTACGCAGGCGGATTACACGCACGCAATGGACGCGTATCGCGCGATCTACCATGCCGACCCGGCGGACGTTCATTCCCCGGCAGCCGTAAACGCAGTGGCCGAGCTGCTGGCCGAGCAGGGGCGCACGCTGCACGATGACAAGAGCCTGCACGCGGCGGTAGGGCAGTATGAATTTTTGCGGACACAGTACCCGGCGAGTTCTCTGGGAGTGCAAGCTCTGCTGGACGAGGGGCAGATTGCGCAGAACGACCTGAAGGATGCGACGGCGGCACGGGAACGATACAAGCTGCTGCTGAAGGAGCACCCGAAGAGCGAGCAGGCAGAGGAGGCGCGCGCTGGGCTGGCGTCCCTGAGCCTGGGAACAGGAAAGACGGGGCAGCCGGCCGCGGCGAAAGACCGCGTCGCTGCTGCGAAACGCGTGGGAGCCGAAGCTAACACTCCTGCGAGTAAGGGCGGCTTGCCGGTGACATCGACGACTGCGTTGCCAAGTCAATTAAGACCTCAGGGGCTAAAGCCCGGCTCTTCCGGGGCTGTCGATGGCACGGCTAAAGTCGGGCCCTTAACAAGACAGGATCAGTCGGGCCAGCGGGGATCTTCTCTGCCGCCCACTGCGCAGACGTCGGGGTCGGTCGCGCCATCCATTGCGGTCCCTCCATCCAAGCCGATGGCGACCCCTGTTCGCGATCAGCCTGCGATGAATGGGGTGCCTGCGAGCGACAAGGCGCAGAATGGGAAGCCGGCGCTGGTGACGGGGATTCGCCACTGGTCTACGGCGACGTATACGCGGGTTGCGATCGACTTGGGCGATAACGTGACGTACGAGGCGGCGCGAGTTCCCAACCCGGATCGGATTTATTTCGACCTGCATGGGACGCGGTTGGCGCCGGAGCTGGTGGGAAAGAGCTTTGCGGTGACCGACGACGGATTTCTGAAGAAGGTGCGCGCGGCGCAGTACTCGGACGATGTGACGCGTGTGGTGCTGGATGTTAACGACGTGACGGAGTACTCTGCATTCCTACTGCCCAATCCTTACCGGCTGATCATCGACATCCATGGGGGAATTGGGAGTGCGAACAGTGGTCAGGGATCGGCGAGTTTTGCTGCGGGGATGTCTGCACCTGAAGCTCCTGCTCCGCGTGCGGCGGTTACGGTGAAGCCGACGTCTGCGCGGCCCGTTCCCAATAGCGTTGCGACGAAGACCACAACCAGCGAGGTTGCAGACCTAAGTGAGTTGCCGGGCAGAGTGGAGGCGACGAAGAAGCCGACCTCGAAGCCGATTTCGGCTGTGGTGGAGACAGAGAGCAGGGACGGCGGCGATGCGCCGGAGATGAGTGTTGACGATGGGTCGCCGAGCAATGCAAGCCCGGAACCTTCGCCGAGCTCCGGCAAGAAGACGCACAGGAGCAAGGCCAGGGCGGAGAGCGATTCAACCGCATCCATCACCACCGTGGTGGATGCCACGCCGGCGCGGGCTGCGGTGCCCACAGCCGATGGCCAGACCTCGTTGGTGCGCGCGCTGGGGCTGAAGATTGGGAGGATCGTGATCGACGCGGGACACGGCGGACACGACTCCGGAACGCTGGGTGTGGACGGGATCGAGGAGAAAGACGTGGTGCTGGACGTGGCGCTGCGGCTGGGCAAGCTGCTGCACGACCGGCTGGGCGCGGAGATCATCTACACGCGTTCGGACGATACGTTTGTCCCACTGGAGACACGCACGGCGATCGCCAATAAGGCGCAGGCGGACCTGTTTCTTTCCATCCATGCGAACTCGTCAACCGATGACAGCGCGCGCGGAGTGGAGACCTACTACCTGAATTTCACATCGGACACGACGGCCCTGGATGTGGCAGCGCGCGAGAACGCGGTGAGCGACCAGTCGATCCACCAGTTGAGCGACCTGGTGAAGAAGATCGCGCTGAAGGACAAGATCGCGGAGAGCCGCGAGTTTGCCAGCGACGTGGAAGGCTCGCTCTATGCCGGATTGCAGAAGGGCAATGTGGGGCTAAAGGACCGCGGCGTGAAGAAGGCGCCGTTCGTGGTTCTTATTGGGGCGAATATGCCGTCCATCCTGGCGGAGATCTCGTTTGTTACCAATCCGAAGGACGCGGAGCAGTTGCGCGATCCGGCGTATCGCGAGCGCGTGGCCGAGAGCCTGTACACAGGCATTGCGCGCTACGAGGGCGGATTGAGTGGCGCTCATGTAACGACAGAGCGGGCTTCGCTGGCACAATAGACAACAACAAAGGAGTGGTGGCCCGGGGCAGAGTCCAACTGCCGACCTTCGCGTTAGGAGTGCGCTGCTCTATGCAACTGAGCTACCGGGCCTTCCTGCTAGTGTAACTGGTAAACTAGAGGCGGAGTGTCTATGGCCCGGATCGAGCGTCGTCGTGCGGTTTCGGTAAGGATTGGCGGGGTGGTTGTGGGCCCCGATGCGCCTGTGGTGGTGCAGTCGATGACCAACACCGACACGGCGGACGTTGAGTCCACGGTGCAGCAGATTGCGGCGCTGGCGCGTGCCGGCTCTGAGCTGGTGAGGGTGACGGTGAACAACGATGCGGCGGCCAAAGCGGTGCCGTATATCGTGGATGGAATTCGCGCCAAGGGATGGGAGACCCCCATCATCGGCGACTTCCATTACAACGGTCATCAGCTGTTGAAGAAGTATCCCGCGGCGGCGCAGGCGCTGGCAAAGTACAGGATCAACCCAGGTAACTGCTCCATCGGCCGCAAGGACGACGACAACTTCCGCACCATGGTGGAGGTTGCTGTGGAACACCAGAAGCCGGTGCGCATCGGCGTAAACTGGGGTTCGCTGGACCAGGCGCTGTTGACCCGCATGATGGATGAGAACTCCAAGAGCGCCAATCCCCTGCCCGCGCGCGATGTCACCATGGAGGCGATGGTGGTCTCCGCGCTGGACAACGCGGCGGCGGCGGAGCGCTATGGACTGCGCCGCGATCAGATCATTCTCAGCGCGAAGGTCTCCGGGGTGCGCGACCTGCTCGACGTATACAGCGTCTTGGCCGGCCGCTGCGACTACGCGTTGCACCTGGGGCTTACTGAAGCCGGCATGGGGATGAAGGGTGTGGTGGCCTCCACCGCCGGACTTGCTCCTCTGTTGCTCGCAGGCATCGGCGATACCATTCGTATCTCGCTGACGCCGACGCCGGGCGGTGATCGCTCGGAGGAAGTCCGCTGCGCGCAGCAAGTGCTGCAGTCGCTGGGGATTCGCAGCTTCATGCCGCAGGTGACAAGCTGTCCCGGCTGTGGGCGCACCACATCCACTTATTTCCAGGAGCTGGCGGAGCGTATCCAGAGCTACCTCGTCGAGCAGATGCCCGAGTGGAAGAAGCAGTACGCTGGCGTCGAGGAGCTGAAGCTGGCGGTGATGGGCTGTGTGGTCAATGGGCCGGGCGAGTCGAAGCACGCCAACATCGGCATCTCGCTGCCGGGGACGTTTGAGGAGCCCAAAGCCCCGGTGTATGTGGACGGCCAGCTCTTTACCACTCTCAAGGGCGACCGCATCGTCGAAGAGTTCCAGGTGATTCTGGATGAGTATGTGGAGAAGCGCTATGGGCGGGTCACGGTCGCGGTGTGACGCGAAATAAGAAGACAGGCTTCAGCGCAGCTTGTGCAACGGCAAAAGACAAGGACCGCTGTGTGAACGTCCTCGCATCCCACGCCCATCCATCGCGTGTGAGACACGCGATAGATGGGGCAACATCGGTATTGTTACGGGTTATTCCTGATGCTCTGTTTTGGGGTTTACCTGTTTGATCCATCCATCAAGCGAAGGATTATTCTTTTTTGCTTCCTCATCCATTTTGCGTAGACCATTCATTACTTCCTGCATCTGTTCGCCAACTTGTTTAGTAATTATCATCAATTCCTCCATGCGAAGCTGAGCTTGCGCGAAAGGAAGAGTATCACGCGAAAACAAGCGAAATTGCCTTATAGAACGACTGAGGACTGCGATGGCCGTATAGAAAAGCAATTGAAAACAAACTCGTTATGAGGAACCTACGAGACTGCGGCAAACAGGCTCGCGCATGTTCCATTGTCAAGCTCTATATTTTCTCAATCAATTTGTGGCTTATTGCCTCTGTCTGGGTGGAGCTCCATCACTTAGGAGCAGAGTAGTTTGTCGGGGAGTGACGCACTATTGGGCAAAGAGAAGCGCCGCGACAGCTTGCCGCGGCGCTTCGTTGTTGAGAGGCAGCGATGATTAGTTGCTTGCCTTAGAGTCAATCCTCATTCCATAGAACGATCTGTGCACAAAAAACACAGACACCAGGAAGAATGCGACTGCCAGCATATGGGTGAGCAGCGGATTGTTCGTGGCGAGCGTCACGGCGAGCTCGACGGCAAGTAATCCGAACAAAGTCGTGAACTTGATGACCGGGTTCATTGCCACTGACGAGGTGTCTTTGAACGGATCGCCGACGGTGTCTCCGATCACGGTTGCGTCGTGCAGTGGCGTCCCTTTCTGCTTCAGGTCGACCTCTACGATCTTCTTCGCGTTGTCCCATGCTCCGCCGGCATTCGCCATGAAGATGGCCTCGTACAGGCCGAAGATCGCAATCGAGAAGAGATAGCCGATAAACAAGAACGGCTCAATGAATGCGAACGCAAGGGTAGCGAAGAAGACGGCGATAAAGATGTTGAACATTCCCTTCTGCGCGTACAGCGTGCAGATTTCCACCACCTTCTTACTGTCACTGACCGATGCCTTCTCCACGCCTTCGAGTTTGATGTTGGCCTTGATGAACTCGACCGCGCGGTACGCACCGGTGGTGACCGCCTGCATGGAAGCGCCAGTGAACCAGTAGATCATCGCCCCACCGGTAATCAACCCGAGCAGGAATGGCGCGTGCAGCAGAGAGAGGTTCGCGACGTCATGAGTCAGTCCGCCGGTGAGGGCCATGATGATGGAGAAGATCATGGTGGTTGCGCCTACGACGGCTGTGCCGATCAGCACCGGCTTGGCGGTAGCCTTGAATGTGTTGCCGGCTCCATCGTTGGCTTCGAGCAGGTGTTTTGCACGTTCGAACTTCACGTCGATGTTGTAGTCCTTCTTCAGCTCAGCTTCGATGCCGGGAACGATTTCGATCAGTGACAATTCGTAGACGGACTGAGCATTGTCGGTAACCGGGCCGTAGGAATCGACGGCAATGGTGACCGGGCCCATGCCGAGGAAGCCGAATGCGACGAGGCCAAAGGCGAAGACGGCGGGAGCGAGCATCAGGACCGCCATGGACGGGCCGGTACTGAAGTAGTAGCCCATTGCCATGAGCGCGACCATGCAAAGTCCCAGCCAGTAGGCGGAAAAATTGCCGGCCACGAATCCCGACAGGATCCCCAGGGAAGCTCCGCCTTCCTGCGCCGATTTCACGACTTCTCTCACGTGGCTGGAGTTGGTAGAAGTGAAAACCTTGACCAATTCGGGTATGACCGCGCCCGCCAGGGTTCCGCAGGAGATGATGGAAGCCAGCTTCCACCAAACCGATCCGTCACCGAGGGTGGGGATCATGAGGTACGAGACGATGTAGGTCAGGATGATGGAAATGATGGAGGTGATCCAAACCAGCGAGGTCAGTGGCGCCTCAAAGTCCATTTCGTCTTTGCCCGCGTATTTCGCGTGAGCGATTGCGCCATTGAGGAAGTACGCAACCGCGCTGGAGAGCAGCATTGCCACGCGCATCACGAAGATCCATACCAGCAGTTCCGCCTGCGTCGAGGGTTCCTTGACGGCAAGGAGAATGAATGTGATCAAGGCCACGCCGGTGACCCCGTAGGTTTCGAAGCCGTCGCCCTCCCCCC